>CP064970.1:1373850-1717312 GCA_016699305.1 Alphaproteobacteria bacterium
TTCATCACATTCTTTCCTGAAATTCGATTTATTGTAGGACTGAGTGCTGGAGATATTTAACCAACCGCGCATCCCCGTCGCTTTGTTAGTACAAAAATTATCCAGCTCTTTTTCT
Organism: Alphaproteobacteria bacterium; assembly: GCA_016699305.1. Lineage (NCBI taxonomy): Bacteria > Pseudomonadati > Pseudomonadota > Alphaproteobacteria > Alphaproteobacteria bacterium. The sequence continues at coordinate 1,373,966 of CP064970.1, forward strand.
TTGTTGTCTTTTTCCCTCTTTTTGATCTCGGCATCCGCTTTCAACGTCGACAACGCTTCTTTTTTTCTCTCTAGTTCTCTTTGTTTCTCGATGTTTTCTTCCCCAATGAAAAAAATTGGTGTGGCGCCATTGGCAGCAAAAACATTTTTTTCGATAAAAGCGCGATTGAAGACACGAACCGATGGTGGGGCAGTATCTGTTGCGAGATTGGTGTTACTGATAATTCTGTCGTCATAGGTAATCGCAAATCCGTCGATGCCTTCTTCGCCGATTGATTGTCGTTTTTCAACCATGCGCAAGATGTCAGCCAATGTGGTTTTGCCAGAGCCATTCCAGCCATAGATCAGATTGTAATCGGCAAATTCCGGCAGCTCAGACGGCCACGAGAAATCATGGAAAGTGCGCGCCTTGATGCGGTTAAATTTGCTAATGCGCATTTTCGCCCCCGGTTCTTGATTGGTCGGACGAATACTCGTCATGCGGCCCTTTCCTCCTTGTTGTGTTTGGTTTTATCGGCGCGGGCGGCAAGCTCAGCCTCGACCAGGTCCTTGCGCGAGATCTTGCCGATCAAGGTCTTGGGCAAGGCGTCGCGAAACTCGATAAAGCGCGGCATTTCCCAAGGCGCCAGCGCGGATTGCAAGAAGTCATGCAGCGCGTCGCGGCCCAAGGCGGCCCCCGGACGCAACACGACCCAAGCCTTTAACTGCTGGCCGCGCAGCGCGTCGGGCAAGCCTGCCACCGCGCATTCGGCCACATCCGGATGGCGATAAATGGCTTCCTCCACCTGGCGCGGATAGACGTTGTAGCCGCCGATCAACGCCAAATCCTTGATGCGGTCCACAAGGAAAGTATAACCATCTTCGTCCTGATAGCCCACATCGCCGGTGCGCAGACGCGGGCCGTGAGGGGTCGGAATCAAAGCGCGCCGGGTTTCCTCGGGCTGGTTCCAATATCCTGCCATCACCTGTGGGCCGCGAATGCAGATTTCGCCCTTCTCGCCCGTCGGCAAGACGGTGATTCCGTCTTCCATATCTACGATCTCGATCACGGTGCCGGGCAAAGCCAGGCCGATCGAGCCGATCTTTCCCGAATCGCGCAAGGGATTGCAAGCCGCCACTGGAGCGGTTTCGGTGAGGCCGTAGCCTTCCACCAGGACGCAGCCGGTGAGTTGTTCAAAGCGCCGCTTCACCTCGCCCGGCAATCCGGCCCCGCCCGAGATGCACAGGCGAATCGAGGACAGATCGTATTCCGCCAAGCCGCGAAAGACATTGATGGCGGCATAGATGCTGGGCACGGCGGGGAACATCGTGGGCCGTAGGCGATGGATGGTTTCCACCGTCTCGCGCAGGTCAAAGCGCGGCAGTAGAATAATCTGCGCCCCCAATTTGACGCCCAGATTCATGACCACCGTCATGGCGAAGACATGGAACAGGGGCAACACGCCCAAGATTCGCTCTTGCCCCGGGCGGCAACCTTCGAACCAAGCGGCGCATTGGGCGGCGTTGACGGCGATATTGGCATGAGTCAGCGTCGCGGCCTTGGGCAAGCCCGTGGTGCCGCCGGTATATTGTAAGACGGCGGCGTCATGCACGGGGTCCAAAGGCACGGGACGGGGGGCATGGCCCTTTCCCATCAAGACCGATAGAGCCACGGCGCGTTTGTCATAAGGGCGACGCGCCACTTGCTGGCGTTTCACCCATGGGAACAAAAGATTGCGCGGAAAGGGCAGAGCCTTGGCGAAAGGACACATCACAATATGCCGTATATGGTTCTGGCCCAAAGCCAAGGCCGAACATAAACGGTCATAGATCGCGCGCAAATCCACGGTGATGACCAATTCGGCCCCGCTATCGGCCAGCTGATGCGCCAATTCGCGCTCGGCATAAAGCGGGTTCAGATTGACCACCACACCCCCCGCTTGCAGCACGGCGTAATAGGCCATCACCGAATAGGGCGTGTTGGGCAGCAACAAAGCGACGCGGGTTCCCTTGGCCACGCCATAAGCCTGCAACCCGCAGGCCATGCGTGCCACCTGGCGGGCCAATTGGGCGTAAGTCCATTCACGGCCAAAGAAATTCAAGGCTGGCCGAGCGCCGAAATCACGCGCCGCCGCCGTCAACAGCTCGCCCGCCGGGGCCGGCGTTAACGAGATTTCGGACGGCTCCATCCCTTCTGCCAGACCTGCCATTTTTTCCCTCTCCACTTTTCAACCGGGACATGGTACAAGATTATGCCGTCATCTGGCATCCGCCATGTGATGGGCCATCCCTAACGCAGCAGAAGGTTGTTGTCACTTGTCACGCTTCGCACAAGATCCGGCTATGCCCGCCGAAGAAGGCACTCAGGCTAAGGCCGTTGTCAAATGGTTCAGCCCTATCAAGGGTTTTGGATTCGTCTCCGTCACCGAAGAAGGGGGTGTTGCCGGCGACGGCAAGGACGCCTTCCTTCATGTCTCGGTCCTTAACCGCGCAGGCTTACAGCAGCTGCCGGAAGGCACTCAAATGCTGTGCACGGTCGGCCAGGGCGCCAAGGGTCCGCAGGTTCTGCGCATCCTGGAAGTTCTGGAAGGCTTGGCCCCCGTTCCCCCGTCTTCTGGGGATCGTGGTGACCGCGGTGATCGCGGCGACCGAGGTGATCGGGGCGACCGCGGCGGCTTCGGCGGTGGCGGTTTTGGCGGCGGCTTCGGCGGCGGCTTTGGTGGCGGTGGTGGCTTCGGCGGCCCTCGCTCCGGCGGCAGCGGCGGCGGTCGTCGTGGACCTCCCGTTGCAAGCGGGCCTGAGGTCGAAACGGCTGGCACCGTCAAATGGTTCAAGGCGGATAAGGGCTTTGGCTTTATCGCAGCCGAGGACGGCGACAAGGACATCTTTGTGCATAAGAGCGTCCTGACTCGCGCAGGGTTGCTGAGCCTGGAACCCGGCCAGCGTCTGATTGTTCGTGTGCAAACGACCTCCAAGGGTCGCGAAGCCACCTCGATCAGCGTCTCTGATTGATTTTTGAGGGGGCCTTTGGTCCCTTCGAAAAACGGTTTATTCCGGTCGTTCCTGAATGGGGGCGGCCGGAATTTCCGTTTCTAGGGTTTGTTTTCTTGGGCTCCTATTCCTGACAAGGCCCATCACGGTGCCTTCACACCGTCAGCGCCTATCTCATCAAGCGATGTCGCGCAGCACGTCCCGCGTCAGGGGCACGGTTAACTTGCGTTTTCCGGCTAGGCTGGCGGCGTCCAAGGCGGCGACCAAGCGCATCAATTCATGGCCGTCTCGCGGCAGGCGCGGCAGCAGGAAATCGGCCACGGACCGATCCAATTCCATTTGATGGTCACGGCATAATTTCAGCAGCAAGGCTGCCAAAAGATCGTCATCGGGCGGGGCCAAAACTGCCAAGGGCAAGGCCAACACGCGCGAGCGCAAATCCGGCAAGGCCACCCCCCATGTCACGGGCGCATGCGTATCCGTCAGCAACAAGCTGCCCCGGCATTCTTGCATGCTGTTCAGAACATGGAATAAGGCGCGTTCATGCTCGGCGCTTTCCGCCACGCGCGAAGCGTCTTCCAGCACCATCAGCCCCCATGGCCGCGCCCTGTCCTCCATCAATTTCGGCAAGTCGTCGCCGCGCAGCATGCGCCCGCCACCCGCGCGCGCCAGGGCGATATGCGCCAAATGGGTCTTGCCCGAACCAGACGCGCCGCACAGAGCCAAGGCTTGACGGTCGCCCCATTCCGGCCAACGCCCGATCCAGGCGGCGGCGGCGCTGTTGCTTGTCGTGACCAGGAAATCCTGAGCGCCAAAAGCGGTCAGAGGCGGCAAAGGCAGGGGCAACTGCCCGGCAGGAATAGATGCGCGGCTCACGGGGCGGACGCAGGGCTCTCACGCAGGGCCAGCACCCAATTGCCGTCGGCAAGGCGCGTCAAAGCCAGATCGCTTTGCCTCAACAGCACGGCCAATTGTTCGGGCGTGCCGCGAAAGGACAGGGCCAATCGCGCGCCATGGCGCGTTTGCACCAGCAATTCCCGCTTTTCCAGCGCCGAAGATAGACGCAAGCGGCGGTCAATTTCGGCCCAGACCGATAAATCCGGCGTCAGAGCCGTCACCATCAGAGTCTGAACGGGTCCTGCGGTATTCACGGCGGCCTGGCGTTTCCAGCTCTCGGTCAGATGATCCGCCACCATGCGCGCGCCGCGCATCAACAGCGCCTGAGGCGTTTCTCCTGGCTGTGGAGCCACGGTCATAGGCGGCAAATCCTGCGCGCCTTGCGCGTCGTAGCGGCGAATCTCGACCGTCGCGCCTTGGGGCGAGATAGGGTCGGACACCATGACGCGCACGGCACTGTCGGCGTTATAGCGGGTAGCTAGGCGCAAAATGGCCTGAGCATCGCCCGCCAAGGCTTCGTTGGACCCCAGCAAGGTGATGTCATTCACCCCGCCCGCAGGCAGCACGAAGGGCACCAAGCCCCGATTCTGCACCGCTGCCTCCCAGGCCTCGCGCCACGGGGTGCGATGTTCCCATAACACCGCTTGCTCGGCACTGACCACCAAAGGCAGGATCAAGACGGGTTTATGCGCGACCGTGGTCACGCCGCCCGCCCCCGTTCCCCCATTCATCACAAGGGCGCGAATGGCTGCCGGACGCAAACGCACGGTGAAGGTGCCGATATAACGCTTGGCCGAGCGTCGCTCGTTTTGCACTTCGAAACTGCTGACAAATTCATCCAGACGCTTATCGGCTCCGGGCGGCAATGCGGCCTTCTCATCGCCCAGGCGCTTTAGGACGGTCTCTAACGCTTGAATCTGCGCCTTGACCACCGCTTCGTCCCGCGCCTTGGCGGCGTTGTCCGAGGACACATCCACCATCACGTCGCGCGCGGTGAACAAATCCTCGTCCGAGGCGTTCGCCTCAGCCAAAGCCTGCCCGGCCACCGCCAAAAAAATGGCCAGGACGAAACCGATCCACGCGCGCGCAAAGGGGTTTCGAGTCCTGGCCATGTCGTTATCTCCAGCTGATGTGCTGGGCGTTAGCCTACAATCTCCATTCCCGCAAAGAAATAGCCAATCTCCCAAGCCGCCGTTTCGGCGGCATCCGAACCATGGCAGCTGTTGACGTCCAAGGATTCGCCATACAGGGCGCGTATCGTGCCCGGCGCGGCCCTGGCCGGGTCGGTCGCGCCCATCAATTCGCGGTAACGAAGGATGGCGTTTTCGCCTTCCAACACCTGCACCACCACCGGCGCGGCGCTCATCACGGCGCACAAGTCTTTATAGAACGGGCGTTCCTTATGGACCGCGTAAAAAGCCCCCGCCTGGGCCAGCGTGAGATGCAAACGCTTTTGCGCGATGATGCGAAGCCCCGCTTTTTCGATCAGCGCGTTCACATCGCCCGTCAGATTGCGTCCCGTGATATCGGGCTTAAGAATGGACAAGGTGCGTTCGATAGCCATCGGATATTCCTTTCAAGAAGGGCGCGTCGCATGACGCATGTTTCGCGCGACCTTATAGCCTTGACAGGCCTGCGGCGCAACACTTGCGGACATCTGTGCGTGGACAGTCTGAATGAGGGCGGTTATGATTTGTTATAGAAGCCAACAGACCACAGTGGAGGGTTGCCGCCGTCCTGAACCAGGCGGGGACGGGGCCAGAATTGTCACCGATTGAGGAAGATCCTGCGACGCAAGCACACGGAATATCAACATGAACAAACGAGGGCCTTTTGATGTTCACGCAGAGACCGTTGTTTACAAGAATGAACCTTGGCTGTCTGTTATAGAGTATAAATTACGCACTCTTTCAGGGCATGATGCGAGATTTTCGATAGTCAAAGCGAAGGCAAGCGCCTGTGTTTTGCCGATAGACGATCATGGAAATGTTTATTTCCTAAGAGAATACAGGTTCTTGATCGACAGATATATGTATAACTCCATTGGCGGATACGTCGATGACGGTGAAACGCCGGAAGATACCATCCGTAAGGAGTTGCAAGAAGAGGCCGGAATTATCGCCGGAACGCTTGAACGACTTCCTCAGTGGTTTGCCATCTATGATATTGTCGATAAGCCAAACCACTGTTTCATCGCACGGAACCTGTCATTCTGCGGCGCGTCGCCTGAAGAAACAGAAGATGCGAAACTGATTTCACTTCCTTTGGACGAAGCTTTGCAGTGGGTGAAAGAAGGAAAGATTGAAGCAGAAACCCTGTGCCTCCAGCTTTGCTGGATGAAATTGTTTGGGGGCAGCTAGGTTGCCGCTGTCCTGAACCAGGCGGGGCCGGAATCGTCACTGATTGAGGCTTGGCGCGTTTATCCTCTTGGCAAAAGGTGGCCCTGTGCCCTAAGAGGCATAGGGTCATCTTTGCTTGACCTGAACCCTAGGCTTTTCTGGAGGCCCCGATGCGCGCCCGCATGATCTTTGCTTTTGTTGTTCTTGCTTTCCTGGCCTTTGCCCAAGGCGGGGCCTTGGCCATGGAGACCACGGCGCGTCAGGCCATTTTGTTGGACGCGACCACTGGCACCGTGTTGCTGGACAAAAACGCCGATCAGCGCATGCCCACCTCCAGCATGAGCAAGATGCTGACCTTGTACGAGGTTTTCCAAACACTGCGCGAAGGCCGGTTGAAGTTGGACACGGCGCTTCCCGTCAGCGAGCGTGCCTGGCGTTTGCAAGGCTCGAAGATGTTCGTGGAACTGGGCGGTCAGGTGAAGGTAGAGGATTTGATCCGTGGCGTGGCCATCCAATCGGGCAATGACGCTTGCGTGGTGTTGGCCGAAGGCTTGGCGGGCAGCGAAGAGTCGTTCGCCGCGCGCATGAACCAAACCGCCCAAAAATTGGGCATGACGTCCAGCCATTTCGTCAACTCGACCGGATGGCCCGATCCTCAGCATTTTTCGACCGCGCGTGACTTGGCCAAACTGGGCGTGCATTTGATCAAGGACTTCCCCGATTATTACCCCCTGTTTGCCGAGACCAATTTCACCTATCACGGCATCAATCAGGGCAACCGTAACCCCTTATTGTACCGGAATATGGGCGTGGACGGCATTAAGACCGGCCATACCGAAGATGCCGGTTATGGGCTGACCGCCGCCGCCAAACGCGGCAATCGGCGTTTGGTTTTGGTGGTGAACGGCTTGTCCAGCATGCAGGCCCGCGCCGATGAAAGCGCCCGTCTGCTGGAATGGGGCTTTCATGAATTCAGCGTCTATGCCCTGTTGCGCGCGGGAGATCAGCTTGACCGCGCCCGCGTTTGGCAAGGCACCGACAAGGACATTCCCCTAACCTTGGGCGAGGATGTGATGCTGACCCTCAGCCGTCCGCAGCGCGCCGATATGAAGGCCATGATCCGCTTTGACGAGCCTGTGCCCGCGCCGATCACCAAAGGCGCGAAACTGGGCACATTGATCCTGACCGCGCCGGATATGGCCCCGATCGAGCGGCCCTTGCTGGCGGGGGCCGATGTGCCGCGCCTGGGCCTCATCGACCGGATGCTGGGCAGCTTGCGTCACCTGATTCTGGGCGAGAACGGCTGATCCCCATGACGACACAGGCGCATCCGGGACGCCTGATCACCTTCGAAGGGGGCGAAGGCACCGGCAAGACCACGCAGATTCGCCGTTTGGCCGAATATTGGCGCGGCCAGGGCCGCGTGGTTGTGACCACGCGCGAGCCGGGCGGCACGCAAGGGGCCGAACGGATTCGCGATTTGTTGGTCAAGGGCGTGCCGGGCCAGTGGGATGGGGTGAGCGAGGCGTTGTTGTTCTATGCCGCGCGGCACGATCATTGGCGGCGCGTCATCGCGCCCGCCTTGGAATCGGGTGCCGTGGTGCTGTGCGACCGTTTCGCCGATTCCACCATGGCCTATCAGGGCTATGGGCATAACATGGACCGCGACTGGATCGCCGCCTTGCACCGGTTGGTGATGCCCGATGCCAAAGTGGACCTGACCATCATCTTGGATCTCCCCGCCGAATTGGCCCTGGCCCGCTCTCGCGGTCCGGAACTTCTCGAAGATCGCTTCGAGCTTATGGAGATCGAATTTCATCAGCGTTTGCGCCAAGGTTATTTGGAAATCGCCCGTCAAAATCCCGCGCGCTGCGTGGTGCTTGACGCCAGCCCCGCGCTTGACGCTGTCGAGGCCGCTATTTGCGCGGTCGTGCACGCGCGCTGGCCCCAAGAGGGACTTGCATGACCTCTCCCGTTCCGCCACCCGCGCCGCGCGTCAACCCGAAACTGGTGGGACACACCCAGGCCCGCGCGGCCTTTTTGCAGGCTTGGCGCACGGGGCGCATGGCGCATGCCTGGATTCTGGCCGGACCGCCGGGCATCGGTAAGGCCAGCCTGGCCTTTGCCATGTCGCGCTTTGTGCTGGAAGGCGGCACGCGGGACGCGCTTGGCACCATGAGGGAACAAGACCCCGTCTTTCGTTTGGTCTCGGCGGGTTCGCATCCCGATCTTTTGACCATCGAACGCCCGATGGACGCGAAGGGCGAGCATCAAAAGGCCGAGATTCCCGTGGATTCCGTGCGGCAATTGGGTGATTTCCTGTCCAAGGCCACCTCACGCGCGGGGGGATGGCGCGTGGTGATCGTGGACGGGGCGCAGAGCCTGAATCGTCACGGTCAAAACGCCTTATTGAAAAACTTGGAAGAACCGCCTGGGCGCAGTCTGATCTTGCTGACCACCACCCATCCCCAATCCTTGCTGCCGACCATCCGTTCGCGCTGCCGCGTGCTGCCTCTATTGCCATTGACGCCTGCCGAGATGAACGAGGTATTGCGCGGCCAAACCGATGACTTATCGCCGTCCGATTTGTCCTTGATGACAGCCCTGGCGCAAGGCGCGCCGGGCCGTCTGCTGGCTTTGTTAGAGGCCGGGGGGCCGCCGCTCTATCACGAATTGATGGCCTGCCTGGCCGCGCCCGATCAGGCCAATCGCCGCCTGGCCCTGGCCGAACGCTGCTCGGGACGTGAAGGGCAAGAGGTGTTTTCTGTCTTAATGGAATGGCTGGCCGCATGGCTGGGGCGCTTGGTCATGGCACGTGTCCGCCAGCAACCGATGCTGTGCCTGGCCGATGAAGAAGCCGCCGCCGTGCAAACCCTGGCCGCTCAATCCACACAAACCCTGCTGGCCGTGGCCGAATCCCTACGCGCCCGCGCCCACGAAGCCCTGGGCATCAACCTGGACCGCAAGGCGGTGTTTTTGGGGGCTTTGGGGTTGGTTGCGTCTTAACGAGTCGGCGCACACAAACACAGGCGCGTTTTATGTTGAGGCCTCGGTGCGATGGGAATCACACATCCCCGGTCGATGATGTCTTTGCAATCCCGCAACACAGAGTGCAGCCCCTCTTGATTGACTTTAGACGCATCCTGATATTCGGGCAGGACTGCCCATAAGGCCACGCGCCTATCAGGGGCGTCATGGCTATCAGACGCAGAGGCTGCCAGTCCCAGATTTACATTGCCCATCCAGAATCGTGTCATCTTTTCCGGAATCATAAAGGGATAGGCCATATGATGGTCCCGAGGATGGCGCATAGGCACATGAGGTGGGCGGATAATCTGTCCGGCATTTTGGCGGAATTGCTCCAGAACCATCTCTGCCACGCAAGCCACTAGGCGCCGGTTACCACCGCGCACCTCGGCCAGAACCAGGGCCTGCGGGGGCGCATCTTTGCAAGGACTCTGATCTTCAAAGTAATCCAACCAAATGTCGGAGAACGGCGTGTTCTTTCTGGGTGGCTCTCCCGGGATCGTGACAAAGGCAACGATTTGGCGCTTGACGCCGGTATCGTACAGACCTTCCTCTAGACGCCTGATTTGATCGTCGCTGATGAGGTCATTCCCTAACCACTGTCGCAGTGTCTCTGGATCGGTTTCCTCCAGTGTTTCCTGATAGAAAAATTCCGTCGGTGCCCTTTTGCGTAAAGCAAAAGGGTGTATCTTCGATATCTTGGTGATACGTTGACTCATATGCGATTATTCCCGTGCTGGATAGTAGCTCCGGAGGGAATATCATGCTTCCGAATACCCATCATATCTTTTTTTGGTTTCTGGCTCGCTCCCCACAAAACGCGCCCGTTGCCAAGGTCGCTTCAACGTCTTGTGATGAATGCGCCATCATTAAAAACCATGGTGCGGGCAGCCGGAATCGAACCGGCACGCCTTGCGACTTCGGATTTTAAGTCCGATGCGTCTACCAGTTCCGCCATGCCCGCGAACAAGACAGCCTCATGCAAGGTCAACAGAATGTCAGAAAACGATTAAAACTTAAAGCCCACCGAGCGCAAGTCGGCTGTCCGATATACCCCATGTCAGTCCGCCCATGAAAGATCGCCATGCCCACCCGTTAACGGTTATGGGGAATCACCTTACGACCCCATAATTTTGAGAGGGTAAGGAGGAAGGAGGGCTTGGGCACAGGATAGGGGAAGCGCAGGTCGCCCTTGCATCGGCGGGCCTAGGCCTAGGCGGTGACGTTGATTTCCGGGCTCTGTGCCGGTTGTCCCAGGGCCAGGCGGCGCATTTGGTCGCGGGCTTGGAGGCATAGGGGGATCAGGTCTTGTTCGGGCGTGGCCATCAGGGCCTCGGCTCCGCCGAACCCGTCCAGCAATTCTTGCACGGCCTTGCCCAAGCGGCCTGTCGGCGTGATGGAGCAGGATGGGGAATCGGGCGTCTCGTCCTCGGGCGCGGCGTATAGGGCCAGCAGATAGAGGGCGCGGCTTTCCAGATAATGCATGCGCCGCGCCTCTAAAGAGGGGCTGGCATCGGGACCTTCGCGCAGCTCTTCCAGAATCTGAGCCATCACGGCGGCGCTGCTTTCGATTCGCGTGGTCATGTCCAATTTCATGCTGGACGGTAGTCCCAGTACGCCCAGCACGGAATCTAGTTCGGCGTCATCGTCATCGCGGGCCGCATCGTCAAAAGATGCGGGAACTTCCCGCGCCCGATCGCGCAAGATGCGCCCTCGGGTCGCCATCACCTCGGTCATCATGCCGTGCATATGGGCCAGCGCCGCGCGTCTCCAGGATTGCTCGGCGGCGTCCATGCGGGATTTCAAATAGCTCAATATCTCCCCTGACGCATCGCCGCGATCTCGTCCGGGGAAAGCCGCATCGCGCATAGTTGCGCCACATCCTCGCCATAGCGTTCTTCAAGCGTCGTCATGTCCATGATCGGGGATCCTTTCACGCCGATAAAGAGGAGAAGAATCTGTCGAACTGCGCCGCCTGGGTCAGGCCTACCTTCATCAAATCATTGACGGCGGCCAGCGCGTCATGCGCCTTGCGGTGGCGATTTTGCAAAATATCCACGTAATCCTGCCGTGCCTCGCCCAATTCACGGTTCACATAGGAATTCTCCAAACGCAAACGCAGATCTTCCCATGCCTGAGCGCGTTGGTTTTCGAGCAATGCGACCAAATCGCGCGCATCGCGGGGATGCTGATCGTAAGCCTGCATCGCTTGGCGCACCGATCGCGCCATATCCGCCGTCAACAGAGACAAAATAGTCTCGACATCCTGCTGCCCCTTTTCCTGCGTGTCTTCCTGGGGAAGGTCTCTCGCGCTAAGGGTTTGCGTGCTCTGGTCGCTCATCGCAAATGCTCCTGGTGCCACGGGTGTTGAATGGGTGGTTGCTCAACTCGTAGGACCATTTATACGGGGTAAAAGTTAATAAATGGTTAACGTAGGTGTATTTTTTTGTACTTATTTGCGTCAAGAGTTCGTGTTGAAACAGAACTCTTCTCATGTCTCATACGGTCTTGGCGCATGTTTTTATTCGGTGTTAATCTGCGTGCCATGTTAACGCCTACACAAATCAAGGCCGCAAGGGCCATGCTCGACCTATCCGTCAAAGATTTGGCGGACGCCGTGGATATGTCTGCTGCGGGGATTACGAAAATAGAAAAAGGACTGACAAAGCCTTACGCAAGTACAATCCAGAAGATACAAGAATATCTTGAAAGTCGTGATTTAGAGTTCATAGAAGATGACGGCGTCAAATTTCAAAGGAAGATTTATAGGACGTTGTGCGGTCAGGACAATTACATTAATTTAATTGATGATATTTACTATACTTTACGCGGAATCAAAGGTGAGTGCCTGTTTCTCTTTGCAGATGACCGTTTGTCGAGCGAAGTTGCGATCGAAGCCGAAAAGCGCTTGCGTTTCGCAGGGATACGAATGCGTAATATAATCAACGAGAACAATGATTTTCTGCGGTATCCCTTGAAAGAATATAAAGCCATTCCATCACTTTACTTTCGTCAATCCTTGATCGTAATATATGGTCGGAAAGTGGCGGTGACCATGCGCGACGAGTCTGATGTTATTATCCTGAGCGATAATAATTTGGCCGAAGCCATGCGTTCCGTCTTTGAGTTCTTTTGGGCCCATGGCACCGATGCCAAGAGCCCTAGCCAACTGGAGACTCGGTAACATGCGCATCAATGGAAGCTACAAGGTCGATGTCTATTCTGCGCCCCATTCTGGCGGTTGGAGGGCGGCGGATTTAGGTGGATCCTGGGGCCGGGCGCATATGAGGGGGGATAAAATCGAATCCATTATGATTTGGATGGCGGAACATTTCGATGATCGCGGACTAGATTTCGCGGATGGCTTGCCGCGTTTCAATCTCATGGACGAGGAAGGATGCGATGAAGCAACGGCCTTGTCCGAATGCCGTCGGCGTGGGGATGCTTGGCTTGAGGCTCATGCGTCGTTAATTCGGCATTATGGAATCAGAGTCTATCGCTGGGATGGCTGGCTTGGGCATACGGATTTTGCGCAAACACTGGATGGATTTACACAAGGCTACCAGAAAGACCCGATCTTTGCGGCTGCCGTGGATGCCGATATCGCGGCGTTTCGTGAACGTTGCCCAGGAAAGAATCCTGTTTTGGCCAGACGCTTTATTCTGGAAGAGTTGGCCGCCGGTGCCTTGATGGGCCGCGAACGTAGATCTATATCGCTCAATCCTGCGCGTGAGCTGGATTCGTTTGCCTATGCACGTTCGCTTGCCGGTGCGGGATTGCCTGATGGTCTAGCCAATCAGAAACATGCGACTTTTAAACTTCGCCTGCAGCGCAATGTAAAGCCTGCAATCTTATCTGCTCCTTATCTTATGAAGGCTGCTGCCTAGGCACCATTCCCCCATGCGTCTGGCGGTTCTGAAGGCCTAGGCCGGTTTTCCTTGTTTCTTGTCGGGGCATAGGCGGCTAGTCTGAGCTTCGTTTTTCGAAGGGGAAAGCGGTTCATGGGCCGGGCTGATCCGCAGCACAGCATGTCTTTTGCATCTCGGGTCGATCCTGCTTTGTCCTTGCAACGGCGGGCCGAGGCTTTGGCGGCCGGATTGATGCCGCTTTTGGTGCGCGCGCCTTTGGGCGCCCAGCATGCGGGGCCGGGGTTGCATGGACGGCGGCGCACGGGGCTGGGCGAGGCTTTTTGGCAATTCAGACGTTATGCGCCAGGCGATTCCGCGCGGGCGATCGATTGGCGACGCTCGGCGCGCGGGGATGCCTTGTTCGTGCGCGAGACCGAGCAAGAATCGGCTCAGACGGTGTGGCTGTGGTGCGATGCTTCCGGTTCGATGGGGTATCGCGGGACGCGCGCGGAGGAAACCAAGCATCGACGGGCGCGGCTGGTGTTGTTGGCCCTGGCTTTGCTGTTGCGCCGCGCGGGAGAGGGGGTGCGGATGTTGGATTCCCCCGCTATGTCCTGGACCCAGATGGCGCAAGACCAAGACATGGACAAAGGGCAGGCCGATCATTTCCCGCATATCGATGCCCTGCCCCGCCGGTCCATCCTGGTCTTAGCGACCGATGCCTTGCAAATACCCGACTTCTGGGCCGATTTGGCGCATCGGCTGCATCAGCGCGGCGCGCGCGTGGTGTTGTGGCGCGTGCGCGACCGCGACGAGATAGATTTCCCTTTTTCCGGCTGCCTGGAGATGAACGGCTTGGAAGGCGAAGGCCATTATGTGTTGCCCTCGGCCCAGGACATGCGTGCGGCCTATGGCGCGGCCCTGGCCACGCATGATGCGCGTCTGGACGCCATCGCCCATGCCGCGCATTGGAGCTTGGCGACCCATGTCACCGACCAACCCGCCGCCGATGCCTTGGTTGCCTTGGCGCAGATTCTGGGCAGTCGCCTCGACCCGGCCTTGGTGCCCGCACGGATGGGCGCGTGATGTCGGGCCTGGTATGGACAACTCCCTGGCTATTATGGGGACTGGCTTTGCTGCCGGGATTGATCTGGTGGCTGCGTCGCCATCCGCCCGCGCCGCGTCCATGCGATTTTCCCGCGATGCGTCTCTTGCTGGGCTTGGCCGTGCCGATCACGCCCCGGCGACGGACTCCGTGGTGGTTATTGGTATTGCGCGGCGGCTTGATCGGCATGCTTATTCTGGGCTTGGCGGGACCGGTGCGCCAGAGTTTCGCGCCGGTGCGGACTCCCCTGCTGCTGCTCATCGACAATGGTTGGGCCGTGGCGTCGTCATGGAACGAGCTGCGCGATAGGGCCGTTCAGGCGGCCTCGCGCGCTCAATACAGCAAAGCGGATGTCTATGTGCTGGCGACCGCGCCCGATGCGTCCGGACAATCTGTGCGCCTGATGGGGCCGATGCCTGCCGCGCAAGCGCAGCGGCAGATTGAAGCCTTGACGCCCCAGCCTTGGCCAACTTCTCGCACCCAGGCCGCGCAAGCGATGGCGGCGGTGCCGTCCGCCGCGCGGGCGATATGGTTCAGCGACGGCCTGGCAAGCTCGGGCGATCCGGCCTTGCGTCAAGCCTTGGACGCGCTGGCGGGATGGGAGGTGACGGCCCCGGCCCGTCGCGCCTTGCTGTTGCGGCCTGTGCAAACCACCGAGCGCGGCTTGCAGTGGAAAATTACGCGGGCGGGGCCGGAGGCGACCGAACGCGCGGTAACCATCCGCGCCATCGGCGTGGATGAAACGGAAATCGGTCGTCAGACCATCATCTTAGCTTCTGGAGACAATGCGGGCGGCGATGTGATGCCGCTGGATCCGATGGCGCTGCGTCAGGTGGCGCGGCTGGAGCTGGCGCAGGACATAGGGGCGGGCGGCGTCAGCCTGATGGATACCCAAGCGCGGCGCGGCCCTATCACCCTTCGCGCCGCCGCCGGACAGGAACAACCTTTGCTGCGCGGCGCGACCTATATTCGCCGCGCCTTGGCACCCGATTATGCCGTGCAAGAACAGGCGCAGATCGTGGATATGCAAGACTCGCCGCCGTCTTTGTTGATCTTGCCCGAAGGCGGCACCCCATCCGCCGACGAATTGCGGCAGTTGCGCGGCTATGTCGAAAAAGGCGGGGTCTTGGTCCGCTTTGCCGGTGGGCAGGCCTTCGATCCGCTTGATCCTTTATTGCCTGCCGTTCTCAGTCGTACGCCGTATCAGGCGCAAGGCGCGCTCGATTGGCAAGGCGCGTTGACGGTGAAAACGCCCGATGCGGATTCGCCCCTGGCGGGACTCCCCGTTTCGTCAGCCGATAAGATCGCCTGGGTCTTGCGCCCAGAGCCTTCCTTGCCGCCAAGCACGCAGGTCTGGGCGCGGTTGTCCGATGAAACGCCCTTGGTCCTGGCCCAGCCCATCGGCCAAGGATGGTTGATCCTGGTCACCGCGCGTATCGATTCCTTGGGCGGTCCCTTTGTCTTGTCGGAAAGCTTCGTCTTTTTGGTGCGGCATATGGCGCGACTGGCCCATGCGCCGCGCTTGGACCTGGCCACACCGCGCAAGTCTTTCGAGGAGGGAAGCTTGCCCGCGCATGAGGTGCTGAACGGCCTCGGTCGCCTGGCTCCGCCTGGGGAGGCCGTGCTGGCCTTGCCGGCGGGTGAGATATGGTCGCCTTCGCCCCAGCATCCGCCCGGATTTTATGGTCGTCCAGGCGACATGCAGGCGCGGAATTTGGGCGCGGTGTTGCCTGATTTGACGCCTTTATCCAATGCCCGAACCTGGCAACGGCAAGAGGATGGCCCGCAACCTTTAGGGGGATTCTTGTTGGCCTTGGCGGGATTGATGCTTGTGATCGATCTGGCACTTCTGGCGCGGCCCAGGGGCAAAAATCGGGCGGGGGCATGGTTGGCGTTGATTCTGATGGTCGCGCCCGGCGCGGCAGGGGCGACCTCGGTCGATCTGACGCGCGCCGATTTGGTGCTGGCCTATGTGATGACCGGCGATTCCTCCACGGACCGCCTCAGTGCCCAAGGATTGCGGGGCCTGGCCCGGGTTTTGGAGCAGCGCACCAGTCTGGTTCATGTCGCCGTCACGCCGGTGGCGTTGGATCGGGACGATCTGGCTTTGTATCCCCTGCTTTATTGGCCGCTTTCGGACGCGCAAGCACCGCTGGAGACGGACCAAGCGCGGCGTTTGGACGCCTATTGGCAACAGGGCGGGATGACTCTGTTCGATTTGCGCGGCCAGGACGGCGCACAGTTGAACCGCGTGTTATCGGCGCTGACTTTGCCGGCGCTTGAGCCTTTGCCCAGCGATCATGTGCTGACTCGCAGCTTTTATCTGATGAAGGAATTCCCCGGTAGGCGTCCCAGCACGGCCTTGTGGGTGTCCTTAGGCACCGAGCGGCAAGACGGTATCGGGGCTCTCGTGGTGGGTGATCAGGATTGGGCTTCGGCTTGGGCGGTGGATTCGAGTGGCCGTCCGATGGTGGATTTATCCCCCGGCGGAGAAGCGCAGCGCGAGATGGCCTACCGCTTTGGCGTCAATCTGGTGATGATGGCGCTGACAGGCCGCTATAAGACCGATCAGGTTCATTTGCCCTATATCCTGCGCCGCTTGAATCGCGAGCCGATGCCATGAACACGCTGACAAGCCTGGTATGGGATCCCGTTCTTCCCCTTGCGGTTATGGTGATACTTGCCGTGGCGTTGACGGCGGGTTTGGTCTGGGCATGGCGCATGCTTGCACCTGCGGCGCGGATATGCCGTGTGCTTGTGGCGGCGGCGCTGATTTTGGTTTTGGCGAATCCGCAACAAAGGGCGCAAACGCGCCGCCCCTTGCCCGATATCGCCCTTGTGGTGGTCGATGACAGCGCCAGCATGGCTCTTTCGGGCCGTATCGCGGGACGGGATGCGGTATTGGCGGCGTTGCAAGAAAAGCTATCTCATGCGCCCGAGATGGAATGGCGCGTGGTACGTGTGGCGGGCGAAAAGGAAACGCGCTTGGCCCCGGTTTTGGCCGAGGCTCTGGGCCAAGTGCCCAAGGATCGCCTGGCGGGGATCATGATCCTGACCGATGGCCAGATTCACGACTCTGCCGCCGAGCTTGCCGCTCTTGCGCCGCGCGGCCCGGTGCATGTCTTGATGATCGGCGAAAGGGACGAAAAAGATCGCCGCCTTGTCCTGTCACTCGATCCCGTCCAAGGGGTGGTGGGAGGCCAAGCCCATCTGCGTTTGCGTGTCGAGGACAGCCCTAAGGCGTTCTCGCGCGAGGCCCCGGTCACATTGTTCTGGCCCGATGGGCGGGTGCAAAGCCTGTCCGTGC
The DNA here is from genome assembly GCA_016699305.1 of Alphaproteobacteria bacterium. Classification (NCBI taxonomy): domain Bacteria; kingdom Pseudomonadati; phylum Pseudomonadota; class Alphaproteobacteria; species Alphaproteobacteria bacterium. The sequence continues at coordinate 1,391,458 of CP064970.1, forward strand.
CGGTGGGGCAGGATATGGACTTTCCTTGGCCGCTTGACCATGCGGGGACACAAAGCGTCGCGGCGCAGACTGTTGTCGTGGAAGGCGAAGTCGCTGCCAGCAACAATGCGGTTGCCGGACAGATGACGGCGGTGCGCGAAAGGATGCGGGTGCTGTTGGTCTCGGGCGTGCCCGATGCCGGGACGCGCGTGTGGCGCAATCTGATGAAAAGTGATCCGGCGGTGGATTTGGTGCATTTCACCCTGTTGCGACGTATGGCCTCGCAAGACCCCACACCGCCGCAGGACATGGCCTTGATCCCCTTTCCGGTGCATGAGCTTTTCGGGCGTCGCCTGGCGGATTTTGATTTGATGATCTTCGATCGTTTTGCGGCCCTCGATCTGCTGCCTACCGGCAGTTTGGCCCGCGTGGCCCAGCGTGTGCGGTCGGGCGGCGCCTTGTTGGTGACCATGGGGCCTGAGGAGGGCGAGGCCATGGAGCTATCCACCTCGCCCTTGGCCGATGTGTTGCCCTTATTGGCGCGGCAGGGATTGGGTGATGCGTTCCATCCCCGTTTGACGCCCGAGGGACGCCGCCATCCCGTGACCGCGTTTTTGGACGAAGACCCCGCCCCGTATGGACGCTGGCTGCGCCAGGTTTTGACCGCGCCCGGCCCCGTTCCTGGCCATGTCTTGCTGCAAGGCGCGCAGGATGCGCCTTTATTGGCCCTGGCCAGTCCCGGCCAAGGTCGGGTGGCGCAGTTGACCTCGGATCAAGTCTGGCTGTGGGCGCGCGGCTTTGAAGGCGGCGGACCCTATGGGGAGTTCATGCGCCGCTTGGTTCATTGGCTGTTGCGCGAGCCTGATCTTGAAGACACGCGGTTGACGGCTCGGCGTCAAGGCCAAGAGCTTATCGTCGAACGCCGCAGCGTCGATCCCGAAGCGGTGGAGGCGCAGATGATCGCGCCAGACGGCTCCAGTCAGACGCACGCCATGACTCCAGACGCCAAGGGGCTGGCGCAACTGCGTTTGCCTGCCGGACAAGACGGTCTATGGCAGGTGCGTGAAGGGACGCGCCATGCCTGGGCCTTGCCGACCTTGACGCGCGAAGGCTCGGCCCTGGTGGCCAGCGCCCAGGCATTGGCATCTCTGGTCAAGGCCAGCGGCGGCACGCTGCGCTGGTTGGGACGCGATCCGCGCTTATCGGATATTGCGGTGACTCGCGTGCCGCCTTCTTTCCGCACCGATGGCGGCGACGGCCTCGCTTTGGTCGCCCATGGGGCCTTTGTCGAGACGGGGGCTACCTCGCGCCCTGTGCTGGATCCGGCGGCCATGGCGGGTTTGATGGTCTTTTTCCTGCTATGGGCGTGGCGGCGCGAGGCGCGCAGAAAGAGCGAACATTAACGTACAAAAAACGAACATATAAAGAACTCAGCTTGACAGGCCCTTCGTCTTCTGATATGGACAATAGCGCGGGGATCATTGGGCCACATGCCCAACCCCGCCGAAATCTTCCTTTCCATTCGGATGTCATGTTCCCAAAGCCCGGCCCTGTATAGGCCGGGCTTTTTTTCGCGCATCCGCCCTATCCCCTCGATTGCGAAGGAGCCGTCCATGAGCCAATCGCCTCGTCTTGGTCTGCCCTATCTTGTGTCCGGGCAGGCGCAAAAGGAAGTCACGCATAACGATGCCTTAAACGGCTTGGATTTTCTGGTGCAGCTGAACGTTCTGGATCGAGACTTGAACACGCCCCCTGCCAGCCCTACTGAGGGCGACACCTATATCATCGGGCCATCCCCCACAGGAGCCTGGGCGGGTCAGGCGGGCAAGCTGGCCAGTTATTATGCCGGATGGCAAATCCGCACACCCGCCGAAGGCTGGCGCGCCTTTGTGCGCGACGAGGACCGTCTGGTCATCCATGACGGCACGGGCTGGGCGGGGTTTGTCCATGCGGCCAAGGCCGGTTCGGCCTCTGTGGTCGGGTATGGATTCGATAGCGATGCGGATACGGGGCTTTTCCGTCCCGCCGCCGACACGCTGGCCTTGGCCACGGCGGGGGCTGAACGCGTGCGGGTGACCAGCACGGGATCATGGCTATTGGGCCGGACCAGCGTTGGATTCAACGGCCTGGTTGAGGCGGAATATTCCAGCGCCACACGCAGCGGCATCGTGTGTAACGACACCGCCACCAGCGGCACGGGCACGGCCTTGGCCTTTCGCATGAATGGCGCGGCGGTGGGCTCCATAACCACCACGACGGGCGGCACCGCCTATAACACCACCTCCGACCGGCGTTTGAAGGACGCTATCGAAGATCTGCCCGATTGCGGGGCGTTGCTGGACTCTTTGCGTCCGCGCCAGTGGCGTTGGCGCTTTGGCGGCGAAACGGGGGCGGGATTCATCGCGCAGGAATTGGCCCAAATCTTGCCCCTGGCCGTCACCCCGGGCGATGACGGCGCGCCCGCCTTTGGCGATCCGGGTTTTCGCGCTTGGGCGGTCGATCTGTCGCGCCTGGTTCCGTATTTGGTGGCCGAAATCCAGTCTTTGCGCCGCCGCGTGGCGGCCCTCGAATCCCTTTCCTCACCCTCGACACAGGAGATATGACATGCGCTTTACCATCAGCAACGCCCTGGACACCGTCACCGCCGGCATCGGCGTGGGACAAAGCCTCTCGGGCGATCTGGCTCTTGGCGGGTTGCGCCTGGCCGCCATTCAGATGCCTGCCGCCTGGACGGCGGCCAGTTTGACATTCCAGGCCAGCGTGGATGGGGCCGTCTGGTCCAATCTCTATGACGCGGGCGGGGTGGAGCTGGCCATCAGCGCGGCCTCGAACCGTTTGATCCTGGCCGATCTGGCGCAATTTGCGGGGCTACCCTATTTGCGCGTGCGCTCGGGCACGGCGGCCTCGCCCGTCAATCAGGCGGCGGATCGTAGCCTTAATCTGATCTTGCGCAGCGTTTAATCCAGAAGGAGGACGATTCATGCCCGCATATATCGACCATTATTGGCGGTGCGCCCAGCTTCAGCCCTTGGCGCAGGCTTTGGCCGAACATGTCAACATTCTGGGACCGTTATTGGACGATCAAGGCTGCTGGTACGGGTCAGTCCGCGCCGAATACGCCTTGCCCCTGCCGCCCGATTGCGAAGACGCGACACCCGAAATTGCTCAGGCCGTTCTTGGTTTGTGGGCTTAGATATGGCTCGGTTTTGATATATCGAGCATGAGCCGGCACGAGGGGATATACAGCGTTAGTATCGATGTCGTGGGCGGAGGTTTCTGTATGTTTCTTGCATCCGCTTAATGACTTGGTAGCACTTTAAACGGTAGAACAGTCATGGCCAAATTCCAAAGCCAAATAGAGGATAGAATGATAAGCAAGGAGATGAAAGAAAAATATAGAATATATTTTATATATGCGCTGTCTTTGATTGGATCCATGACGTTTTTCGCGACATTCTTTGAGTATTTTACAGGACAATATAGTGAATTTGTCAGTACTTATGCTTTCCGTGAAGGTTGGCATGGCAGTGCGATAATGGAAGTATTTACATCAAGCTCCGTACGCTTTGTCTTGCGCCTATCTTATGTTATTTCCTTCATAGGTCTTTTCTTTTTACGGCGCTGGGGCGTCTATCTTTGTCTTATCGCATGGCTCGGACAGCTTTTGCCAAGCGCCCTATTCTCCCTTCTGCTCGGACACGGCATCGATCAGGGCCATATCTTTTCCTTTGTTTCCTTGCTTGCCTATCTTGCCGTCATCGCTCTTTGTTGGCCTGTCCTTAAACCAGGTCGCGCCTTTCGTTTTTGCGGCGGGGCTTTGCTTGCAGGATTACTTCTGCATACATGCTTCTTTGTGTATATTTTTACGTCTGCCCAAGCCGTTGCAGCCACGGACGACCCTGCTAGGCAGAATCAGCTTTGGCGCGCCGTTAATAATAGCGATACCGAGACGGTAAGATCTTTACTGGCCGACAAAGAATTCCATCCGAGGCTTGCAGGAAAAGGCTGTGGACCGAACGCGATATGCGATCTGATCAGTTATGCAGCTATGGCCAAAAAAGGCGATGTAGAAATCGTGCACATGCTACATCAAGCAGGATCGCCCATTGATCTGCCAGATGGTAGCAGTGGCGATACCCCTATCATTCGCGCAATGCTTTCTGGGCATATAGACATCGCCGAATATCTTGCCAAGGCTGGCATAGACCCGATGAAGGTGAACAGATTCGGCGTCTCAGCTTTTGTCGTGGCATCGGGGGTGGGATCGTCCGCCATTCTAGACGCTATGATAAAATCCGGTGCCCCGGTCAATTTTAGACAGAAACTTCCTGATATGATGGCAAAGGAAGGCAGAGAGGTTATCGATGGGGTGACACCGCTCATGGTTGCCGCCTTCAGTGGAGAAATTGATTTAATCGAATCGCTACTGAAGAATGGGGCCGATCCGTCGCTCGTCGATCAGAAGGGGCGCAACGCCTATTCGTACGCGATATTCGGGAAAAACCCTACGATCGAGCCAAAAATGAGAGAGCTTTCAAAACGCTATGCGTCTAATTAATAGAGGATTCTAGAAGTTTTCTTCAAAGAACGTAAGAACGCCACACTTGTTTCCCGTGCCACCGGATTGTGACGAAACGACACCCGAAATTGCTCAGGCCGTTCTTGGTTTGTGGGCGTGAAGGAGACGTGTGAAAAGCGGAGAGTGAAATTGACTTTCAGTCATTCAGCCGGTAGCTTCCGGCGAACAGTTCTGGAATCAAAAGGAGTTAGATGCAATGGCGCAACAAGAACCCCGCATGCCTACATCCCCCGCCGATACAAGCGCAGCTCCGGATATCTATGATGTGTTTACCTCTGTCTATGAGGATCTTTGTCAGGAAAGACGCCTCGACCAAATCACGCCCGATCGGGTCTGCGCCATAAGGGCCGTCAGTGGTGATGAAGATCCTTTTTGGCGCAAGCAGGCCCTTACGGCGATGGGGTGGGTTGCCGAAAAATTGCCCGGCCTTGTGGGGGAAAACTGGCCCATACATGCGGCATGGGCGGTGATGAATGATCCGATGTATAGTGTTCGCAAATCGGCGTGGGCGGTATTTGCCCCTGTTTTGTGTGCTGTTCCGCAGCAGGCGGTGGAGGATGTTCTGCCGCTCTGCTCGCATGAATCATTGCGCGAACATGTTTCGGCGTTCTGGGTCTTGGGTTCCATCTTGGAGTCTCGTCCCGAAATCTGCGTCTCGAATGCCGCCCTTCGTCAGATAATCGGCGTCAGCCCTGACGACGGGGATCAAGTTGTGTATGCCTCCGCAAAAAGGATGGGGGTGTTTTGTAAAACCTATGATGATCTTCATAGGGAGAACGAACCAAACCAGATCACACCGGATCAAATATCTACCATCGCGGCTGTGGTTCAACACCCGGATCCTTTCTGGCGAGAGCGCGCGGCTAACGCGATGGGACTGGTTGCGCAGGAATTGCCTAGCCTTACGGAAGAAAGCTGGCCCATTTCAATGGCCATGTTAGCAATGAACGATCCCGACCTAAATGTTCGCAAGATGGCAAGGAAAGCACTTGTGCCTGTTTTGGCGGGTGTGCCGTGGAAGAGGCGGACGGCGCAGCGGACTCTGGATGCTGTCATGCCATTCTTCTCCGATGAATCTCCGGATAAACGCGTTTTGGCGTACGGGGTTTTGGGCGTTATCTTGGGTTCTGTCCCCCAAATCTCCCCTTCGAACAGCTTACCCATTCATTCTATAATTGGGGCCGGTTTAGCCGATGACCTCTGCTCGGTACGTGAAGCTGCGGAATTATTGGAATACAACCTACAAGAATCGATGCGATCCGCAAAATCGCCATCGTATCCCTGCGGCTCCCGAAACCCATCTCCTTACGGGCCCTTATTTCGATAAGGCCTGTCAGGCTTTTTCTATTCCTTGATCTGCGCGATTTTCAAACGCCGCGCCCGGGTCAGGATGGTTTCTTCCAGCTTGGCGGCGGTCTCGGTGCCGGGGGTGGTGTCGGCCCATTGGCCGTCCGCCTCGCGCTTTTGCCGGAACACCGTGACCTTCAGCCCGTCGGCGCGCAGCTCGCGGCTGAGGATATAGACGCTGACCTTGACCCGCTCATCGGGGGCCTGGGCGGTGACATACCAATCGGTCAAGATGACGCCGCCAAAGGGATCGGCGGAAGCCAAAGGCATGAAGGACAATGTGTCCAAACTGGCGCGCCACAAATAGCCGTTGACCCCGATGCCCGAACCTTGGTCCTGCGCTTTGCGGTCGGTGCCGAATAAGGTGAAGCCACCCTCTTCGCTGACCACGCTGCCGTATTTTTTATAGTCCTCGGCCTGCTTGTCGGGATAGCTGGATTCGCCGCCCAACCCGCCGCATGCGGCCAGGGTCAGGCCCGCCAGGACAAAAATCAATGAAAGATAAAGAGTTTTCATGGGACGTCCGATTCTGGTCCGATTTGTTCTTTTACAGCAGAAAAACCAGGGCCTTGCAAGGATGTTCGGCATGAAACCATGTCACGCCATCTGTTGTTGATTTGCCACATGCTGTGACGATCCCAGGCGGAAGAGCATTTAAAACTTGAACTTTGGTCCAGGATTCCCAAAATGAACCTTGCGTCCAGGGCTCAGCCCCGCATGGACACAGTGACTTTGATCCAGCAGCAAACGGAGAGCATGCACATGCGTAAGATCCTTTTGGCTACAACAGCCCTCGTGGGCGTGGCCTTATACGGCGGCACCGCCGCCGCGCAGCAGCAGGGGCTGCAGGTGACCATGGGTGGTTACACGGAATTCCGCGCCGGATTCTTCGATGAATCCCGCCGGGCGACCAGTGGCACTCTCGTGAATGGCACCTCGCTGAACCCTCCCTACGCCCCCGGTGACGCCGTTCGCTACACGCGTGGCGGTACGGATTTCGACACCGAGTGGAAGCTCAATGTCGATGCTAAGGGCAAGTCGGCCGAATACAACGTCGAATACGGCGCGCATGTCGACCTGACCAACACCCCGTCGGCCACAGCCTTCAACAGCTTTGTCGCTCAAAACGGCACCATGGTCCACACCGACCAGGCTTATGTCTGGGTTTCGGGCAAGTGGGGCAAGGCTCTGATGGGTGATGAGCATGGCGCCAGCGACTTGTTCGTCACGGCTCCCACCGTCGGCACCGGCCAGACCGGCAACGGCGCGGTGTACACCAACTACCTGAACCCCGGTACGGTGTTTGCCATCTCTCCCAGCTACATTGACTCGGACGAGAACTCCACCAAGATCACCTACTACACCCCCAAGCTGGGCAACGACCAGCACAAGGTGCAGTTTGGTGCCAGCTATGCGCCCAACGCCTTTAACCGGGGCCAGCAGGTTTCGGTCTTCCGTAACCAGATCACCAATGGCAGCGGCAGCTCGCTGTTGCTCTCAGGTCCCGCTGGTGCGGTTCCTTACGAGAACATGTTGGAATTCGGTGGCAAGTATGAAGGCCAGTGGAGCAAGGTTGGCGTCTTGGCCAGCTTCCAGGTCATTGCCGCGGATGACAACAACAAGTACACCCTCAATGGCGTGAACACGGCCCGTGACTTCGTGGGCTATGGCTTGGGCGCTCAGGCGACCTATGCCGGCTTCACCCTGGGCGGCAGCTGGTATGATCCCGGTCGTTATATGACGATCGCTGGTCAGAACAAGGACCAGAGCTCATGGACCATTGGTGGTAAGTACGAGTATCAGAAGGCTGCGGTGGCTGTCAGCTACCTCAGCGGCGAAGGCTACGGCGGTGTGTTCCGCACCCTGCCGACCCCCGCCAACCCGCATGACAACTACGTCAAGAACTACCAGGCCGTGGGCGTGGGTGCTACCTACTCCTTGTTCCCGGGCTTCGTGACGGGTGTTGATGCTGTGTTCTTCGATCAAGACCACCGCGTCATCGGTCATGACAATGACGGTCATGTCGTCGTTCTGTCTCAGCGCGTGAACTTCTAACTGAAGCCCACGCTGTCTTAAAGACAGTACAAAAAACGGAAGGGCCGGTCCGAAAGGATCGGCCCTTTTGCTTGGGTTGATGGAAGGACGTCCTTCTTATATGACGCGCCATGCCGCTCCACACACCCCGCCGCTTACGCTGTCGCTGAACCGCAGACTCTTTTCTGAACCCCAGCGCCTTCGGCCAGGGCCGGAGATGGACTCCCGCTTTCGCGGGAGTGACGCATAAAGAGAGCGGTGGTCACAACGAGCCATGCCATATCCATTTTAAAAACAGCATCTTAGCGAGTCATGCCCGCCCCCGCCTTCGCGAGGGCAGGCTCCGGCGGGCATCCATCACCTGACATTCACGCCTGTGCTGAATCGCAGAGTTTCCCTCTCACAACGCCGGTGCTGCTTGATTGTCTCGGGGGGTGTTTCCAGGGGCCGATGAATTGAAAATATTTCTTTGCCTATAGTCACGATATACTCCCGTAACAGAATTTGTGTTCGAGGAGAGCTGTGTGTTTTTAAAGAACGTGCCCGTAGGCGTTTCAGATGATGGGTATTTGACCAAAGATGGAACAAAACTGGTGGTGTACCGTACTGGCGAAGTAAAAAATGGCGACCGTGATATCCTACTTCATGCCGGGAGCTTGGAAGCCGCCCAAGATCGCTATTATGATTATATTTTTCATATGTATAGGACCAATTGTGCGGATGTTTACTCATCCACTTCGGACTACATACATCGTGTCATGGATGGGCTGCATGAGAAACGCATATCCGCGTACCATATCAAAGCCCAGAACCCTTTATATGTGGCGGACACATGGGACGATGATCCTATTGGTAGCGGGGGATTGTCCATCTTGGGGCCATCTTGGCCGCATCTGTCACAGCCCATGAAGAGTTCATTTGAGAAAGCATTTCTCGGCTTTCGTAATCCCGTGTATGACGAGCATGTCTGCGGGTTGGAACGTAAGTCCATCAAATTTATGAGAAAACAAATTCAAGGTAATCCCACATACAAAGCGCTATTTGACGAGAGAATCGATTACATCACCAACTACCGCCACGATGACAAAGACGCCGCCCAAAATCGGGAAGTGGTCTGGATGTACATGACCCAGAATTTCCACACCTGTTGCCTAAAACACGGATTTGATAACCTTGTATATGAAAATACAAGCGAAGGTTCTCGGGGAGATCTGTCATTTGTGACGTTTCGTCCCGGGCAGTTGATTCCCACGGGCGAGTTCTATGCCTTTGCAGCCTCAATAGCCAGCCAGGCGATTGGTCATGGGGATTGTGAATGGCAAAGAAACGCCCAAGGAAGGACGATCGGGATTAGATGGAATAAGGATCATTCGCCGTGGCAGCGACATGCTCCAGGCGTCCCGCACCATCCTTCCCCTATTTCCCCTCCCCCGCGCCCTTGATGCGGTGGGACAGAGCGGCTTGTAGGAAGGTGTCGATATCGCCGTCTAGGACGGCGGCGGTCGCGCTGGTTTCCACGCCGGTGCGCACGTCTTTGACCATTTGATAGGGCTGCAGCACATAAGAGCGGATTTGGTGGCCCCAGCCGATCTCGGTTTTCTCGGCATCGCGCGCGGCGTCCACGGCTTCGCGTTTGGCCAGCTCCAATTCATACAGGCGCGCTTGCAGCATCTTCATGACTTTGGCGCGGTTTTTGTGTTGTGAGCGTTCCTGCTGACATGCCACCACGATGCCCGTCGGCAAATGGGTGACGCGCACGGCGCTGTCGGTCTTATTCACATGCTGACCGCCCGCGCCCGAGGCGCGATAGGTGTCGATGCGCAGGTCTTTATCCAGAATCTCGATATCGATGGCCTCGTCCACCACGGGGCTGACGGCGACGCTGGCAAAGCTGGTATGGCGGCGCGCGTTCGAATCATACGGGCTGATGCGCACCAGACGATGCACCCCCGCCTCGGTCTTGAGCCAGCCATAGGCGTTGCGGCCCTTGACCTCGATGGTGGCCGATTTGATGCCGGCTTCTTCGCCGGGGCTTTCGTCCAACACGCTGACGGCGCATTTATGGTCTTCCGCCCAGCGCATATACATGCGCAGCAACATTTGCGCCCAGTCTTGCGCCTCGGTGCCGCCTGCACCGGCATTGACCTCTAGGTAACAATCGTTCGGGTCCGCCTCGCCCGAAAGCAGGCTTTCCAATTCGCGCTGAGCCACCTTTTTTTGCAGGTTCAGCAATTGGTTTTCCGCCTCGGCCTGAAGCGCGGCTTCGCCTTCGGCCTCGGCCAGGGCGATCATTTCCAGGCTATCGTGGAATTCCTGATCCAAGGCGCGATAGCCTTCCAAGGCTTCGGACAGACGGGTGCGTTCGCGCATCAAATCTTGCGCGCGGCGCGAATCGTCCCATAGATGCGGGTCCTCGGCGGCGTCGTTCAGTTCAGCTAAGCGTTTTTGTGAGCGATCCCAGTCAAAGAGACCTCCTTAGCAGCTCAAGCGAAGCGCGGATGGCGCTATCGGCTGCTTCAAGTTCGGCGCGCATAGGCGGTTTTCCCCCGGAAAAAATTCCAAGGCCCCAGTTTTCCCTATTCCGCCGCGCGGCGCAAGCTTGCGCCACGCAATTGTGCACGGCCATAAATCGCTTTGACCGAGGCGACCAAGGGATTGAATGTTGCAAATATAAAACGTCCTTGCGTGTTCTAGCTTGCGACGGGTACTAAAAAGACCCAAGTAAGAAAGGACCACGGATGAGTAAGGCTCAGGAAGAAAGCGCGCGCGCCAGCTTGGCCGCTAGATTGGCTCAGGGTGCCATGCGCGGCGATCTAGACGCGATCAGAACCCTTCGGCAGCTTGACGTGCCGATGGTGCAGCCTTGTCATATCGTCGGCAAAGTCGCCGCGTTTCTTTCTCTCGGCCACACGGCCCAAGGGTTCCATCTACCGCCTCGAGACGCCATGCAAGATGTGCTGCGCGAGGCCTCCATCGGCACGCCGTTGCATCACGCGATCACTTCGGCCCAAGTCTGGATCAAGGCTGCCGCGCCGCGTTCTCGTGCGGCCTCCTCATCAAAGATTGTCCGATTGGCGGATTATCGCGCACTCTCTGCTGCGCAAGACACGTTTCGGGACAATATGGCGCAGGTCGTGATCCGTGCCCTTTCAGAAAAGGGCCATGACACGCGCCCTCTGGAAAGAGCCGTGATAGAGGGTACGGAAAGGCAGTTGTTCTTGGAGTCCGTGTGCGACGAAACCAAAAAACGGCAGATCGGATTCAATGCCAATATCCAAGCCCTACGAATCCAACACGCCAAGCAGATCATGGACGGATACGTCACGTGCAAAGTAGTCCCGTATGAGACTATGCAGGGCCAAGCCGCGCAGCTTCGCTTACGGCAAGAACAAGAAGCCAAATATATGTGTCAAGACATGACGAGCAGGCAATTGAGGCTGGAAGAGTCGTTCATCGCTCAACGACAAAAACAGGGTATCCCGCTCTCCCCCAATCAAAGACAGATTTCGGCCACGCGCTCGGATTTGCGGCTGTAGATTGGGAGTTTAAGGAGCCTCAACGCTTTCTCCATCGCCGCAAATCGGCCAGGCTGAACGCGCCCGCGCGCCATGTGATCAGCAGATAGGTCGCGCCGCCTGCGGCCAGCAAGGCGGTTAAGATGGCAGCTTGGACCAGTAAGCCACTTGACGGTAACAAGAAAGGCCGCGCGCCGCATGCCGCGCCATAGACCAGCCCTGACATGACAAACGTGGCAGCCGTCAGCACCACGCCGTTTTTCCGCAAACGCGCATCGGGACGTAGCCAGCCTCGGCCCCAGACGCGATGGGCCAACAGCCCCGCATTCAGCCAAGCTGCCAGGCTAGAGGCCAGGGCGATGCCCACATGCTGCAATACCGGCAACAGCAAGGCGGCCAAGACCATATTGGCCACCACGGCGAACAAGGCGCAGCGCACCGGTAGGCGCGTGTCTTGCCGCGCGAAGGCGTTGGCGGCCAGCAAGCGCACCAACACGGCGGCGGGCATGCCCAGCGCATAGGCGGCCAGCGCCGCCGAGGTGGCGGCGGTGTCGGCGGCGGTAAAGGCTCCGCGCTCGAATAAAACGCGCACGATCGGTTCGGCCGCCGCGATCAACCCGCCGGCGGCGGGCAAGGCCAGAAACAAAGAGGCCTCCATGCCGCGATTGGCCAGATGGCTGGCGGCGTGTTCGTCGCCACGGGCCAGATGTCCAGACAACAGGGGCAGCATGGCCGTGCCGGCGGCAATGCCGATGACGCCCATCGGCAATTGCGCCAAACGATCCGCGTAATACAGCGCCGAGACGATGCCCGCAGGCAGCAACGACGCCAGAATGGTCGAGACCAGGACATTGATCTGGATGGCGCCCGCTCCCAAGGCGCTGGGTGCGATTTGCTTGGCCAGATGCCGCAGGCGCGGAGTCCAGCGCGGCCAGGACCAGCGAAAGGACAGCTTCAAACGCCACACCACCCATAACAGCCAGGCCAGTTGCACCGCGCCCGACGCGGTCAGCCCGCATGTCAGCCACAATTCGGGCGCGCCGCCCAGGAGGATGGCCCCCAGAACCGCCAGGATCATGCAGATATTGAACAAAATAGGCGCGATGGCAGGCGCGGCGAAACGTCCATGCGCGTTCAGCACGCCGCTGAGCAGCGCTACCAGGGAAATTAACACCAGATAGGGAAAGGCGATCCGGCCCAGCGATACGGACAGGGCGAAACGGTCGGCCTCATCCGCAAATCCCGGCGCGATCACGCGGATCACCCAGGGCATGAAAAGAACCATGAGGACACTAAAGATCGTCAATACCAGGATCATCGCGCCCCAGACCTCTGTGATGAAGCTGCGTGCCGACTCTTCGCCCTGTCGCGCTCGTTCAGCGGTATAAAGCGGCACAAAGGCCGTGTTGAACGCGCCCTCGGCGAACAAGCTGCGGAACAGATTGGGCAGACGCTGCGCCACCACCACCGCATCGGCCACCGGCCCCGCGCCCAGTAGGCTTGCGGTCAACATATCGCGCACGAATCCCGCCACACGACTGGCCAATGTCAGTCCACCGATGGTGGAAAAGGCGCGGATGAAGCTCATGAGGATCCCTTAGAGGCGGCTTGGTTGGCTCTCGTGCAAAAGATATAGCCGATGAAGCCGGTGTCTTCACGATATTCCGTTTCTAAGCTTATAGATTCGCAATTCCATGCCTCATCACCGGCTATTCAGATCAAGCGCGAAGGACAGGTGATAGATGCCCGTCTGCGTGGGACTGACTCATGACGGGGGTATGTGGGAAAGAATCTCTTCGTTGTGAAAGTCACCCTCGCGAACGCGAAAGTGAGGGGCCATCATCCCCTTGGCTGATACTGCGAATGCGTGCCGCGACTGCCCATGCTGCCATAGCCTTGGTCGTTGTCCTCGCCCAGCTCGACGCTGGTGCTGGCGACAGTGCTGTCATCGTTGCAGCGAGACATGGTGGCGATCCAGCCTTGCGACACGGCCGGGGGTTTTCCGGCTTCCGCCAGCCAACGGTTTTGCAGCGTGTAGGCTTCGGCCTCTTTCGCGCTTGGGCAGGTATATTTCTTGCCGGAATAGAGCTGGGCGTGATGCACCAATTCATGCACCAGGAAGCTGACGGCGTAATGCGAACGGGGATCCCATAACCGGTCGTCGATCACCACCGTGCCGGGGATATAAGCCCCGCGTGTGCGGGATAATTGAGGTTCAGAGATACGCAGTAGGCTTGAAAACAGGCGATGATCCTTTACGACGCGCGGCACGACCGGCGCATTCACTCCCGTGCGCGCGGATACCCATTGCATCAGTTGCGAGACCGTTTGCGTATCCATCATCGATCCGGGATCGATGGCGGCCTTTGCGTTCGAAGCCGCGCCCAGCAAAGCGGCCACAACCGAAGTCAGGATCAGAAGACGACGCATCAGGATGTTCCGGCTCTTGTATTGATCAGATATAAGAAAGATACGATTAAATAATGAATAGAGGATTAAGCGCCATTTCGCGACGATTTATCTAAAATTTTATTGATTCAGAATACAATAAGTAATATATATAACTATATAATTTGGTTAATAATGCGTTTAATATGATATACTGAGAACTATATACTATAGACCAATACATCATATCGATTACGAATATTACATCATATGGAGCATGTCTTTTGTTAACGATCGAGTGGAGCGATGTGGGCGCATAACAAGCAGCTATATGAAAAATAATGGTTCTTATCCCCATCCCGGCGCGCGCTTGGCCGATGACGAGGCGCATGAACTTTCCTTTCACCTGACGATGAGGAGCTTTCCATATGTATCGTTTGCTTATCTGGCGCAGCGCTTTGCGTCCTTCCCTGAACTTATCTTTGACCGATGAAGGGTCCCTGGCTTCTTTGGTCAACTTCAGTCGCGCTTCGGCGGGGTGGCGCTTTAACGCGCAAGGCGTATTGGAACAGGTGGCGGCCGATCAACCGCGCCACGATACCGACCCAATCAGCCTGACCCCGCGTGGGTTGCTGGTCGAAGAGCAACGCACCAACAGCGTTCGCTCTTCCAACGCCAATGGCGCGTTGACAGGCGTGATAGGGTCGGGCGGGGCCTTGCCGACCAATTGGAGTTATGGGGCTTTGGCGGGGATCACCGTGACGGTGCTTGGCACTGGCAGCGAGGACGGGATTCCGTATGTCGATCTGGGCATATCCGGCTCGGCCACGGGCAGTGTGGTCATCGGCTATGAGGGCGGGAATATCATCGCGGCAGCCAGCGGCGAGACGTGGTCGTCCTCGGCCTATTATCGTTTAACCAGTGGCAGCTTGGCCAATATCGCCCTGATCCATCAATTGGTCGAACGCAACAGCGGCGGTAGTTTGCTGGTGACATCGGATGCGGCCCTTGCTCCCGGCAATGGTCCCTTGCGCACCCAGCGTTCGGGCGTGACTCGCCTGTTCAACCAAGCCAGCACGGCCTATAGCAACTCGCGTTTGTGGGTCTCATGTTCAGGGGCGGTCTCCTTGTCTTTGCGCATCGGATGCCCACAACAGGAGAAAGGCTCGCATGTGAGCAGCCCGATCATCACGGTATCCTCCATCGTGACCCGCGCCGCCGATTCCATGTCTGTATCCAGCCTTGCTGGATGGTTCCAGTCTGCGCATGGCACACTGCGCGTCGAGGCCGAACGCCCCGCCGAGGCCACGTCCTCTGGCGTGTTGGCAGAGTTCAACGATGGCACGGCGCAAAACCGTCTCTCTCTTTTGACTGGAAATAGTTATCAGGTCGGCGTGGTGACGGGGGGAACCAGCCAAGCCTTGATGGGAACGTACTCGCCGGTTGCATCCGGCGTGTTTGGCCTAGTGGGAGCCTGGAAGTCGAACGACTTTGCCGCCGCCTGCTCGACCAACGCCAGTACGGACACGGACAGCAGCGGGACAATGCCGACGGTGACCCAGTTGTATCTGGGCGCGCGCGGAACCAATGACACGGTGTTAAACGGCTGGCTACGCAAAGTTCAATATTGGCCGCGACGACTGGGCAATACGATCTTGCAGAAATGGGCGGCGCAATGACAGGCCAAGCTTTGCCATTTCTTTTGTGCCATCGGTCCGCCCCTTGACCGATCCATGCGGTCATAGTGACGTGGCGAAAGCATGATGCCGCGTGGAATGGGCTATGGTGGTGCGCATCGATCTCGTATGCCTAGGGTCAAGCCGTGATGCGCGCCGTGGGGGTCGGTTGTGCCGGACGACGCCAGGACAGCCAGCCATGGCCGTCGCCTTGAAAGCGCAAGCTGCCTGAAAGGCCCATGGCTTCTAGGGTGTTGGTCCAGGTTTGATGCAAATCGGCGCGTAGGGGATCGGGCAGGGAGTCGCGGCTGCGTACCACCAAATCCAGGCTTTGACGCGGGCGCGACAGGGCGTCCAATTGCATGCGGCCCAAAGCCGATAATTCGATCTCCATCACAAAGCGCGTGGGGCGGTTGGCGTTATCTTTGCCGCCTTCACCTTCGGGATGGGGGGGATCGCGGTGGACATATAGATTCATCATGCTCCATCCGGCGGCGTCTTGCAGCGGCAGGCTGTGTTGACGCCAGGGGCCTGTGCTTGGCTCTTGCATCATCTGGCCGGATGACATTTGGCGCATGGCGTCTTCGATATCTCGTAAGACGGCGGACGGGCCGGATCCGCCCATCTGTCGCAAGGAATCTTCGCTCAGCCATGGCGGCAGTCGCCCGCCGCCGACCGCTGATAACAGGAACAATAAAGAGCCGGGGCCTTGGGGCGAATCCATCTGTGGCAGACGGGCTTGCAGGCCGCTGGCCAAAGCGGGGTGCGAGGCGGCGGCGGCGGCAAGCAAACGCGGCCAATCGGCGCTGCCCATACGAGGGGCGCTGGTGGCGGGCGCTGTCTCTGTCTGCAGCAATACCTGCACGGACTCGCCCGGTTTTAAGGCTAGGGCTTTGTCCAGCACCAGCGCACCGCCGCCGGGCAAGGATAAAACCGCGCGTCCGCCAAGGGCGGCGCCTTGATAGGTCGCGGTCATGGCCGCGCCGGATACAGTTGGTAATCCATCGCCGTCCATGGGCGGGGCGGCGGTGTTGGCGTCCGGAACAGGCATCAAAATCACGCGCACCGCTTGCGCCGTCGCGGGGGTTGTGGGCGTTACGCCGGAAGAGGGGGGCATGCCGGGCAGGGTCGGGCTTCCCTCGGCCTTGGGCAGGCCCGGCACAGATTGACCGATGACGGGCGGCGCGGCGTTGCCGGATATCGGTAAAGATAAGGCGGCTGCGCCTTCGCCCATCACCGGCGACGCGGCAAGCGATCCGCTTATGTTGGACGTGGCGGCGGGCGGCGTATTTGTTCCCAGAACATCGGCCCAACCGATGGGCAGCAGAACGCCCGATAGATTTACACCTGCACGAGGGATGCCGATGCTGGGCACCGTGCCTGGGACGGTGACGTTTTCGGCAAGCATGGGAGGAAGGGCGGCTTTGCCCAGGGTTTGGCCGTTGCCTGCAAATATCTGCGCGCTTTGGCCATCCAAAGACAGGCGCAGCAACACGGAATCCGTGCCGGGCGGCAAGGGGCGCGACAGATCGCCCATAATCGCGCCCAAACTGGTCAAAAGCTGTGTCAGGCTTTGCGCCGGAATGCTGACGACTTGCGCGGGCAGAGGTAAAGGACGGGTGGCCGCTTGCAACGCCTGCTGCACGGCGGGCGGCAAGGACACCACGGCCATTTCGGCCAACATCGTGGGCAAAGTGGTGGGTGCGGCGGCGATCGTCGGCGGCAAGACGGTGGGCAGGGCGTCCACCATGCGCGTCTAGCCTTTTATGTGCGGCGCAAAGGCGCGGCGCAGTTGCAGGGCCAGGGCCTGGACATCCTTGGCCGCCTCGCAGCCTGAGAATCTCTCCAGAAGAGGCGATTGTGCGCGAATGGATTCGCGCACATGGGAATCGCGGCGGATGATCCCGGCCAGGCTTGGCGTATAGGACAAAAAGGACTCGCAGGTTCGCCGAAGCACCGCATGGGTCGCTTCGCCTTCGGCGACGCTGGCGGCCATGTTCACCACGACGCGCATATCGGCCTCGACATTCTCGGCGCGGGCCAGCTTGATAAAGGCATAGGCGTCGGTCAGGGCCGTCGGCTCGTCGGTGGTGACGACCAAACTGGCTTGCGCCATTCCGGCCATCAGGCGGACGGGCCGATCCACGCCCGCGCCCAAATCCAGGATGGTTACGTCGTAACGCCGCGACAATTCCTGCAATTCGCGGCGCAAAGCTACCAGTCGCGGAATCGGCAAGCTGGCCAGATTGCCCGAGCCCGAATGTCCGGCCAGAATGTCGAAGCCTCCGGCGGCATAGGGGAAAACGGCGTTTTCCAACGTCACCTTGTCGTCCAGCACCGCGCCCAAATCCTGTTGGGGGGCCAGGCCCAATTGGATATCGACATTGGCCAGGCCCAAATCGCCGTCGAATAACAGCACATCGGCCCCGCTTTGCGCCAAGGCATGGGACAAGGTGATGGACAGCCATGTCTTACCCACGCCGCCTTTGCCGCTGGCGACGGCCAAGATCACGCCATCGGAAATCGGGGGGGAGAGATGCAAGGAGTCGGTCATGATGGATCACTCTCTTCTCTGTCGTCGGGCCGCAACAGACATTGCGCCAGCTTGGCGGGGTCCAGGATATCCAAACTATCCGCGATATCGGGGCTGGCGCTGGCCTCGGCCAGGGCCAGATGCTCGGCGGCGGTCATCAAGCTGCCCAGGCGGCGCGTGAGGTCAAGGCGCGTGGTCATCATGCGCCGCGCGCCCAGCTTCAGCATGATCTGCGCCAGCTCGGCCGCCTCGTCGCGGTCCAGGCCGGCGGGCAGCACCAGAACCGGCTCGGCATGGCAGGTGCTGGCCAGGCGGCGCAGATGCTCCAGGTCGCGGCGGTGATAGGGGTTGCATCCGGCGGAATCGATCAAGACGGGTCCTTGCCCCTGGTGTTCCAGGGCGGCTTGGCGCAGATCATCGGCCTCGAAGGCCTCGGTCAGGGGGATATCCAGCAATTCCGAAAAGGACTCCCATTGCGCCCGCGCGCCCGCGCGTTCGTGGTCGGCATTGATCACCAAAGGCCGCTGTCCCGCCAACACGGCGCGGGTGGCCAGACGCGCGGTCATGGCGGTCTTGCCCGCGCCGGGCGGACCGATCAGAAGAATGGGCCGCAAGCCGGGAGAGGATTCAAGCGGAGCAAAACGTAACTGCGCGCGCAGCGCCGCCGCCAGCATCGGCGCGGGATCGCCAAAGCCCGAACGCGCGGCCTCCAACAACAATCTTTCCGACATAGCGGGCGGCAGACGATGTTGCGCCAGTTTCATGCCCAGCACGTCCAACGCATCGCCTTCGGCGCGGGCTGGAACTGGGGTCGCGCGCGCCAGATCGGGCGGACGCCAGGGCTGGACGCGGTCGCTTTCCAAGGCGGCGGTCACGCGCACGCCGTCGGCTTCCTCATGCGTGGCCACGATGATGGCGTCTTGTCCCAGCACGGTGCGCACTTGACCCAGGGCGTCTTGCAAGGTGGCGGCTTGGAAGCTTTTGAGGCGCATCTTGGTTTCCTCGCCCCGCTATACTTGGCCAAGGGTTTTAAGACGCGCGCGCGGATGGATCTCGTTTTGCGAGAGCACCACGGTGGACGGACGGAAACGCTCGATGATCGCGCGCACATAGGGGCGTAAGGGACCGCTGACCAACAAAACCGGCGACTCGCCCATCAACGCGTGACGATCAAAGACTTGGCGCACCGCGCCCATGAAGGCTTGCAAGCGCGAGGGCGGCAGGGCCAATTGTCGATCTTCTCCGTCGCCGATCAGGGCCTCGGACAGGTTCTGTTCCCACTCGCCCGATAAGGTCAGCAAGGGGATATAGCCGGCCTCGCCGGTATAGGTGTCGCATATCTGACGCGCCAGACGCGCGCGCACATGTTCGGTCAGGATGGTCAGGTTGCGGGTATGGCCGGCGGATTCGGATACCGCCTCGAGAATCGTCGGCAGGTCGCGGATCGAGACGCGCTCGGTCAGCAGGTTCTGCAAGACGCGCTGCAACGCGCCCAGCGAGATTTGCGAGGGGATGATGTCGGACACCAGTTTCTGATAGGGCTTGTCCATATCGTCCAACAGTCTTTGCACATCGGCATAGCCCAGCAGCTCGGCCATGTTGTCCTTGATGACCTCGGCGATATGGGTGGCGATCACCGTCGGCGGATCGACGACGGTATAGCCCTTGAACATCGCCTCTTCCCGATAGGTCGGATCGATCCACATGGCGGCCAGGCCGAAGATCGGCTCGGTGGTGGCCTCGCCGGGAAGGGCGATGGTCTCGCCCTTGTTCTCCATCGCCAAAAGCATGGCGGGACGCAATTCGCCGCGTCCGGCCTCTAGCTCCTTGACGCGCAGCGTGTAACTGCTGGGCTGAAGCTGCAGATTGTCTTGAATGCGCACGGCGGGCATCACAAAGCCCATATCCTGCGCCAATTGGCGGCGCAGGGCCTTGATCTGCTCGGTCATGCGCTGGCCCGGTTCACCGTTCACCAAGCCGAGAAGCCCATAGCCCAGCTCCAGACGGATCAGGTCGATGGCCAAAGCGCGGGAAATGGGTTCTTCGGCCACCGGCGGGGGCGCTTTTTCAGCGGTGGCGGCGGCATGGGCGGCGGCGGCGCTCTCTGCCCGCGCGCGTGGTAAGCTCCAGGCCATATAGCCGGTCAGGGCCGCCAGAGCCATGAAGGGGATCATCGGCATGCCCGGCAAGATGGCCATGGCACCCATCAAGAAACTGGTCAGGCCCAGCGCTTGGGGATACCCGCCCAGCTGACCGAACAGGGCCTTGTCGGTGCTGCCCGACACGCCCGCCTTCGAGACCAAAAGACCGGCCGAGATAGAGACCACAAGCGCGGGGATTTGCGTGACCAATCCATCGCCCACCGTCAGTCGGATATAGTTATTCGCGGCATCAAGAAAAGTCATATCCTTTTGGGCCATGCCAATCACCATGCCGCCCAGGCAATTGATGAAGGTGATGACAAGGCCCGCCACGGCGTCTCCACGCACGAATTTGGCGGCACCGTCCATGGAGCCAAAGAAACTGCTTTCGTCTTCTAGTTCCTTGCGTCGCTTACGCGCCTCGCCTTCCTCGATCATGCCGGCGGATAGATCCGCGTCGATGGCCATCTGTTTGCCGGGCATGGCGTCCAAGCTAAAGCGCGCCGCGACTTCGGCGATACGTCCCGAACCCTTGGTGATGACCACGAAATTCACGACCGTCAGAATGGCGAATACGATGATTCCGATGACGAAGTTGCCGCTCATGACGAATCCGGCGAAAGCCTCGATGACGTGGCCGGCAGCGGCGGTGCCTTCGTGCCCATGTCCCAAAACCAGGCGTGTCGAGGCCAGATTCAGGGCTAGACGCAATAGGGTGGCCAGCAATAGGACCGTGGGGAAAGAGCTGAACTCCAGCGGCTTTTGGATGAACAGCACGGTCATCATGATGATGACGGAGAAGGTCACTGATATGGCTAGGCCCATATCCAACAGCCATGTCGGCATGGGTAGGATCAAGATGACCAGGATGGTCACAAGACCCATCGCTAGCCAGATATCGGTACGCTTTAGCCAGTTGGGCGCGGCCTCGGCAGGCAGCAACTCGGTCAGGGGCGGCGGTGTGGCCATGGTCTAGGCCCTCGCCTCGTCCGCTTCGATGCCCGGCTGCGGCACGCTGATGCCTTCCGAGCTGTACTGACGCAGTTTATTGCGCAAAGTTCGAATAGAGATACCCAAAAGATTGGCGGTGTGGGTGCGGTTGCCCAGGCAATGGCTTAACGTGCCGATGATCAGATCGCGTTCGACATCGGCCACCTTGCGTCCGACCATGGACAGATCCTTCTTTTCCTCTGCTGATGCCGGATTGGGCGCGGCGGCGGGTGTCGAGCCGGGCATCATGATGGCCTCGGCCTGAATGTCGTCGCCGCGCGCCAACAGAACGGCGCGGTGCATGGTGTTCTCCAGCTCGCGCACATTGCCGCGCCAAGGATGGCGTTTTAAGGCTTCGGCCGCCCCCTCGCTGAGCGGCAAATCGGCCAGGCCGTTGCTCGCGGCGTATTTACGCGCGAAATAAGTGGCCAGAGGCACGATATCCGCCGGGCGTTCGCGCAAAGGCGGCAAAAGCAAGGTCATGACGTTCAGACGAAAGAACAAGTCTTCGCGGAACAGCCCGCCGCGCACTTGGGCTTCCAAATCGCGGTTGGACGTGGCCAGGATGCGGATATCCACCTTGACCGGTTGCGCCCCGCCAATGCGGTCGATCTCTCTCTCTTGCAAGGCGCGCAGTAGCTTGGCTTGCAAGCGCAAATCCATCTCGCTGATTTCGTCCAGCAGCAGCGTGCCGCCATTGGCCTCTTCGAATTTACCGAGCCGTCTTGCGACCGCACCGGTGAAGGCGCCTTTTTCATGGCCGAACAGCTCGGATTCCAGCAAGGCTTCGGGGATGGCGGCGCAATTGACCGAGACGAAAGGCCCCTTGGCGCGTTTGCTTTTTCGGTGGATGTGGCGGGCGATGACTTCTTTCCCTGTTCCGGATTCTCCGGTAATCAGGATCGAAGCGTCGCTGGGAGCCATACGCTCGGCCAGCAAGATGGCCGATTGCATGGCAGGGTCCTCGGCCACCAGAGTGTGGCTTTCCTCGGTCACCGCTTGCAGCATGGCCGCGATCAGCTCGGCATTGGGCGGTAGGGGCAGGTAATCTTTGGCTCCCGCTTTGATCGCGCGCACGGCGGTGGCCGAATCCACCCCGACGCCGCAGGCCACGACCGGCACATGGATACGTTCCGCCTTAAGTGCCGCGATGAAGGCCGAGACGTCCAAGCGCACGTCGCACAGAACCAGATCGGCCCCTTGGCCCGAGCGCAGCGCCGCCAACGCGCCGTCGATCCCCTCGATATGGGCGACGCGCGCACCGCGCCGATGGGCGATGCGGCCGGCTTCGGTGACCGGACCTTCCAATGTGCCGACGATCAGCAGACGCATGATCTTTTATCCCCTTTTTAGCTTTGATGATCGGCCTTGATGATTTCCGTCATGGTGATCCCTAGGCGGTCTTCCACCACCACGACCTCGCCGCGCGCCACCAATCGGTCATTCACATAGATGTCGATGGCCTCGCCGACCTTGCGATCCAATTCCACCACCGCGCCGCGTCCCAGTTTCAGCAACTGGTTGACGGGCATGATGGATTTGCCCAGCACGGCCGAGACCTCGACATTGATCTCGTAAACGGCGGAAAGTTCGCTGACGCTTGCGGTGCCTGCATTCGCCATAGGAACACCGGGTTTCAGCTCTTCCAGACTCAGGTCTTCTTCGGACATGACTTTTCGACTCCTTTAGACGGCAACGTCGGTTGTATTGCGCGAGGTTTCGGTCACGGTTGGCACCATCAACCCGGTGCCGGACGCACGATCGTTCAAGGCACGCGCGGCGGCCTTATCCATCTCGTTCCAGATTTGGCCGGTATCGCGTTCGATTCCTCCATCCGCCCATTCGATGCGGCAGTCGGTTTCGGCCAGGGCGGCATCGGCCAATAGGACCAGTTTGCCCGCATAGGCGGCCTGTTCGGCCAGGCGTTCGACGTTTAAGCGCAACTCGTCCAGGCGGCTGTCATGCACGCGCACCACCAGACGTGTTTCGCCGTGTCGCTCGGCCAGGCATTGCATGATCAAGGCCTCGATCTCGCCCGAGCCTTGGCGCGAGATGAAGTCGGGCAGAATCTTGCGCGCAATGGCCAGAACACAGTCGACGACGGCGGATTCCTGGCGCTTGCACGCCTCGATGGCGTCATCCAGCAGGCGGGCGATCGAGCGTTCCAGATGTGCCAACAGCACCGTCTGACGTTGTGCTGTGCCTTGGGAAGCTGCTTGCGCACCTTCGCGAAAGCCCTCGGCATACCCTTCCTCGCGCGCGGCTTGCACCTGCTCCAGCGTCACCGTCGGCTTGGCGCGCGCGGCACCGCCATCGAACGACGAGTCGAACGATCGGTCGAAAAGAAATTTCGTGCTGGAACTGTCTGCCGTCATGCTGATTTCCGTCCTTAGTAGATCATCTCTTCTTCGTCGTTGTTACGGGCGATGGCGATTTCGCCCTTGGCCGCCAGGTCCTTGGCCGCCTGAATGAGGCTGCCTTGCGCTTCGTCCACGTCGCGCAGACGCACCGGTCCCATGCTCTGTATCTCGTCGCGCAACATCTTGGCGGCGCGTTCAGACATGTTCGAGAAGAACAGGTCGCGCAGCGCCTCGTTTGCGCCCTTGAGAGCAGTGGGGAGTTTGCTCTTGTCGGCCATACGCAAGATCGCCTGGATGGCGGTCGGTGCCAGGCGGGACATATCGTCGAAGGTGAACATCAGCCCCTTAATGCGTTCGGCCGCGTCGCGGTTGCGTTCCTCCAGGGCGCTCAGGAACTTGGCCTCGTTGCTGCGGTCGAGATTATTAAAGATTTCCGCCATCACTTCATGCGCGTCGCGGCGGTTGGTGTGGGCCAGGTTGCTCATGAACTCGGTGCGCAAGGTGCGTTCGATATCGTCCAATACGTCTTTTTGCACCGCCTCCATGCGCAGCATGCGCATGATGACTTCCATGGCGAAGCTTTCGGGTAATTGCTGCAGCACCCGCGCGGCATGGTCGGGCTTGATGCGCGTCATGACCACGGCCACGGTTTGCGGATATTCGTTCTTCAGGTAGTTGGCTAGCAGCGCCTCGTTCACATTGGCCAACTTATCCCACATCGTGCGCCCGGCGGGGCCTCGAATGTCCTCCATGATGCTGTCCACGCGCTGGCGGTCCAACACCTTCATCAGCAGGCGTTCTGTGGATTCCAAACTTCCTACCAAAGCGCCAGACGAAGACATTTGATCGGCAAAGTCCACGAAGAGACGCTCGACCAGATTGGCGCTGATATTGCCCAAATTGGCCATCACTTGGGACAATTCCTTGATCTCGTCATCACCCATATGCTGGATCAAATGCGCGGCATGTTCCTCTCCCAGCGACAGGATGAAGGCGGCGGCCTTTTCGGCCCCCGTTAGTGATCGTATGTCTTCGCGTACGCGGACGGCCATGGCAGCGTGCTTCCCTTAGCTTTCCTGATAGATCCAGTTACGCAAGATGGCGACGGCCTCTTCCGGATGGCGATCGACGATCTCGCCCACCTTGCGCAGCGAGGACGCCTTGACCCTGCCTTCGACGCGGGAAATGTCAATCATCTGTTCCAACGCCGACCCTTCGCCGCCTTCGCCTTCTTGTCCAAGACCCCCGGGCGGCGCTAATTGCATGCGGCCCGATCCGTCGGCTAGCTGAGGTGCACCCGCTCCACCCATGGCACCGCCGCCGCCGCTGCCACCGGCTGGAGAAGGCAGTTCCTCGAGCAAGCGGCGCACTAAAGGGCGAACAACGGTGAAAAACACCAAGAAACCCAGCAAGGTCATGGCCAGCATTTCTGCCAGGTGCATCAAACGGCCCATTTCGCCTTGTGGAATCAGGCCCATGATCTTTTCTTCGGCGGTGCTGGCCCCCAGATCGCTATCGGTAAAGCGCAGATTAGCCACTTCCAGCACATCGCCGCGCTTTTGATCGAAATTGACCGCCGAGCGTACCAGGGCTTTGATCTGATCCAGCTCTTGCGCGCTACGTGCGCGCCAAGTCTCTTTGCCTGCGGCATCCTTTTCCATTACGCCGTCTACCACTACGGAAACCGACAAACGGCGCACCACGCCCGACTCGCGCGTATGGCTGCGCGTGGTGCGGCTGATCTCGTAATTGACGGTTTCTTCGCTGTGGTTTGTGCTGTTCGCGTTGCCTGCGCCCCCGTCTGCGGGTTTGGCGTTGGCGGGCAAATTGGTGCTGACCGATGTCGCGCCGCCCGCGCTGTCGCTGGTCGAGCCTTGCTCACTCGAGGTTTGGGTGGATCGCACGACCTGGCCGTCGGGGTCGTAGCTTTCGGTGCTGGTGGTCACGCGGTCAAAGTCCAGATCCGCCGAGACTTGGGCGCGGACCTTGCCAAAGCCGACCGTGCTGGCTAGCAGCTCTTCGATCTTGCGCTGAACGCCGCGCTCATAAGTGGCGCGTCGGTCATCATTGTTACTGGAATCGCCTGTGCCTTCCGTGGCGCCATCTTGGACGGAGGCCAGCAAGGTCCCCCGGTCATCCACCACCGCGACATGGTTGGGCGATAGACCCGGTACGGCGCTAGCCACCAATTGACGGATTGAGCCGACCTGTTCACGCGCGAGCGGATTTCTTAATTGCAAGAAGACGCTGGCGGTGGCTTCTTGTGACCCTTGGCCGAATAATTCGCGCCGTGGCAGAACCAGATGCACCCGCGCTTTGCTGACGGGGCCCAGCGTGCCCACGGTCCGCGCCAATTCGCCTTCCAGGGCGCGCAGATGGTTCAGGTTCTGGACAAAGCCGGTGACGCCGAAACTGTCCTTCTGGTCGAAGATTTCATAGCCGATTGATCCGCCCCGGGGCAGACCCAGTCCGGCCATCTGCATGCGCAATTTGCCCACCTGGTCCGAGGGCACGCGAATTTCGCTGCCGCCGGCATTGGCTTCATAGGGAATCTTCTGGGCGTCCAATTTGGCGACGATCGCCCCGCCATCGGCAGGGTCAAGGCCGCTATACAGCAAAGCCATGTCGGGCGATGACATGCGCGTCATCAAGAAGGCGAAGAAGGCGACCGTGGCCACGGCTGTGCCGCCGATCACGATCAGTCGCATCCCGCCCAACGAGCGCATGGTCTGGAATATGGCGTCCATCTTCATCTCCCCCTTCCCTGAAGTCATAGGGGGCAGCTGGTGAAGACTCCCTTAACACTGGGCATTTTTTGCCCATCCACAACGAAGATCGTTGAATATCAAAATGTTTTTGGTGGAATTGTGAAGGCGCCGATGCGGTATTTGGTCAGTTCGCAGCTGTTGCCCAAGCCGTCCGACTCGGCCACCAACCCCACGCCGCGCGCGTAATAGCGCGCGCGCCATTCCGTTCGGCGCTCATCCGTGATTTCCGAATCATCGAGCGAAAAATTTTCAAGGCGCATGACTTCTTGAGTTCCTAGGGCAGGAATTTCCATGATTTCGGGGGCCGCAGCCACGCTCATATCCTCGATTTTTTCGCCGGGCTTGGGGGACTGGGCCGCCACGGCCATGGCTTTGTCGGGGCTTTTGGTCGGCGCGACCCAGACGATGCCTTTGGAGTCGGCATAGTAATACATGCTTGCCAGATTCTTATTGTCGCCGATTTGTGTCGTCACGCTTAAATAGCTCAGCCCGTTGCGGATGGTGGGTTCTGTGCCCAATGTGACGGTCTTGGTGAACGGGTCTTCGCCTTTGGTCGTGCAACGATAGGTCCAGCGGCTTTCGACATGCAAGGGAAAGTAGGACTCGTTGATCGTGCGGGTTTGCGCATGGGCGACGGCACTCGTCATCAGGCTGCATGCCAATCCTGCTATGGCGGTGTGACTAAAACAAGACATCGTCATGAGGCGATCTTCTCCGAATGGGAAGACGGAGGCATGGAGTCCGAGCCTGTCTCGGGCGAAGACAGCAAATAGACCCTTTGGCCGGGTTCGCGCACGGCCAGGCCCGCCAGCTCCAGCTCTAACAAGGCGGTCAGCACGGCGGCTGGGTTCAGGTCGCAGGCGCGGATCAGATCGTCGATCTGCACGGGGCTTGGTCCCAACAAGCCGCCCAACAGCAGACGCGCCTCGGCCACGTCCACATCCGTGCAATGGCCTTCCGCTTCGCTTTGCTTAAGAGCTGAGGTCGAAATCTCGTTCAATTGACGGGGACGCGCGGCGTTCAGGACGTTTAAGATATCGGCGGCGTTTTCGACCAGATTGGCCCCTTGGCGCAATAGGCCGTTGCTGCCTTTGCAGCGCGGATCAAGCGGCGAGCCGGGCACGGCGAATATCTCGCGCCCCTGGTCCAAGGCGCGTTGGGCTGTGATTAAAGAGCCGGAGCGATCCGCCGCTTCCACCACCACGACGCCCAAAGACAGGCCCGAGATGATGCGGTTGCGGCGCGGGAATAAGCGGGCCTGAGGGTCGGTGTCGAGAGGCATTTCGCTGATGATGGCACCCGTTTGCGAGATCAGAGCGTGCAGATCGGCGTTTTCGGGCGGATAGATGACATTCGCGCCGCAGGCCATGACGGCGATGGTGCCGCTGACCAAGGCGGCGCGGTGCGCCGCCGCGTCCATGCCGCGCGCCAGCCCCGATACCACGATGATTCCCGCCGCGCCCAGGTCACGCGCCAATTGTCCCGCCATGCGCTGGCCATTCAGCGAGGCGTTGCGCGCGCCCACGATGGCCACGCAGCGTTGTTGCAGCAAGTGCCCGTGGCCCAGAACGGTCAATAAAGGCGGGGCGTCCTCGGTCGCGGCCAGACTTTCGGGGTAATCCGGCTCGTCCCAGGCGATCAGCTTGGCACCGCAGCGTTGATGGGCGTCGATCTCGGCTTGGGCCTTGGTCTTATCGAATGGCCGCAGCGGCGAGCCGCGTCCACCACGTCGTGCAAGATCGGGCAGGGCATCGAGTGCCGCCGCCGCGCTGCCATAGCGGCGCAACAGATTACGAAACGTAATCGGCCCCACGCCCTCGGTACGCGCCAGGCGCAACCAGTCGAGTCGCTGGGCATCGGTCAAGGGGCGTGTGGGCATGAGCTATCCTTTAGCGGCGCGTGGCAATGCGCGGCTCTTCGCCCCGCAGCAATCGGCGAATATTGTCGCGGTGTCGCCAGACAACCAATGTGACAATCAGCAGCACCCCCAACAAGATTGGGGCGGGCATGTCCAGCAAGACGGCACCTATTCCTGCAGCCGCCATCATCATCAACGCGGCCAGCGAGGAATAGCGCGTGGTAGCGGCCACGATCAGCCAGACGGCGGCGGCGATGCCGCCCATCAAAGGCGACCAGGCCAGGAAGACGCCCAGCGCCGTCGAGACGCCCTTGCCACCCTTGAATTTCAGCCAAACAGGAAACAGATGCCCCAACACAGCGCCTAAGCCAGCCAGAAAGGCCGTCCAACCTGGCGCGTGGGGCAGCAAGTCGGGCCAGGCCTGCGCCATGCCACTGGCCAGAATCACGGCAACCGCGCCCTTGGCGGCATCCAGCAGCAAGGTGGCCAGGGCCAAGCCCCGATGGCCGGTGCGCAACACATTGGTCGCGCCGATATTGCCCGAACCGATGCTGCGCAGGTCCGGCGTTCCCGCCGCGCGTGTCAGCACCAAGCCAAAAGGGACGCTGCCCAGCACATAGCCTAAACCCAGCGGCACCAGGGCAGACAGAAGAGATATGGACATGTATTCCTCAAATTACTTATGTGCGGGGCTAAGGCGCGTAGTATAAGGCGGAACGCGACGTTTGAGGACGATATTCCTCATCCCGTTATTCCGTTGCCGATGGGAAGTCCATATCCGGCAGACGACTGGCGGCACTGTAGGCGGCAGAGTTCTTGCATAAGGGGCAGATGCGGTTGTGTGGCCCGGTCGATTCGAAGCGCGTCAAGCACATCAGGCACACGCGCAGCAAGGTGGCGGCACCTTCGCGCGCGGCGATGGGTTGACGTCGCGCAGATGCAGCCACAGGCACGCCTACGCGGCGGCGTTCTTCTTTTTCGTCCGCTGTCAGTGGCTTGCGGCCGGGGGCAAAGCGGCGAGACAGTCCTAAACGCGCCGCACGGGTCATGACGGCAGGCGGGGAACGTCCCAGTTTCTTGGCGATTTCTTCCTTAGATTCCCCCAACATCCAAAGATTACGCAATTCCTCGTCCTGATCGGTCCAATTTACGGATTTTCCACACACCAACGTGGAGCTGGCGTCGTCCGAGCCTGATGCTTCTAACTTATCGGGGCCGGTGGCCTCATTATGTGTCAACGGGTTGCTCTCCATGCCTATTCCCCTTACAGACCACCCACGCCACCCCTGCTCCACTTCCGCAATCAGAAAGTTGACACGCGGACGGTGAAAGTTTTTGTTTGCAAGTAATATACATGCATCATAACTCGTTTTTTTTCCAAAGCTAGGGAAAAAGTGAGGCGATTGCGAGGCTTGGTCTTTTTTGAGTATGGTAACGGCGCTTAGATTCCAGCCTTGCGTTCTGCGGCTGGGATGATGAAGATGCGCCGGCCGTTGTGCTGAGAGAGTCATTGGGGGTCGCAGGGGGATGTGGGTATGTCGAATTGTGTCGCCTTGATGGTGGAAAGACCTGAAACGTCAGGACCGAAGGCGCCAGGGCCCACCCATGTGGCTATTATTATGGACGGCAACGGGCGTTGGGCGAAACAGCGCAATCTTCCTCGTACCGAAGGGCATCGTGAGGGAGCTAAGGCCGTGCGCCGCGCCATCGAGGCCTGCGTCGATCAAGATATTCGTTATCTGACGCTATATGCCTTTTCCAGCGAGAATTGGCGACGCCCGGCTTTCGAGGTCGATGCCTTGATGTCTCTGTTACGCCTGTATCTAGAGCGCGAGCGCGACGCGCTGCACAAAGAAGGCGTGCGGGTGCGGATCATCGGCGAACGTGAACGCTTTGCTCCCGATATCCAAAAAGCCATGGAACAGATTGAGGTTTTAACGCGTGGCAATCAGCGTCTGCACCTGACGATCGCCTTAAACTATGGCGGGCGGGGCGAGATTGTCGCTGCCGCCCAACATTTGGCCGGAGCTGTGGCTCAAGGCCGCCTGACGCTTGATCAGATTGACGAACAAGCCTTTTCGAAGGCGCTGTTCACGCATGATGTCCCCGATCCCGATTTGTTGATCCGCACCAGCGGCGAGCAGCGCATCAGCAATTTCCTGCTTTGGCAATTGGCTTATGCCGAGATGGTGTTTGTGGATACGTTGTGGCCGGATTTCGGCGCGGATGACTTGCGCGGCGCGGTCGAAAATTTCATGGGACGACAAAGGCGTTATGGAGGCGCGGGTGAGTGACCGTCGTCGCTGGGCCGATTTGCCGCGCCGTCTGATCTCGGCCGCCGTTCTGGCGGTGACGATGCTTGGCGCGCTGTGGGCGGGAACCCGGGTCTTGTCGCTCGTGGTGTATGGCATCACGCTGGTAACCATTTGGGAATGGCTGTTGCTGGTGACGCGCGCCGTTCCCACCGCGCGACAGAAAAAAAACAGCCGAAGCTTGGCCTTGGCGTTTTTGGCGGTGATGGCCGTGGCGCTTGGCGTTTACTGGGTGTATCTGCCTCAGATGGATGCGCATCGCTATTTCTTGACGTGGTTGGTGTCCTTGTTGGGGCTGTCGGCTTTGCCGGGCGTTTTGTCGCTATGTCGCCGTGACAGCACTTGGGCGGCACCTTGGCTGGGGGCGGGACTACCCTATATCGTGGGCGCTGGTCTGGGGATGATGGCGCTGATCGTGCATGCCACATCCTGGGCGACCTATTTGATCCTGGTGTCCATCGCCGCTGATTCGGGCGGTTATTTCGCCGGTCGCTGGATTGGCGGACCTAAGCTATGCCCTCAATTTAGCCCCAAGAAAACCTGGTCGGGCATGGTGGGCGCACTGATTCTTTCGGCTGTGACGGGCGGCGTTCTGGTGGCGGCTGGATTGGTGGAATTCGGTATGGGCTGGCCCCTCTCCACTTTGCTGGGTCTGGGTTTGGCTCTCGTGGCGCAGACGGGCGACATGCTCGAATCGCTCGCGAAGCGCCGATTCGGGGCCAAAGACGCGGGAACAGCGCTTCCTGGCCATGGTGGATTCTTAGATCGTGTCGATAGCCATTTATTGGTGGCGTGGATCGGCTTTGTTTCATGGGCCGTATAAGCGCACGGAATGTCCGAAATACCATTGGAAGATCAAAGGTTATTATATAACCGACATGAAATGCGTATATATTTTTATCCTTTAGCGACCTGTCACCTGATTGCAACAGCCATGCTCCTGCAGCGATGCGCGTGGAAGTCAAAGATTGCACAGGGCGGCCTTTATGACTAAGTTGAGGCGACTTCAGGTCGGGGATGCTGTCGGGTTCGCCACGGCCAAACATGAAGAGAAAGCGTTCAAAGCCTTGTCCCGACGGGCTAACGCAAACCGGTTGTCGCCGCACTGGCGTTGTCGCAGCACACAAATGACGACACCTTAGGGGTAGGATGAGAATGAGCATCGCAAAGCAATTTCACGGGAACGCCTGGCATCGTACGGCTCTGTCTGCCCTGGTTCTGGGCGGGACGTTGCTGTCTCCCATGATGGCCTCGGCAGGTTTCCAATGGGTCAGCCCGGCAGTGCCTGCGCCTGTCGTGCCTGTCGTTCCCGTAGCTCCGGTGGCCCAGGCCCCTGTGGTCGTGACGCCTGAGCCTATGGCTCCGGCCGCGGCTTATGCGCCTGCTCCGATGCCGCTTTCAGCGGCTCCGGTGGCGATGGCCCCGATCCCGGCCCAGGTCACGCAATTTGGCGATGGGCCTTTGGTCGTTCAGGCCCCGGCCTCCGCGCCAATCGTGGTGGGCGGTCCCGCCGCCAAGGCACCTGGCGTGGTTGAAGGATTTGGCGATCGCGTTCCTGTCTCGGTGGCGCTGCGTCAGATACTGCCTGCCGGTTATGCCTTCAGTATTGCTCCGACAGCCGATCCTGCAACGCCGATCACATGGCGTGGCGGCCGTCCATGGATGGATGTGCTGCAAGATGCTTTGGCTCCGGCTGGCTTGATCGCTCGGATCGACAGCAATGCGACCAGTCCGAATGTGGTGGTGGATCGACCGATCGCGGCGGCGAATGTCGTGCCGCCTGTTGCGGCCGCTCCGACCAGTTTGGCACCGATGTCCTCGGCCTCTGTTTCTCTGGCTCCTATGGCGGTTGCCGCTCCTGTTCAGATGGTTGCGGCTGAGCCTGCGGTTGTTCAGAAGATCCCTGCCGTCGAAACCCCGATGAATTGGGGCGTCACTCGTGGAGATACACTACGCAAAACGCTGGACCTGTGGTGCCAGCAGGCGAATGTGGAACTCAGCTGGCAGGCCGACTATGACTATCCGGTCAAGGCATCGGCCGGCTTTACGGGCACGTTCGAAGATGCGGTTAGCAAACTGATTTCAGGATTTGAGGATGCTCAGCCTGTGCCCTATGGTCGCTTCTACCGCGATCCGGGGTCGGGACATGCCGTCCTTGTGGTGCAAACCCGCGGTAATCATTACGGGAGCTGATGGACATGATCACGTCGAATCGCGTGCGCGGTATCGTTGCGCTTTCTCTGTCCATCCCGTTGGTGGTGGCCGGGTGTCGCACAGAAGAAATTCAAAAAACGATAGACGAGCGCGCAGCTGTTGCCGCTGAAGGAGTCGATCGCGCCCGCCAGCCGGCCCCTGCCTTGCGGCATCGTCCGCTGGAAGTCATTGACGCCGTATGGGCCGGTAATCAGTCGGTTTATATGCAGCATGGTCAGCCGCTTCCTTCTCGGTGGGAAGGTTCACGATCGGTCGCTTTGGTTTCTGCCGCTCCCATGGAGTTGCCGGAAATCATTGGTCAGATATCAGCCCAAACGGGTATCCCTTTGCGCATGATTGACGGCGCAGGTGAGACGGCCTCTAAGGGATCCGAGGCGGGTGACTCCAGCGGCGTTCGCCTGGCTTACGAGGGATCTCTCTCAGGTCTTTTGAACTATGTCAGCAGCCGCTTTGGCGTGTCATGGCGCTACGATGGCTCGGCGATCACGCTCTCGAAGTTTGAGACGCGCGTCTTCGTGATGGAGGCTATGCCCGGCAAGCAGACTTTCGAGGATGGTATCCAGGACGAAACAACGACGACCAGCAGTACCAGCACGGTCACGTCGTCGCTAGGCGGCACCAACACCCTCAAGCAAAATTCCAAGATGAAGGCCGATTTGGACTTCTGGCAGGATGTGGGTGAGACCCTCAACACCGTCATGGGTGGCGTGGGTAGCTATCGCGTGTCGCCGACCACGGGTACGGTGACGGTCGTGACGACGCCAGACCTGATGCGCATCGTCGCTCGCTATCTGGAAGAAGAGAACAAGCGCCTCTCGCGCCAGGTGGCCATCAATGTTGAAATCTATTCGGTCGAATTGGGATCGGAT
This sequence comes from Alphaproteobacteria bacterium, assembly GCA_016699305.1. NCBI lineage: Bacteria > Pseudomonadati > Pseudomonadota > Alphaproteobacteria > Alphaproteobacteria bacterium. The sequence goes on from CP064970.1 coordinate 1,425,021, forward strand.
GAAGATTTCAACGCCAACTTCAGCACGGCTTTGAAGCGCCTCAGCGGTTTTGGAGCAAATTTCGTGGGGCCCAGCGCGGCGGCCATTACAGGGGCTAGCTCGTTGAATGTGGCGATCCTGAACCCGGACACGGTGGGTCAAGTGGGCGGCATCTTTAAGATGCTCTCGACCATGGGTAATGTGGCGCGTGTGGCGCAGTTCCCCATGACGACCCTCAACAACCGCACGGTATCTCGACGCATCGGACGCGACATCAGCTATCTGCAGTCTTCTCAATCGACCATCTCGGGAGATTTGCAGACGACGACTTTGACGCCGGGCGCGGTGCGTGATGGGTTCTCTCTGCAGCTGACCCCGCGTCTGCTGCCGGATGGACGCATTATGATGCAGTACTCGCTGAGCCTGATCGACCTGATCAAGATATCTTCGTTCAGCAGTTCCGACTCATCGATCCAGTTGCCTGAGACATCGAACCGTATCTTTGTCCAGCAAAGCAAGCTGCGCAGCGGATCGACGTTGCTTTTGGCGGGATATGATCAAGATACCTCGACCATGGTCAATCAGGGCGTGGGTGACCCGAACAACATCTTCTTGGGCGGGGATCAACGCAATCAGAAGTCTCGCTCGGTGATGTTCATTGCCATGACACCGCAAGAGCTGAGAGATCCTCGTGAGGAGAGCGATTGATGACCAACGGGGTCGTCAGTATTGGACGGCGCGACTACGCAGTTAATCTGTATTGGCAGATTAGCCCCAGTGGTCGCGTCCTTCAGTCGGCAAGGGAAGCCGCAAGGCAGTCTTCGCCGCCGACAGAATTTGTCGCCGTTCGAGCTGAAAATCGTTCTGGGCGCGTGCCACAATTTGGCTTGGGGCAAAATGCCTTGGGTCATCGTCAAGGTCTGCCCTCATTGGCAGGGACCTTGGCTGAGTCCTATCCAGGTTCGTGGGCCGGCGCATTCCGTTTGCGTGAGGGCATATGCGTTATCATTGTTCGCGAGGATCTCATCACCCCTGATGGCGATGCGATCTACGAGGATGAAAACGAAGCTCGGCAGCGTCTGATTCAGGAAGTCAATTTAGGCGGATTGCAAAGAGTTTATGCGCCTGAGGGATGGTCCATCCCTTCGATCGACTCGACACCTTTGGCCCTTTTGCTTCAGGGGCGCGCTGAATGCACTCTTAAGCCGGTTGAAGTTTCTCGGCAGGCTGTGGTGGCGACGGTCGTTGTGGCCTTATTGTTGGGCGGCGGCGTGGTCGCGTGGAACCTTTGGCAGGCCGAACAGCGCCGTGCCGATCAGGAACGTATGGCGCGTCAGGAGCAGGAATCCCAGCTTCAGAAAAAGAATTATAATGGATTGACGACGGAAGAGGTTTATCCGCCGTGGCCACGCACATGGGAAATGAGCCCACGTGCGACTGAATGGTTGCAGGCTTGCATGGATGCGCTAAGAACGCTTCCTGTCGGCGTTGCCGGATGGCAAGCGGGGGATATGTCCTGTGTCGATGGTGCCGCCAGTGTAACATGGACGCGTGCGGCAGGGCCGGCAGAATTGCCGCCGGGGGCAGAGCCTCCAACGATGTTGTCGAATCAGTGGCAAGGCACGGTTCCTGTGAAAATGCCGCCCGAGCGTGGTGCAGAGGAATTGTGGGGCAACAGGCAGGTACAACAGACATTCCTTAATCGGAATTGGGAATTGTCGGAACTGAGCTTGCAGCCGGATGATCCTGTGCCGCCGCCGAAAGTACCGGACGGCTATGTGGGCGAGCTGCCTCCACCACCGCCACCACCTGAATGGGTGAAATACAAGGTTGTCTTCAAGTTTATGGGGACGCCTTGGGCGAACATGCAAAGCTTTGTAGATGTGCCGGGGTTAGTTGTGAAGACTGTCAAAACAACATCCGGCTCCTGGACAATGGAGGGAATGATTTATGAGAAGCGCCATGAAAAATAACTCCCGCATGCTGTCCGTGATCGGAAGCGCCGCCACTGTGGCCGTTGCCCTGTTCGCTGCCCAGGCCATGGCTCAGCCTGTTGATCTGGCTCCGAATTCCAATGCGGCACCTTCGGTCCAGGTCCCGGCCGTTCCCCAAGCTCAGGCTCCTGGCGTGCAGCCCTCTATGGGCCAAGCTCCATCCGGAGCAATGCCCATGGGTCCAGCGCCAGTCCCGGTAGGACCGAATGCGGCAGCGCCTGGTGCGGTGCCTCCTGTCGATCCTTTGTCTCCGATGGGCGAAGGTCCGGTCATTCCGCCTTCCACCAAAGATGTTGTGACAGGACTTCAAGGCGCGAAGATTGTCTCTTTGGAAGACGTGACCAAAGCGCAGGATTCCTTGGCGCGGCTGCAGTTGCTGCTTGAGATTGAAGAGAAGTTGTTGCAGATCGAAAAAGTCCGTAATGATCGTAAAAAGGAAGCATCGGGTGGTGGTATTGCCGGCATGATTCCGGCCGCTACTCTGCAGATGGCCCCGCCTCCGGTTGTCGACCAGATGCCTGCTTCTTCCTCACGCGGCGCTGTCAAACGCTATCGCCCTTCGGATGACGAAGTCGATGATCCTGAGATGAAGGCCTATAAGGTTGATCAAATCACCGGCGTCGAAGGTCGTTATCAGGCGCTTATGTCTTCGGAAGATGGCAAGGTTATCCCGGTCCGTGCGGGTGATAAGCTGCCCGATGGCACGATGGTCCGTTCTGTGACCTTGCAAGGTGTGATGGTCAAGCATGGAAGAAAGACAGAGCTGCTGAGCGTGCAGACTTCATCCCGCTTGATCACGGGCGTTCGCAGCCAAGATTAAAACGCGGAAGAGGCCAAAGCTGAAGTTGATCGGCTTGTTGGCTCTCGGTCTTCCCATGTTGGTGACACGTTGTTGAGCTTTCATGCCCACCTCTAAAAGGTGGGCATGTTTGTTTTTGTCTGCCCATGATGGCCACGGCTTTTCTGATCTATCTGGTTGATCCCCGCGCAAACTTGACGTAGTTGTTTTCGGTACGAAGCATGATGCTGCCGACATGTCGGAATATATGGACGGTGTCTAGGCACTGCGTCCCTGTACAAGCTGCTTTTTAAGCAGTAAATTAAGGGCCTCGAATTACACCTAATCCTTGTAGAGATGCAATGTGTGCGCTGAACCCGCCCCCCCCTGCCGGGTATCGGCATTTAATTTAGGCTCTCAATCAGGCATAGCCATTGGCCCGATCCTGTTCATCGTGGCCCTTCTGGCCGTCATCGCCGCGGCCATTTCGGCGGGGTCGGATTCGTTCAGTGGCGATACTTCCGCAGTCAGCGCCAAGGCCAAAGCATCCGCCATTCTTGAATATGCGGACAGCGTTAAAATGGGCGTGGATAGGGTATTGGGAAGGGGCTGCACCGACACGCAAATCAGTTTTGAAAACCCTATCGTCAGCGGTTATACAAACGCGAATGCGCCCGCCGATAAATCCTGCCATGTCTTTGATCAAAATGGCGGCGGGATTATATGGAAGACCCCACAATCGAGCGCTCAGAGTCAGGCTGACTATGATACAGCTACATATGTAGGTAGGGTGACACTAGGTAATTACGGATTTGCTTCAATCTGTGTCATGGGCGTTGGCACTGGTGGGCGATACCCGCAAGGTGGTAATTCGAGTCATTTTCCCTGTTATTACGTTGATGGCAGTGCCAGCGCTGATTTGGTTATGTTTCTGCCTTGGCTGACTAAAGATGTATGTTTACAAATCAATAATATAACTGGGCTCAAAAATAAAAATGCGACAATGCCGCCAGCTGTATTAGGGCCAAATGGATTCCCACTATATGGATACAATGGTCATCAATACTTCGATGGAACTTATTATACTGGCCAAGGCAATAATGGCGGCATCCCAACTGATAGCGTGTACAGCAATCCGATTGAAAACCTCGGCGCGCTTCAGGGCTGTTTTGATAACACATCGAACATAAACCCCCCACCCGGTGGTGGGTACTACTATTTCCGCGTCCTTATAACGCGATGAATCGGTATTTATTTACGAGACATTTAACTAAAGATAGATAAGAACTGATTTTGTCGTAAGGCGTAGTTTTCCGGGATGAGGTAGTGAGCGAGGAGGCGCAGGGATTTATCGACCATGTGTCTGGCGCGAGAGGTAACCTTGGATCGGCGTCGGAAGCGGGCAAGGTAATGTCGGACGAGGCTGTTGTCCTGTTCGATGGGGAAGGTCAAGTCCTTGCCTGTGAATAGCTGGTCTTGGGGGATCAGACGGTGGAAGCCCTCCCCATCGTCGGTCATGAAGACTCTTCCCTGAACGCCACCGAGCTTGTCGAGGAGCCTTTGACAGGTCGCATCATCACGCCCACCCAGCTCCCAGGCCAAGCTTCGCCGTGCCACAGGATCATAGGCGCGCCAAACCCAAATCTTGTTTTTTCCCCATTGACATAGTGCCACATCTCGTCGATCTGCACGATCCCCTCGGACGGCTGAGCGGACGGCTCAGGAGTTGCCTCGGCCTCGGCGCGAAGCCACTTATAGACCGCCACATGGCTCACGCCCAACAGCCGCGCGATCATGTCCTGACTGGAGTTGCCCATCGCGTACAACAATACCGCTAGCGCCTTCATCGCCGCCGGCTTGCCGCGTGGCTTCGTGGCTGTGAAGTTGCATCCGCAGCCCTTGCACCGATAGCGTTGCAACCCCCGCACAAAACCGCTTTTGACGTGCTCCCAGCCGCCGCACTTCTTGCACACCAAACCGTCCATGATCGCCTCCTTCCAAGCGTAAGGCGGCAAGCTTAACATAAAAACTATCTTAGGTTAAGTGTCTCGGAAATAATATGGCCTGACTATATACATGATCGTATATGCAGCGAATTGGATTTCGCTTCGAAACCACAGATACCAAAGGAATGGAGACACTCGAACCCTATCGACCGGTTTGCGCGTTGGCAAAGGGTGGAATGAAAAGCCTTGTCCCGTTATCATCGGGAAATCAAGACTCTAACTAAGCCATTATTCGACTCAGTCCCATCATCACTCAAACAAAAAGCCAATTTTCCGGCCAGAGCAGGGACTGAATTTCCTATAGGATCATTACAAACCGAATACACGCCAGTAAAAGCGCTGCTGCCACAATCCCAAGAATCGATAGGCGGTTTCCCCCCCGGATTTGGGATCCCCAACATGTCGTTTATCTTCATGCAGACAGAGTTCTTCGGGCGGCCAACCAGTAAGACAAGTTCGGTGCCCCCCGCTCCCGTATCTGTGCCGACATTTAAAATGCGCCTGGTTGTTATTTTAAAACTCTGTGGATGCCAAGAATTCGCAACAGATGGAACAGTTGATGGATCAACGACCGCACCCGCTGGCATCAAGCGCGGGATAACGCCCCCGCCCTCTGGATTAAACACCTTGCAGTCGCTCTGCGTGCAATTGGGATTGGTGTGATCAATGATCGTGCCATTTGGGCGCTTGGATAAGCCTGACGTTTCTTCAAAAGACACGTGCGTATCTGTGAAGCCCTTTCCCAATACCCTATCCACAGCGAATTTCACTTCATCGGCATATTCAAGAAAGGCCGTTGCCTGTGCTTTGGCTTTGACGGCGGAGGTATCGCTATTGAACGAACCCGACCCCGCCGCAATGGCAGAGACCAAGACGGCTAGGATTGCCACGATGTACAGGATCGGGCCAATGGCTATACCGCGCTGATTGATTTGCCTCATGCTGTTGGCCTTGCCATACGGAAACGCAGCTCCCTCACGCGAGAAGACCGCCCCCCCCGTTACCCTGTGCGGTCATCGGCTTTCCAGCCTGTACCGCATCCCGACCCTAGCAATTCCATCCCGCCCCGTCATCCCTGATTCCCCCCGTTACCCTGTCAGAAATATCCTGGGGTGAATGCGCGACGCGCAGAGGGGCAAAGCCCCTCGCAGGGATGCAACGGGGCGGTGGCCCCTTGCCAAGGCGACAAGACACCCGGCAATGGGTGGATTGGCATACCTTGCACACGGTTTGTTTTTCAACCTGTGCATGAAACCTCACCCACCCCACCAGAACAACAAGGGCACGGTTAACCGCCTCCTTCCAAGAGTAAGGCGGCAAGCTTAACATGAAAACTATCTTAGGTTAAGTGTCTCTTCTTTTTATAGGGTCACATGATCCCCCGCTCTGCACATACAATCCTTCACCGAGTGTTAAATTCCATTGCTTTAGCTGGCATCAGGCTAAGTGCTTGTTGCTGCAGCGCAACTTAAGATAACTTTAACTCAAATGGCGTCAGAGATAAGAGCCACATGCATCAGCGGTCACCCGTCACATGACGGACGACAAGAAGGCCGCCGCATAAAATGGAACCAGGGAGGTACGACATATGCCAGCCGCCAGCAGACGGCCGATCCTTGTGTCCCCTAAGGCGTCCAAACGCGACGCCGGGGCGCAGATTTCCGCCCAGGAAGGTCAGCGCCTGTGGCGCGACATGGTGTTGATCCGCCGTTTCGAGGAAAAAGCCGGCCAGTTATACGGCATGGGGATGATCGGCGGTTTTTGCCATTTGTACATCGGTCAAGAGGCGGTGGTGGTGGGGATGCAATCCGTCCAAGCCCCGCAAGACAGCGTGATCACCTCGTACCGCGACCACGGCCATATGCTGGCCGCCGGGATGGAATCGAACGGCGTGATGGCCGAACTGACCGGACGCATCGGCGGCTATTCCAAGGGCAAGGGCGGCTCGATGCACATGTTCAGCGCCGAAAAGAGGTTCTACGGCGGACATGGCATCGTCGCGGCCCAGGTGCCCATCGGCGCGGGATTGGCCTTCGCCCATAAATACAAAAAAGACGGCGGCGTATGCGTCAGCTATTTTGGCGACGGCGCGGCCAATCAGGGGCAGGTATACGAGACGTTCAACATGGCGGCTTTGTGGAAACTGCCCATCGTCTTTGTCCTTGAAAACAACCGCTATGGCATGGGCACCAGCACGCAGCGCGCATCGGCGGGCGATTTGCATCGGCGCGGCGACGCCTATGGCATTCCGGGGCATCAGGTGGACGGCATGGACGTGTTGGCGGTGCGCAAGGCCGCGGCCAGCGCGTTGGAGCACGCGCGTTCAGGTCAAGGACCGGTGTTGCTGGAAATGCAAACCTATCGCTATCGCGGCCATTCGATGTCGGACCCGGGCAAGTATCGCAGCCGCGAGGAAGTCGAAAAAATCCGCGACGAACAGGATCCGATCGAACGCCTGCGCGCTTGGCTTCAGGCGCATCACAACGTGACGGACGAGACGTTCAAGACCATCGAGGCCGGGATTAAGGACGAGGTGGCCGAGGCGGCCCATTTCGCCCAGACCAGCCCCGAGCCGGATGAGCGCGAATTGTACACGGATGTCCTGGCCTGAACATAACGGGCCGAACAAAAAATAAGGAGGAACACGCATGAGCATGCTCGCCGCAACCGCCCTACAGACCTCTCCGGTCGTCCCCGTCATCCCCGCTTTGAATGCGGGGTTGGACGAAGCGCGTTTCCCCACGTCTTGCGGCCGGGCCGAGCTGGTCGTCAGCGCCGTTCCGGCTCCGGCGACGGTCGCGGGCGTGCGGAACCAATCGGTGCGCGACGCTTTGCGCGACGCGATGGCCGAAGAAATGCGCCGCGATCCCACGGTGTTCCTGATGGGCGAGGAAGTCGCCGAATATCAAGGCGCGTATAAAGTCAGCCAAGGCCTGTTGCAAGAATTTGGGGCCGAGCGCGTCATCGACACGCCCATCACCGAGATCGGCTTTGCTGGTCTGGGCGTGGGCGCGGCTTTTGGCGGATTGCGGCCCATCGTGGAATTCATGACTATGAATTTCGCCATGCAGGCCATCGACCACGTCATCAATTCGGCGGCCAAGACGCGCTATATGTCGGGCGGACAAATGGGCTGCCCCATCGTCTTTCGCGGTCCCAACGGCGCGGCGGCGCGCGTGGGCGCGCAGCATTCGCAAGACTTCGCGTCATGGTACGCGCAGGTTCCAGGTTTGATCGTGCTGGCGCCGTGGAATGCGGCGGATGCCAAGGGCTTGCTCAAGGCCGCGATCCGCGACCCCAATCCGGTGGTGTTCCTTGAAAACGAGTTGGTCTATGGCCAGAATTTCGATCTGCCTACGGACGAGGATTTCGTGTTGCCCATCGGCAAGGCCCATATCGAGCGCGAGGGGAAGGACGTGACCATCGTCGCCTATTCCATCATGGTCGGCAAAGCCTTGGAGGCGGCGCAGGCCCTGGCGGCGGAAGGCATCGAGGCCGAGGTCATCAATTTGCGCAGTCTGCGCCCGTTGGACACGGCGACTGTCATCGAAAGCGTCAAAAAGACCAATCGTTTGGTCACGGCGGAAGAAGGCTGGGCCACGGCCGGCATCGGCGCGGAAATCGCCGCAAGGCTGATGGAAGAGGCCTTCGATTGGCTGGACGCGCCGGTCGCGCGTGTTGCGGCCAAGGACGTGCCCTTGCCCTATGCCGCCAATCTGGAACGACTGGCCATCCCTCAGGCCCAGGATATCGCGGCGGCGGCCAAAAAGGTATGCTACCGCTGATCGTGTTGCTGTGGATGGCTCGAAGCAACTATTGAAACCTGACCTACGAATTCGAAACGGGAGGATGGCAAATGACTCTGGAATTCAAAAACCCGCGCAAAGCTTTGGGGTACGGGATATTGGCCTTGATGGCGTTCTCGCTGAATCTGATTTCCCCGGTCCAGGCACAAACGGTGGTGACTCCTGACCGAATCGAAGCTCCCGGCGTTCTCATCACTAATGACCGCATCGAAGCTCCCGGTGTGCTCATCACCAAAGATGGAATACGAACGCCAAATATGGTGGTTACACCCAACGGAATTGAGACGAAAGGGTCGGCAACCGGGCCAGTGCCCGAGACGGCAAATTCTGCGCCCAATCCATCGGTGTCCCGCACGGCTCAGCCCATGGGGAAAGAGCCGCTCTCCTATCCCCCGCAGTCAGTGTCCCAACAACTTTCTCCCGTTAACGTGGGAAGCTACACGAATTCAGAATTATCGGGCATGAACTTCAGCGGCCAGTATTTGGTGGAAGCGAGTTTCGTTAATGCCACGCTCGACGGCGCGTCATTCGTAGGCAGCAATCTGAGCCGCGCACGCTTTACCAATGCCGATTTGCGTGGTGCGGATTTGCGCGGGGCCCGGCTTGTCGGCGCGGTTTTAAGCAATGCGAATCTGAGCCAGGCCTTGCTTGCGGGCGCGGATTTGACGGGCGCTGATCTTACAAATGCCGACTTGTCTGGTGCCGATCTGCGTCAGGCTATTTTGGTCAATGCGCGGCTGAACAATGTGAACTTGAAAGGCGCGCTGTTGGAAGGATCCAACCGCCAATCCTGGCGCTCCGAAGACACGAAGGTCGTGGCGGATTCGACGACCATCGTTACCGCTTTGACGCGCCCACCGGTGGCTGGGGCTCCGGCACGGATTGACCTAAGCGTCAATTTCGACTTCAACTCGGACCGTCTCAACGTCGATTCAAGGCGTCAGGTGGCTGAAATGGCCAAGGCTTTACTGGATCCGAAATTGGCTTCGATGAAAATTTTGATTGAAGGCCACACCGACGATGTGGGGAGCGACGCTTATAATCTGGGTCTTTCAAAACGCCGTGCACATAGCGTGTTGTATGAATTGGCGCGGGCCTATGGAGTTGACCCAGAGCGTCTAAGCGTTGATGGTAAGGGTGAATCGGAACCTGTGGCCTCGAACGCCAGCGAATATGGCCGAGCCATGAACCGACGTGTGTCTTTGGTCGTTCTGGGGTCTGTCCGTTAAGATGAACGGCCACTTCCTCCTTCTGTCACTCTTTCTGATGACGAGCTGATCCGATGCCCATCTCCGTCTTGATGCCCAAATTGTCGCCCACGATGGCCGGGGCCGATCTGGCCCGTTGGCATAAGAAAGAGGGCGATCCCGTCAAGCCGGGCGAGTTGATCGCCGAGATCGAGACCGACAAGACGACCATGGAGGTCGAGGCGGTCGAAGGCGGACGCATGGGGCGGATTCTGGTGGAGGCGGGCACGCCCAAAGTCCCCATCAACACCGTCATCGCGGTCATTCTGGAAGAAGGCGAGGCCGATCTACCCGCCGGCTGGTCGCCCGAAGAGGCCCCGGCCAATGTGTCCTTTGCCGGCCCTGCGCCCGATTTGGCCAAACCCTTGCCCCCCATGGCGGGTGTCGCGGGTCCCGCACCCAAGGCTGTGGCCGAGGACTCGCGCATCATGATCAGCCCTCTGGCCAAGCGTATGGCCGAACAAGGAGGGATCGATCCGTCGCGCGTGGCCGGAACAGGGCCGCATGGCCGAATCGTAAAAAGCGATATCGAACTCGCCTTGGCCTCGGGCGGCCATTCGGCCCCGGCCATTCGGGCGACGGCGGCTTCCGCCCCAACGCCGGAGGGCGGATTTATCGCCATTCCCAATAACGGCATGCGCAAGGTGATCGCACGGCGTTTATGCGAATCCAAGCAGACGGTGCCGCATTTCTATCTGACCATGTCCTGCCGTTTGGACGCTTTGTTGGAATTGCGGCCCAAGATCACGGCCGCCTCGGGCGAAAAGGTATCGGTGAACGACGCCATCATCCGCGCCGTCGCCTTGGCCTTGGTTCAGGTCCCCGCCGCCAACGCCTCTTGGACCGAAGAATTCGTGATGCAATACAAGGACGCCGATATCGCGGTGGCGGTGGCCACGCCCGGCGGCCTCATCACCCCCATCATCAAAGCGGCGCAAACCAAATCCTTGGTACAAATCTCGCGCGAGATGAAAGACCTGGGGCTTCGCGCGCGCGCGGGTAAGCTGCGCCCCGATGAATATCAAGGCGGCGGCTTTTCCATCTCGAATCTGGGCATGTTCGGGGTCGAGGAATTCGCGGCCATCATCAACCCGCCCCAGGCCTGCATCTTGGCCGTGGGCCAGGGCGTGCGCCAGCCGGTGGTGAACGAGGATGGCAGCATCGGCGCGGCCACGATCATGAAATGCACATTATCGGTCGATCATCGCGTGGTTGATGGGGCCGTGGGGGCTGAGCTGCTCGGCGCGTTCAAGGCGTTGATCGAGGATCCCTTGCGCCTGCTGATCTGAACGGGAGGATATCTTGAGCGAATCTTATGATCTGGTGGTCATTGGCGGCGGACCTGGCGGCTATGTCGCGGCTATTCGCGCGGCACAATTGGGCCTGAAAACGGCTCTGATCGAGCGCGAGCATCTGGGCGGCGTGTGCCTGAACTGGGGCTGCATCCCGACCAAGGCCTTGCTGCGCACCAGCGAGATATGGACCAGTTTGCAGCATCTGGAAGAATTCGGCCTGTCGGTGACCAAGCCGTCCTTTGACCTTGGCAAGATCGTCGCCCGTTCGCGCAAGATCGCCGAGCAATTATCCGGCGGCATTCGCCATCTGCTGAAAAAGAACAAAGTGACGGTGATCGAGGGAACGGCGCGTTTATCCGGCCCCGGCAATGTGAAGATCGAGGGCAAATCCGCGCAAGAGATCGCCGCCAAGCATATCATCCTGGCCACCGGCGCAAGGGCGCGGGCTTTGCCGGGGATGGAGCCGGACGGCAAGCTGCTATGGACCGCGCGCGAGGCCATGACGCCCGATATTCTGCCCAGCCGCCTGTTGGTGATCGGCTCGGGAGCCATCGGCATCGAATTCGCCAGCTTCTATCGCGCTTTGGGGTGCGCCGTGACGGTGGCCGAGGCGGTGGATCGCATCTTGCCCGCCGAGGACGAGGAAATCTCGGCCCTGGCGCGCAAGGCGTTCGAAAAGCAGGGCATGACGATTCACACATCGGCCAAAATCCACAAACTGGACAAAGGCAAGAACGAGGTCGCCGCCACGATCGAAGTGGGCGGAAAGACAAGCACGGCGACCTATGACCGGGTGATCTTGGCGGTGGGGATTGTCGGCAATGTCGAGAATCTGGGCCTGGAAGGCACCAAGGTGAAGGTGGAAAAGACGCATATCGTCACCGATGGATTCGGCGCGACGGGCCAGCCGGGCGTCTATGCCATTGGGGACGTGGCCGGCGCGCCATGGCTGGCGCATAAGGCCAGCCATGAAGGCATCATATGCGTGGAAAAGATCGCCGGGGTTAAGGACGTGCATCCGCTGGATTCGTCCTCGATTCCAGGCTGCACCTATAGCCATCCGCAAATCGCCAGCATCGGTCTGTCCGAGGCCAAGGCCAAGGCGACAGGGCGCGAGATCAAAGTGGGCCGCTTCCCCTTGATCGGCAACGGCAAGGCCATCGCGCTGGGCGAATCCGAAGGCTTGGTCAAGACGATCTTCGATGCCAAGACCGGTGAATTTCTGGGGGCGCATTTGATCGGGCCGGAAGTGACCGAAATGGTCCAAGGCCTGGCCATCGCCCGCACGCTGGAAGCTACCGAAGCCGAATTGATGCACACGGTATTCCCGCATCCCACGGTCAGCGAAGCGATCCACGAATCCGTTCTATCGGCCTGGGGTCGCGCGATTCATTTCTAATCAAGTGGCCACTGTTCACAAAGGCCTATGAAGCGGCGTCAAACGCAGCGATTGAGATGAAGATTCTGCAACTCAGCATCAACTGGAATGACAAGTGATGGATGCTTGCCTGCGCGAGCATGACGTGTTGAGAGGTTCGTTTTCATATGAATAAGGCATGGCGTGTCATGCGCTTCCCTTCCCCTTTCGCGTGAGTCACCCTCGTGAAAACGAGAGTCCATCACCTGCTCTTGCTGAAAGTGCTGGATTCCAGAAAAGGCTGTGCGATGCCAGCAGTGCCGACGAACCAAGTTTCGCCATTTTTCCTATGCAATTAATCCGTCACTATGACCGAGTCATTCGGTCATAGTGACGTAGCGCAAGCGTGATGACACGCGAAACAACAAAAGGAGAAAATCATGGCAGATATTTTGAGTCCACGCATCATGGGCGGCGTGGAGCTACCGGTTATTCAGGGGGTCACCTTTATGGCGCCAGCGATTCCTGGAGCCTTGGCCATGGTGAATGCCGAGGCCTTGAAGCCAGAAAATATGAAGCGATATTTTGAAATGAAGGGTGATCTGGACGATATAGGTTCATGGCCGAGTTGCCTGGTCGAAGCTGTTATCAAAAAAAACATATGCGGTCCTATCAAGCCGGCCCCAATGCCTGTCATAGGCACTAACGGCATCGAGTTTGGAAAATTTGATGTTCCTTTGATGATCGCGCTGGGAGTGGAAAGAATAGCCGTGGTCGTCCCGTTTGGATGTAAAAAAGATGTCGGAGAGAAGCTGGGGGACAGCATCACATGGGTCAATGCAAATACTTCCAGCGCAAATCTTTTTGCCGATGAGGTGCGTGAGCTGCGAAGCGGGACATCGCCAAAGGAGGCCACCCATCTGAAACGACTCTCGGCCGCTGGAATGGCGCAGGAACCAACGGATGGCGAAGTCTATCGCATGTGGTTGGTGCAGACTCATGGCTTGCGCTGGCAAGACAAGAGTAATGATGTGGTGGCCAGGACTTGCCTGTTTTTTGGTGTCGCGGTGCCTTCTAAAGGTCATGAAGATGAAGGTGATCTCTATGGCGTTCGTCAGCAAGCGTGGGAAAATTGGTCCCAAGAAAACGCCGCGTTCTTGTCCTGGGCTCAGAGCAACTTACTGCCTGCTGGTCAGCCACGTTTCAACAGGAACCCCGCACCTTCGCGCGGCGTTTTGCCCGATTGGCCCGTTGCATCGCGGCCTGCCCTTGTAACGGAAACTCCGCCTGTGCCCGAGAACAAGCTGGGCTAATCACACGATCATGAAAGAGTGCGGCGCCGTGTGGATATCTACATGGTGCCGCCTCTATCTCTTGAAACCTGGTCCCTTGCTCATTTGCGTATCTACTTTGCTTTTTCTATGTCTATGATATAACAGGCTTTAACCCCCCCTATAAAGTCAAATAGCCATTTGGTAATGTTTTAGATCAAAGCCATATCCCGGCGACCATCTCCCCCGCTGGAATCCACGAAGAGCCACATTTTAAGAGATTGTTAAGATGTGAAAGATAGAGCTATGGTCAATTGACCTACTTCCTCTCGCAATAAGGAATGGACGCCATGCTGAAAAAGACGATCATCGGTTTTATGCTGGCCCTGTTCGCGGGGACAGTATCCGTACTTCCTGACGTTAGCCAAGCAGCGACATGTTCAAATCCAGAAACACCCGTGTTTGGATGTCCATGCCCTACAGTCGGCATGACAAAGATGAACGACGCTAGTACGGCAATACTTGCGTGCCTGAATGCTGGTGCCGCCGGTAATATCTGGCAGAACATGGGGCAAACAACCGTGGAAAACGGCGGTGGGAATTCCTACGTTGCGGAAGGCACGAACAAATGCCATCCGGACTATAAAGTTGCTTATACCGGATATATGGTGAAATCGGGATATACAATGGGGGGATCTAACGGGCCAGGATACACACGGGTTTTATCCGTGTCACAGTCTAGGTGTATATCCACAGAACAAAGCGTCAATGAAAGAGAAAAACCAATCGTTGATTTTCATAAATCCTGCACAGGAAATACATTACTTAAGCTAGGAGAAGGCTGTGGTGGGCATATATTCAGCGGGATACGTTGTGCGCTTTGTGTAAAGTAAGTTGGCAATACCGTTGATCACACGGGGTAACACCGGGGCGCGGCTCTCAAGGGGGCCGCGCTTTCACATTTTAAGAGATTGTTAAGACATGAAAGATAGAGCTATGATGAATTGACCTACTTCCTCTCGCGATAAGGAATGGACGCCATGCTGAAAAAGGCGATCATCGGTTTTATGCTGGCCCTGTTCGCAGGACCTCTCTCCGCTCATGCGGAAATGCCCGGACAGGCTTGCACCACCGCGCAAATCGGCACAACGAAAATGGCCGATGATAAGCAAAGCATCATTGCTTGCCTCGTAACGGGTAACGTCGCGCCAGAAAACGTCCAGGAATGGAAGTCTATGACGACTCCGAAAATTCCTGTTTGCGCTATAGTCATACCAGATAATTTCCATAACATTTTATGAGGGATTGGTGTATGTCTGAGACATGACCTACAGCGTTGATTTTCGGAAGAAGGTCGTGGCGTATGTACGAGGCGGCGGCGGCCAGCGTGAAGCGGCACGTCGTTTCGACATCAGCCTGTGGTGTGTTCGAGACTGGCTGGTGCGGTCCGATCTTGCACCCCGGCAGAAAGGTGTGCCGCGACGAAGAAAACTGGATAAAGAGGCCTTGCGCGCGCATGTGAGGGACTTTCCCGATGCGCTCATACGCGAACGGGCGGCGCATTTTGGCGTGTACGGCAATTCGGTGTGGATGGCTCTAAAAGCCATGAAGATCACGCATAAAAAAAGACACTGAAATACAAGGAGCGCGATCCGGAAAAGCGGATTGCCTATCTTCGCACCTTGCGCGAGATCATCGCCATGCGGGGCTCGCAGAACATCGTCTATGTCGATGAATCCGGCTTCGCTCCCGAAACCTGTCGTCGTTATGGCTGGACCAGGCAAGGACAGAAGGTTTATGGCGATCACTCGGGCCATCGCCGTCCGCGTACAAGTTTGATCGCGGCGCATCGCGGCAAAGATTTTCTTGCGCCGATGCTGTTTGAAGGAACAGCCGACGCCCAGCTTGTCAATCACTGGACGCGCGACATGCTCTGCAAAGAGTTGAACCCCAACTCAACCATCATCTGGGACAATGCGGCCTTCCACAAAAAGAAAGACCTGGCCGCCATCGCCACCCAATATGGCCATCACATCCTTTTCCTGCCGCCCTACAGTCCAGACTTCAATCCCATCGAGCGTGACTTCGCCAATATCAAAAAACGCCGACAATATGCTCTGCCTCTCACACCTCTCGATCAGATCGTCAAATGTTATGGAAATTATGTGGCTTGACTATAACAACCAGCTCCTGATGGGAGATGCGAGCGGGAAATTTAAATGTATGAAAATGAGTTGCAGAGTTGCCAGCAGCCAAGCCGCAGCCTCGACAATCAACTTCGTCTCAACTGCGATGTGCACGAACGACGAATTTCTACTGAATGGCGGCGGGCACACGCATCCCAATATGGGTGGGGGATGCCCGTATCACAGAATAGGGTATCTGCATACGTCAAGGCCCACACAGGATATGCGCGGGTGGAATGTAGACGGGTTTGGCATGTTGGAATGGCCGTCTATGGCTTTCACCTCCGTGCCGGGCGCAACGCCAGCGACGACCGAAGCTTGCACAATAGCCTATGCCACATGCTGCAGCTGGGTGCCTGTCAGTAACTAAACACGGCACAGGCTTTTAGGGAATGAGGCTGCTCATGAGGAATGCCATGATTGCTCTTGCGACGCTGCTGGTCGGTGTCAGTCTCGGTCTGCCGCAGCATGGGCCACACCGGGAGCGGCGTGTACCCAAGAGGGCGCGAACGCGAACAGCGATGGCTTTCTCACCTGTACCGGTGGGGTCTGGGTGTCGAATGCCGTCCTGATGGGTACGACATCCGCCACATGCGATTCTACGAAGGCCGGATATATCCGCTATACCGGCGGCCAATTTGAGGGCTGTAATGGAACGGGCTGGATTCAGTTGGCGAGTAGTTCAAAGCTGATGGTCTACTCTTCTGACGGAACAACGGTTGTAGGCAATTATCTTGGGACATTAAATGCAGCGGATATAAGTAGCGATACGTGCATATATACGCTTTATGCCAATGAGACCACTGGCGTGGTTAAGAAGTTGGACAGTTTCGAATGTAATATAAATGGAGCTAATGCTAATGTTTGGTTCTCTGGGGCAAATTGCACTGGAACGACGTACATCACAACTGGATCCTATTGGGGGTATTGCTGCACAGGAAGCGGTTACTGCACAACAAGCAAGTGTATGCCAGCAGCAGGAACCCCTTCCTCACATGCATATAACTCCTATAGACAGTCCGGCGGCACTTGCTCAAACGGCAGCAGCACGGCGAACAATAGCTTACCCACAAAACCTAATACTTGTGGCGACGGCCCTTGCCTCGTGAAATAAGATCCCTTACCGATTTCATGCAGGCCACGCTTTTGTGTTCGTCCGGTCTGTCATCACGTTCGGCGATGGCATGGCGGCGATGGGCAGACACAGGCGGATGCATGTGCCGTGCGAGTCTGGGCCAGATAATGCGGCGATGGTGCCGCCTTGGGACTCGATAAGGGCGCGGCAGATGGCCAGTCCCAATCCGGTGCCTTGTTGTCCATCTTCGGGTCGGGCCAGGCGTGTGAACATGGCAAAGATACGCTCGCGTTCGTTCTCGGGGATGCCGGGGCCTTCGTCCAATATATCCAGGCGAAGATGACCGGGGCCGTCCTCGGATGCGCGCAAGATGATGGGCGTGTCAGGCGGGGCGTAGAGGCAGGCATTCTCGATGATATGCTCTAGTGCCTTGACGGTTAAATCCGCATCTACCGCCAGAACGGGCAGATGCGCCGGAATATCCAAACGGATGGCGCGACCTTGGGTCATGTCGGATTGCTTCGACAGGGCGCTTGTAACCAGCGTGGCTAGGTCGTGGCGTCCGGCTTGGGGCGTCACCTGACCCGCCACCAGGGCCGCCATATCCTGGAAGTTTTGCGTGAAATGCGCGATGCGTTGCGCCTGGGCACATACGCCGTCCAGCAAGGTGCGGCGTGCCTCGTCGGCCAGAGTCGGCCACATGTCGCGCAATTGACCGGCCATGTCACGCAAGAATAGACAAGGGCGCATCAGGTCCTGGCCGATCGAGGCCAGCCAGGCGGCGTGCAGATGTTCGTTTTCGGCTTTGATATGCGCCCTGGCCGCCGCTTCGCTCAATGCCAGCCGCTCTAGCGCGCCGCCCGTTTGTTGCGCGATGGTGTCCAAGAGCTCCATACGGTGCGCGCGATCGATGTCATCGGTGGTGTCCAAGCCGTCGAATCGCGCGCCCAGAACACCAAAGATCACTTCGCCCGAACTGAGCGGCAGAAACAGCCAGGGCGCGCCGGGCAGGGTGTCGGAATCATGTCCCGCCGGTTGCCCATGTTGCCATGACCATTGCGCGGCGGCGGTCGATGCGGTGTCCAGCGCGCCCATCGCGGGCATGCTGGCGGTGCGTTGCAACATGCCATGCTGATGCAACAGGGCCACGCTGGGCGTTTGCAACAGCACATGGGCGTGATGCACGGCCATCCAGGCCACCGCCTGCGAATCCACCGCCATAGCCATGGAACGGCTGCAATCGCTTATCAATCCCGACTGACGCAAATGGCGACGGCGCTGGCTTGCCTGAGCGTGGAGATGCCGCGACATACGTCCGGCCAAGGCGCCGCCGAGCAGTAAGATCAACAAAGGCAGGACTTCGCCGCTTTGCAAGAGGCCGCTTTGATCGGCACCGCGCAAAAACGCCGCGTCCAGCAAGGCATAAGCCAACAGGGCCGCCACGATGGCCGGGGTCGTCCCCCAGCGCAGGCCGCCGCCGATGACGGCCAGCATCAGAAAAACCGGCGGCATGGCGTTGATGGCGTCGGTTCGAGGTGCGGCCTGTCCGGCCAGCCAAGCCAGCCCCGCCGCCCCCGCCACCGTCAGGCATGCGGCCAGGACGCGCGCCCCCAGATTGGTCAGGTCGGCGCGCGGACGATCACCGCGCTTTGTGGCCGTGCCGGCCACCAGCACATCGAATCCCTCTCCTTGCGCCACCAGACGATCGGCCAGGCTTGGCGATATGTGCCAGCCAATGCGCCGCCCACGGCCCAGAATGATGCGGCTGACATTATGCTCGCTGGCCGCCTCTAACAGAGTCTGCGCGATATTCTCGCCGGGCAAGATCAGGGTGCGTCCGCCCAATTGCTCGGCCAGACGCAAGGCGGCGGCCAGATGGCGACGGCCTTGGGTTTGCGATCCGCCGGGGCGTTCCACATGCACGGCCAACCAGGGCGCTTGCTGACGATCCGCCGAGCGTTTGGCGGCGCGGACCAGATTCTGTGCATCGGGCGTATCGTCCAGCGCCACCATCATGCGTTCGCGCGTGGGCCATATGCCGTCCACTTGGTGGGTTTGTCGCCAATCCAGCATTTGATCGTCCACGCGGTCGGCGGCGGCACGCAGCGCCAATTCACGCAAAGCGGTCAAATTACCCGGCGCGAAGAATCCGGCCAAGGCGCGCTGGGCGCGTTCGGGCGCATAGACCTTGCCCTCGGCCAGGCGTTTGAGCAAAGTCTCGGGCGGCAGGTCGATCAGCTCGATGGCGTCCGCCTGCTGCACGACGTGGTCGGGGATCGTTTCTTGCACCGGCGCGCCGGTGATGCGCGAGACCACATCGCTTTGGCTTTCCAAATGCTGGACGTTCAGCGTCGTCCAGACATCGATCCCGGCATCGCGCAGCTCTTCGATATCCTGCCAGCGTTTGGGATGGCGGCTGCCGGGCGCGTTGCTGTGCGCCAATTCGTCCACCAGGGCGACATGGGGGCGGCGCGCCAGCAATCCATCCAGATCCATCTCGCGCACGGCCACGCGCTGATGATACAAGACGCGCCGGGGCAAGATCTCCAGACCACGCAGCAAAGTCTCGGTTTCTGGACGGCCATGGGTTTCCACGATTCCCACCGCCACATCGACGCCCTCGCCACGCAAGGCTTGGGCGGCGCGTAGCATGGCATAGGTCTTGCCCACGCCCGGCGCGAATCCCATGAATATCTTCAGCTTGCCGCGCTGGGCGCGCGTCACTTCCTGCAGCAGGGCGTCGGGGTCTACTCCCTGGGACATCAGATCGGCGCGTCCGTCGTCATCCCGGCCTCTTTCGCTTTACGCTTCTGTGAGGGGTAGGCGCGTGGGGCCTTGGGCCGTGCGGCTCTCGGCCTGTTGACGATAGGCCTTGGTGCCAACCGCTTCCGCCGCCTTAGTCGAGGCCGTTTGATTCAAGGAATTTTGGATGCTTTGCATCCGATCCAGCCGAATATTTAATTGTTTTTCTTGCGCGGCGTCGCGCGCCTCGGGGTGCAGACTTTGGCCGATGCTCCACAGGCTTTCCGCCGCGTCCTGGGCGATGGCGCGCCACCGGTCGGCCTCGGCCTGGGCTTGCTGATGTTCACGGCGCATATCCGCCAATTGGCGGCGCAACTCGCGCACTTCTCGGCGCAAAGATTCGCATTCCAGAAAAATGACGCCGTGATCCGTGCTGCCGCCATAAAGCGGGGTTAGCTGCGCGCGCGCCGCGGCTGCGGCCAGGTCCGCGAAATTCAGTCCGGCCCGACCAAGCAAGGGGCGCGCCAAGCGCAAGGCCGCTTCGGCCTCGCCTTGTGCATCCGAATCCAGCATCGCCAGGATGCGCGGCAATCGCGCGCTTTCGTTTGTCTCGCTCACACCACAGATTCCTTCATGTCAAAAGGCCCCATGGCCGGATTTGCCACATTAGGGGACCTAGATTACCAGCCTCTTTGCCATGGCGCCAGTCGCCGCGCATGGATCTCGAACGGACCTTAACCGGCTATTAACGCTATCCGCCGCATAGGTGAAGGATCATTCGACCATTTGGGGAGATAAGGCCATGCTGACTTCAGCCGACACCATGGATATGGGATATCTTCCTGATCCCGTAACGTTAAGCTACGCCGCCGCGCTGCGTGGCGCAAGGCCGCGTTTGCCAGGTGAATCCTTTCATTACGCGGTTTTTGGCGCGGCTCACGCGCGCGCCATGGGGCTATTGGCGGCCAGCAATCCCGAGGGTGTCCTATGGAGCGTTGGCCCCGGGGCGGGCGCGGCCTTGGCACAGGAGAACCTGGCCAATTTACGCGGCCTGGATTGTCCCTTGGACGATGTGGCCGAGCGTTTGCGTACGGGCAAGCTGGAACTACCTTTGTTGGATTATGCCGTGCTGGACCTCAGCCAGAACGAGATGGATGTCTCGGTACTGGCCGAAGTCTTCGCGTCGATCACGTTTTTGCTGGCCCCTGGGGGCTTGTTGGCGCTGCGCTATACGCCCTTTGATCCCGACACATCGGCCGATGCGCCTTTGGAGGCGGTGGCCGGGCGTTTGGCCGTGGACGCCACCACGCCGCAAGCTCGGCTGGAGCTGTTGGCGGATATCGATGTTCTGGGCGGAACAAGAATGACGAACACCGCGCGCGTCGCATTGAACAAAGCTTTGGCCGACAAGAACGCGGATGCTTTTCTGGCGCGTTATGCCGCCTCGCCCAAGGCCGAGTCCTCGACCGCCGAGATCGCCGAAGGCTTGCGCGGCGTGGACCTGGTCTTTTTGGGCAATGCGGATGTTGCCGCCAATTATCTGGAGCTGACCGCTCCGGCGGCTATGCATCATGTTTTGGCGCGTCTGGCCACGCATCCGGCTTGTGAAATCGTCAAGGACATGGCCATGGGAACGCCGTTGCGCTGCGATTTGTGGTCGCGCCAGCCCCAGATGACGGCCAATCCCGTGCCGCGTTTCGGCGGATTCGCCTTTGGCGTTGTGCGACCGGTCGAGGATATTCCCGAAAGCCTGGTCTTTCCCGGCGGTCGCATCGACCTGTCTTCCGACATGTTCCGCCAGATGATCGCCGAGCTGGCCGCCGCCCCCATGACCATCGGCGATTACCTGCAACACAAGGGCATATCGGATGAGGAGGAGGTTAAGAATATCCTGAGCGTCCTACAAATTCTGATTGCCGTGGGCGTGGTCGAGCCGATGCGTGCGCCTTTCTCGGGCGTTCTACCCACGGATCCCTCATGGCCCAAATTGGAAGGTCCGTACAATATCCGTTTGCGCTCGATCAGCGGCGGCGGCATGCCGTTTCCGGTGGCCTCGATCGTGCGCGGCCGTCCCATTCTGTTGCCCGGCATCACCGCGACCATCCTGAAGGCCGTGGATCAAGGCGGCATCAGCGAGGCCGGGGCGCGTTTGTCGCAATTGATCGAAAAGCATGGCCTGGGTACGGACCCGTCTTTGGCTGCGCTGGATGCGGGTGACAATGAGGCTCGATTGACGGCGTCTTGGCGTTTGGTGGAGCGTTTCTGCAACGACGATCTGCCATTCCTTGTGACCTATGGCGTGTTGCAAGCCTGATCGGATGCGGATGTGAGCGCGAAACCATTCGACCGCGCTTTAGCTTTGCATCAGTCGGGGCAGTTGGACGCGGCGGAGAGGCTGTATCGCGAGATTCTGCAGACCGAGCCGCTGCATGCCCATGCCTTGCATCTTCTGGGCGTGTTGCTGCTGCAGCGTGGGCGGCATAACGAGGCTTTGGTCGCCATTGATGCGGCCTTGTTGGGCTTGCCCGGTCATGGGCCGGCGCATTATCACCGCGCCGTCGCCTTGCGCGGCTTGGGATGTGCGGACGAGGCCATGCGCAGTTGTCGCCACGCGCTTGAATTATCTCCCAGCCATGCCGATGCCCATGATCTGCTGGCGCAGATATTGCGCGCGCAAGGCCAGTTGACGGATGCTTTGGCGTCGCATCGTCAGGCTTTGGCCTTGGCGCCAAACAATGCGCATCTGCATATGAATTACGGCGTCGCCTTGGTCGTGGCCGGAGATTATCAAGAGGCCGAGGCCGCTTATCGCAGGGCGCTGAATCTGCATCCCGCTTCGGCGGAGACTCACAACAATCTGGGCAATCTGCTGCGCGGCCAAGGCGTGTTGGACCGGGCTGTTTGCCACTATGCCAAGGCGCTGGAGTTTGCGCCCGATTATCATGTAGCGGCGGTGAATAAGGGGCTGGCGCATCTGCTGCAAGGCGGATGGAACGAGGGCATGGCTTTGTTCGAGCGCCGTCCGGCACCGCCCTTTGCCCGGCATCTTGATCCCGCGCGGCGTTGGCGCGTGGGGCAGCCCATGCCCAAGCGATTATTGGTCTATGCCGAGCAGGGCTTTGGCGACAGCATTCAATTCGCGCGCTTTCTGCCGGGGCTGGTCGCGCAAGGGGTGCAGGTGCATCTGCGCGTCCAAGCCGCTGTGTTGCCCCTGATGGCAGGTCTAGGATGCCAGATGGATATGGCGGTGGATGATCCCGCTCTGCCGACCCCCGATCATGACGCGCATGCGCCGTTGATGAGTTTGCCTTATCTGTGCGGCATCAATCCCTATGTCTTACCTTCCATGCCGTCCTATCTTTGTCCCGATCCCGCGCGTGGCGCCGACTGGGAATCTCGTTTGCCTTTGGCTATGCCAGGACGACAACGCCTGGGGATTGTCTGGGCGGGCAGCACGGGCCATTTGAACGACCGCAACCGATCCTTGGATTTTGAGCGCCTAAAGCCGCTTCTTGATATGCCGGGAATTCAATGGGTGTCCTTGCAAAAAGATCGTCTGCCTTCTTGCGGCCTGCCCGAAGGGATGGCCGAGATAGGGACACAGTTGGGCGATTTCGCCGATACGGCCGCGGCGTTGCAGAACCTGGACGGGCTGGTCACCGTGGATACGGCCACCGCCCATTTGGCCGGGGCCTTGGGGCTTCGTGCCTATGTGCTGCTGCCTTTCATTCCCGATTGGCGCTGGGGTCTTGGCGGCGTCACGACGCCTTGGTATGCCAGCTTGACCTTGATACGTCAGCCAGCCTTGGGCGATTGGGACGAGGCGATCAATGCTTTGGTCGCGCGGCTTTCGAATGGGCCTGTTTAGTTTTCTTGTTTTTTGTGGCAGTGGATTTCACACCATTCCCCGCCCCGCTTAGATAATCCGACATCTCGCCCGCCGTCAGGGCGAAGGAGGTGGATCTGTTCCAGCGCATCAAGACACGGAAATTCGGATAAACCAACCAAGTACTCGTGCCGGGACCGTCGGGTTGGATCAGGCTGGCGCGTAGGCCTGCGGCTTGCGGTAAGGCACCGCCAGTGCTGGTCCGCACACCCAAACGCTGCCATTCGGCCAGGGTCTTTGTGCTTTCCAGACCAATCACGCCATGGGGCAGTTTCGCGGGAAGTTTGACGCGCCGGCCCCATCCTTGGCCCGGTTGCCAGCCTTCTGCGACCAGATAATTGGCGGCCGAGGCCAAGGCGTCGGGCGTGCTGCGCCAGATATCGCGGTGGCCATCGCCATCGCCGTCCACGGCGAAACGGATGAAGGTGGTGGGCATGAACTGCACCTGCCCCATCGCGCCTGCCCATGAGCCGGTCATTTGCAAAGGGTCCAGCCGTTCTTGCGCCGCCAGACGCAGGGCCTGCATCAGCTCTTGCCGGAAATAGGATGCGCGGCGCCCCTCATAAGCCAAGGTCGTCAACGCGCCGAATACGGGAAAACCGCCGGTGAGGCGTCCATAGCGCGTTTCGATTCCCCACAAAGCCACCACCACGCCGGCAGGGACACCCCAACGCTGGCTGACGGCGCGCAAGGTGGCCTGATGCGCGAGCATCTTTTGTTGACCCTGTTCTTTGAAGGCGGGAGTCAAAATGCGGCGCATATAGACGGATGTGGGCAGACGGCCTTCGGGTTGGGCCTGATCCAACTCGATCACGCGCGGCAAGGGGGCCGCCCCGCTTAGGGCCGTGGTCACCAAAAGCGGCGGCAGACCTTCGGCCAATGCCTGTTGTCGCAGCCCCGACAACCAGGAATCAAAGGGCGTTACCTCAATCTGGCCGCCGGTGGCGCTGGATTCTCGAGCCGAAGCGGGGGTTACCAAGGCGGCCATACACACTGCCAGAATTAGGCCCCATATCCACAAACTTGAACGCATGGCGCGGTCTATTCCGACATATGGGCGAGAATCTGATTACCACCGGCTTCCTTGGCGGCCTGCAGGGCCTGTTGCGCGGCTTGCAAGATGGCCTCGATCGAGGTGCCGGTTTGGGCGCTGGCCAAGCCGCCGACCAGGGTAATGCGCGCCACTTCGCCCGTGGCCATCGGCACCGGTTGGGCCTGTACGGCGATACGCACACGCTCCATCGCCTTGGCCGCTTCGGTCATGGCCGCACCCTTGAGCACCAACACGAATTCTAAGCTGTCCAGACGGTACATGTCGTCGAAAGAACGGACTTGCTGGCGGATCAGATTCGTGGTTTGAAGCAGGATGCGGTCGGCGGCTTCCTGGCCAAATGCCTTTTGAGCTTCGTCCATACCGTTCATCTCGATCACGGCCAGGCAAAAAGACGGTCCGCCGCGTTCAAAGCGTTTCTGTTCGCGCTCAATATCCTGCAAGAAGCCAAAACGCGATTTGACCCCTGTTAGGGGGTCCAGCCCCGCCGTGGCTTGGATCAGCTGCTTTTCCAGATGGCGCAAGGCGCGCAGCAATCCCGAGAATTCCTGAGTCAAATCGTCATAAGCGGGGCCAGCCATCTCGCCGCTGGCCTGGGTCGCCGTGGCTTTGTTGTGCAAGGCTTCGTAACGCTTCGCCACATCTTCGACCGGCGCGGAATCGAGAGCCATGCTGCTGGCCGATTGGCGTAGCCAATGCAAGAACACGCTGGGCGATTCGATGCGCGCGGCGGCAGGCGCGGTGGACGCCGATTCCAGATTCAAGGCCTTGCGGTGCCAATGGGCGAACCATGCCAAATGGTCTTCTAGGGCGGCATCCAGGCGGGATAAGAGTTGTTCGGGAGGCAGTGCAGTCATCGCGTTTCCCATCGTCATATGGTAGAGGGACGGCAGATTCGCCGCAGACAGTATAAACACGATATGATGTCTACGCCATGCATGCAGATGTCATCGAATGGGGCGCGTTCTACGCCAGCCCAACAGGCCGGGCCAGCCGGATGTTATTGGCGCGCGCCATAGCGCGGCTGTGGCCGGACGTGCCCGCTCCCGGTCAGCGCATGATGGGGCTGGGCTATGCCCTGCCATATCTGGATTCATGGCGCGCCGGTCCGGCCGAGCGGGTCTTGGCCTTTATGCCTGCCGGACAGGGCGTCACGGCCTGGCCGCAAGGATCTATGGGGAATCGTGGCAATGCCGCCTGTCTGGTGGATGAAAATCAGTTGCCCCTTGCCGATGCCAGCGTCGATCGAATCCTGGCGATCCATGCTTTGGAAGGCGCGGCCCAACCCCAGGCCATGTTGCAAGAATGCTGGCGGGTGCTGAGCGGTCAAGGAAGCCTGTTGTTGGTTGTTACCAATCGGCATGGGTTGTGGGCGCGGGCCGAGCAGTTGCCTTTTGGCCACGGCAGTCCTTATTCTTTGCATCAAGCCATGCACGCCTTGCAAGACGCCCTGCTGATCCCACGTCAGACATGCCATGCCTTGCACGCGCCGCCTGCCCTGATCGCTTCGTCTTTTTGGGAGGAGTTGGGCGCACGGGTGATTCCGGCTTTGGCGGGCATGATCTTGATCGAAGCCAGCAAGCAGACTTGGGTGCCAGCCCGCCGCGTTGGCTTACCGGCACGTCAAAGACTGCCTTTGGTTCCCGCGACTCTGCCTCATTCCTGTAGCGGACGGGATGGCGCGGCATGAGGCGTGGGCAAAAAGGCTTTATTTTGGCCGAGATGGCTTTGGCCGTGGTGATCGCCGGAACGATGCTGGCCGCCATCTTGCCGCTCGTCACTCAAGCGAGACGTGGTCAAGGCCAGACCCAGACTCGCGCCACGATGGAGCTTGTGACGCGGGCGGTGGCGGCCTATGCCGCCACGCATCATTGTCTGCCTTGTCCGGCTGTGCCGGGCGCAAGCGGCGCGGCTTTCGGCGCTTTGGGCACTCCTGCGGGCCAAGCCTGCGGGATATGTGCGGGTGCCGAGGGGCTCGTACCTTTTCAGGCTTTGGGTCTGCCTTTGGCGGCGGCTCGAGATGGTTGGGGAGTTTGGCTGACGATGCGCGTCGATCCGGCCTTGACGGGCGATATCTGCCGCGATCCCGCGCCCAAAGACGCCACGGCGCGGGTGCGCGTTAAAGATGGCGGCATGCAAGAGGCAGCATTGGTGTTGCTGAGCCATGGAGCCAACGGCTATGGCGCTTGGATCGCGGGGCCAAAGACTGCGGCGCAATCGGCCACGCGCCTGGGATTTCCGGCGCAGCTTGCTCCATGCGCGAATGGCGGCGACGAACGCTGCAACGCCGATGGCGATCGTGATTTTGTGGATGCGGATATCGCTTTAGGGAATAGTCGTTACGATGATGTATTAAGCTACTGGGGGCGCGACATTCTGCTCGGTTACGCGGGTGCGCCACCATGTCATACAGCTTGGTGACAAAAGAACTGTCATCTCGGGGGATCAAGGGTGGCTGGTGGAGCCAAATTGCCGGAACAGGATTGGGAATGGATCACCGCGCCGGGATTGGAGGATCCAGGATCGGGTTGGTCGGTCCCTGTGCTGGCCGAAGGATTGTTGCGCCGGGCCGTGCGTGAGGGCGCGTCGGATCTGCATGGCGAACCGGGAGCGCATGACGTGTCGATCCGTTTACGCTGTTCGGGCGAATTGACGGAGCTTAAACGCGTATCGCGCGATATCTGGCCCAGCTTGGTGCAGCGTTTGAAATTATTGGCGGGGCTCGATATCGCGGACCAAAGACGACCTCAAGACGGCGGATGGAGTCTGAACGTCGATCATCGAAGCATTGATATCCGCCTGTCCACCATGCCGACATTGCATGGAGAGGCGGTTGTGGCGCGTTTGCTGGAGCGCGACCGCGCCTTGTTGTCCCTGGATCAACTGGGGTTCAGCCCTCATGTCTTGCGAGCCTTGCGCCGAGTCTTGGCCCAGCCATGGGGACTGACGGTGTTCACAGGTCCCACAGGCAGCGGCAAAACGACCTCGCTTTACGCCTTGTTGCACGAATTGACGGGCGAGAATTTAAGCCTGCTGACTCTCGAAGACCCCATCGAATACCGCCTGGACGGCCTGCGTCAAACGGCCATCAACGAGGCGGCGGGGTTAAGCTTTGCCGTCGGATTGCGTGCCTTGTTGCGTCAGGACCCTGATGTGATCTTGATCGGTGAAATCCGCGACGGCGAAACCGCGCGTCTGGCCTTGCGCGCGGCGCTTTCGGGCAAACGTGTGCTGACGACCTTGCATGCGGGCGACACGCTGGGCGTCATGCCGCGCCTTTTAGAACTGGGATTGGAACGCAGCCTATTGGCGGGGGCGTTGTGCGGCGTGGTCAGTCAACGCCTGGTGCGCAAGCGCGGCGGTCAAGAACGCGTGGCGGTGGGCGAAGTGCTGGAGATCGACGAATCCTTGCGCGATTTGATCCTTGCGGGCGCGCCGCGCGCGGCGTGGCGGCAGGCTTTGGCCCGAATGGGCTTTGTGCATTTGGCCGAGGACGCCCAAATGCGGTTGACGGCGGGAGAGCTGGATCCCGACAGCCTGGCGCGTGTCTTGGATGTGACACCGCAAGAGGCGGCCGCATGAAACGCGCCGTGCCAAGGACGCGGCTTTCCCATGCCAGCGCCTTGCTGCTGTATCGGCATATGGACGAATCCTATCGCGCCGGTCTGCCTTTGACCGAGGCCTTGCAGGCTCTGGCCTTGGGCGATCATGGCGATCCGGTCTTGGCGGGTGCCGCGCGTCTATTGGCGACGGATGTGGCGGCGGGGCGTCCTTTGTCCGAGGCGGCGCGGCGTCATTCCCGGCTTTTCGATCCCCTGGATGCCGCCATCTTGGCCGCCGGCGAGGCGGGCGGCGCGATGGATGAATCGCTCTCCCAATTGGCGCAGGCGGCGCAAACCCGTCACGAACGGGAACGGCAATTGCGGCAAAGCTTGCGCTATCCCATCATCGCCGGGACTTTGACTCTTGCCGCTTGCGGCTTCTTGCTGCTGGTGGTGGTGCCTCAGGTCGAGACTTTTTTGGTCGGGCTGGGCGGTACCTTGCCATGGGCCACACGTCTTTTGTTGCAGGTAACGCAAGCCGCCCAGACGATTCTGCCCATATTATTGACGCTGACGATGTTTCTGGCGCTGGGATGGAAATTGGCCCCTCGACTGTGGCCGTCTCTGGCCATGGAACGCGATGGCTGGGCCTTGCGTGTGCCTGGATTGGGGATCGTGCTGCATCGTATGGCATGGGCGCGGGTCGCTCAAGCCTTGGCCCTGTTGTTGCGCAGCGGGTTCGGGGTGACCCAGGCACTGGACCTGGCGCGGGCCACGGCGGGCAATCGGGCCGTGGCGGCGCGTTTGGCCGTAGCGGGCGAGGATGTGCGCCATGGCGCGCCGCTTTCCCTGGCGTTGTCACGAGTCCGTGGCGCGCCAGCCCTTTTGGTCACCTTGGTGCGCAGTGGCGAGCAATCGGGGCGTTTGCCGCCGATGCTGACCCAGGCCGCGCGTTTGCAAGAACAAGACGCCCAGCACCGCACTCAACAATTGATCGGGATGATCGAGCCGAGCATGGTGTTGGTCCTTGGCGGCTTGTTGGCCTGGGTGGTCGCGGCGGTATGGGGGCCTCTTTACGGCCAGATGGCCATGATGGGCGGGGGAATGTGATGGCCCTGCGGCGCGGCTTTGTCTTGGTTGTGGGGGATGCGGGGGCGTGCTTGGTGCCCTTTCCAGGATGCCGTCTGTCCCCTTTGCGCGTGGCGGCGGATGCGCCCGCGACGCCGATTCTGGATATATTGCGCCGGTGGCCCCGTATGCCCGTCACCTTGATGGCGGATGGCTCGGATGTATTGCTATGCCGTCAGGACATTCCGCTTTTGCCCCGCGCCGAAAGAACCGCCGCCATCCAAGGACGCCTACGACTGATGTTCCCTCATGCCGCTCTGACGGGAGCTTTTCCCGTCGGGCCGATGCGGGCCGATGGCCAATCCTGGCTTTTGACGGGACTGACTGCGGGCGGCATGGCCCAGACATGGTTGAATCTCTTGCGTCAACATGGCGTGAACGTAGCGGCGCTGGCCGTGACACCGATCGAATGGGCGCGCATCGGGGCGCGTCTTGCGAAAAATTCAGGGGATGTTTTGGTCGCGGCGCGCTCCAGCGTGGGGGGCGGGATGCGCGTGGTGCTGGCCCGTGCCGGAGCGGCCCTGGCGAGTCGCATTCTGCCTGTGCCCGAGGACCCCGGCGCGGCCTTGCTTGAGCCAGTGCACGCCTTGGCTGAGGAATCGGCGCGTGGCGGTGGTCCTGCCCCGACCATTTTGGCTTTGCTGCCCGGTCAGACACCCGTTGCCCAGGCCGCTCAGCGATTGCGGTTGCCATGTCGTTTGTTTCCTGACGAAGTCTTTGCCGATTCTCTGTTGACTCCTTGGGTGCTAAGCCAGGGCGTTCTTTTGAATTTATGTCCAAAGATACAAAGTGCTGGCTGGCGGGGGGTGTGGGTGCGACGTGCGGCCTTATGGGGGGTGATCTTGGGGATTATCTTGGTTGCGGTTCTCATGTCTGAAAAAGATCACCAGAATCGGCCTGCTTTGCTTCCCGAAGTCAAAGAAGTCCCTGGCGTTCCCGCCCCGGAACAGGTTAGTATCCGCGGCATTATTAAATGGCCCGATGGGCGGGATTGGCGTTGGCCTTTGGATCAGGATGCACAAGATGATCATGAATGAAGAAACCGCGCGGCAATGTTTGGACGTGATCCTTGGCGAGGCCTTGGCACGTAAGGCCAGCGATGTGCATCTGGCATGCGGCCAGCCCCCTTTGGTGCGCGTGGATGGAGATATGGTCCGCCTGGAACAGCCGCCTTGCGATGCGCCGATGTTGGACGCCTTGATGGATGTGTTGCTTCAAGGAGGACCGCACCGCGAAGCTTGGGGCTCGGGCGCTGACTGCGACGCGGCCTTGACTTGGGCCAACAGGTTGCGTGTGCGCGTGAACGCCTATCGTACATTGGACGGAGCGTGCGCCGCGTTGCGGTTGATCCCTCTGGATGTGCCGGAATGGTCGTCTTTGGGGGTTCCGGAAAAGCTGATGACCTTGACGCAACGTCGCCAGGGCTTAATCTTGATCGCAGGTCCCACAGGCAGCGGCAAAAGCACGACATTGGCGGCTTTGGTTCAGCATCTTCATCAGACGCAAGCGGGCCATATCCTGACCATCGAGGATCCCATCGAATTCGTGCATGGCCCGGGGCGCGGCCTGATCAGCCAGCGCGAAGTGGGTTTGCATACGCCGGATTTCGCCTCGGCGCTGCGTATGGCTTTGCGCGAGACGCCCGATGTCATCGTGATTGGCGATATGCGCGACCGCACGACTTTCAGCCAAGCACTGCGTGCGGCTGAAACGGGGCATCTGGTGCTGGGGACGTTGCATGCGCCCAGCGCCGCCCGCACCGTGGATCGTATCTTGGATGCTTTCGAGGGGGCCGAGCGCTCCAGCGCCGCCTTGTCCCTGTCAGGCTGCCTATCGGCCATTTTGGTGCAACGTCTGGTGCGCCGCAAAGGCGGCGGTCGCGTGGCCTTGCACGAATTGTTGCTTGCTACCCCCGCTGTGCGCAGCATGATCCGGGATTCCCATGTGGCGCAATTGCCAGCCGCCATCGAGACGGGCCGCTCGGTGGGAATGCAAAGCATTGCGGAGGCCGCCGCGCGTCTGGTGGCCAACGGCACGCTGGACATGGCCACCGCCCAGATGGTGAACGGAGCTTAGTCTAACGCGCCAAGATTTCCGCAGGAACGGGCAAGCGCGCTTCATGGGGGCTCGGTGCGCGTAGCCATGGGCCCCAAGTTTTGACCATGGGGGCCAGGGATTGGCTGACACGACCGGCGGCGCCGATATCGGCGAAGAAGGCGTGCAGCAGACCCATGATCGCCTCGCGCAGATTCGGCTCGGGCGGCAGCAGGCGCACGGCCAATGGTGCGTCTTTAGGCATTCCTAGACGACGACGCGCCTCGACCATGGCGGTGTCCAACCCGCCCAGATGATCCACAAGACCCAATTCCTTGGCCTGCGCGCCCGTCCAGACGCGCCCGCCCGCCAGACGGCGCACGGCGTCGCGGTCCAGATGGCGGCCTTGGGCCACGCGGTCCAGGAAGCCTTGATAGATATCGTCCAAGGCGGCGTTCACCCGCTCATGCTCGCTTGGCGTATAGGGCGTGTTGTTGGACCACATGCCGACATTGCGCCCGTCCTGGATACGCCCCCATGTCACGTCCAATTTCTTCCACAAGCCTTCCAGCGCCATCTTGCCCGTCAGAACGCCGATCGAGCCGGTCAAGGTGCCCGGCTGGGCGATGATGACATCGGCGGCGCTGGCGATCCAATAGCCGCCCGAGGCCGCCGTCGCGCCCATCGACACGATCACCGTCTTGCCCGCCGCGCGCAGACGATCCACGCCGCGCCGGATGGTCTCGGACGCCGTGGCCGAGCCGCCGGGCGTATCCAGACGCAAGATGACCACGCGCAGATCGTCGTCCTCTTCGGCCATCCTTAAGGTTTCCACCATGTCGCGGGCAGCGATGCCGTCATTCGATCCGGTAGGATCAAAGCCTCCATGCGAGGATTCCGCCGTGATCATTCCCGTGCCATAGATCAAGGCCACGCGCGCGGGGCCGGGAGATTTAGGTTTCTTAGATTGGACATGAGCCAGATAACGCGACCAATCGATAGATTGGGCATGATCCTCGTCCGCATCCGCCGCCGCGCGTTCCGCTTCGTCTTCTTCCTGTTCGATCAGGCTGCGCGGAGCCTGCGGCGTGGTGCCCAGCATCATGTCCAGGCTTAAAGGTCCCGTGCGTTGCCAGGGCGTGATGGTATAGGGCGCGGGGGGACGCGGTCCCGCCATCTGCCAGGGCGGCATTTCGCCATCGGCCAAATCCAGGGCTTGCTCTAGTACCTGGTCGGCGTAAAGCTGGCCGTCGATTAGGCCGGCGCGCTGCGCCTCTTGCGCCAATAACGGGCCGGAATCGCGGGCCGCGATCACGGCGGACAGGGGCAGGCAGCGTCCCAAGGAAATGCCCGTCACGATCTGCCTTCCGACATCGCGCGCCAATGCGGTCATCATCTCGCCCTCGGCCTGGCCCATGGCGCGGTCGGTGACGCTGTTCATGGCGGATTTATAGGCTTCGCGCTTGTCGATCTGCGGCTCGACGCCGAAGCGGTCCAAGACCGCGCGGAAATAGGGAATCTCGATCAGCAAGCCCGCCAGTCCCACCGATCCCACCGGCTGCACATAGACCCGGCTGGCCTGGGTCGCCAGGAACAGATTACGGTCACCTGGCGAAGCCTCGCCGAAACTGGGGGCATAGGCCAGGGCGAATTTACCGCTGGCGCGGAAACGCTCAAGCGCCGTCGCGATTTCTTGGGCCTGGGCCAATCCCAATTGATGGTCGCCAAAGGTCACGACCAGTCCGCGCACCCGTTCATCCTTACGCGCGGCGTCCAGGGTGCGGACCACGTCGCGCAGGCGGCTGGGCGGACTGATGGCCATATCGCGCACCAGATTGACCAAGGGCGAATCCGGGGCATCTTCAACCAGCGGTTCGGCCAGGTCCAATGTCAGAACCATGCGTTCGGGCAAGGGCATGACGGGAACGGGCTTTTTGTTCAGCAGCACGATCCAGCCCAGAACGGAAACCAGCACCACGCCGCCGCCGATGACAGCCAAGAACCGTCCCAGAATGCGTCCTATCCTACCCAGCATGATGTTTGACCCCTGTTCCGGGAAACCAGAAGATAAACCATGACGCAACCTAAAGAATCCGGTTGGCGGCGTCCATGTTTTTGCGCAGAGGCGATTTGTCGGCTTGAGATTGTCCCATGGCCTTGGGCATACTGTAGGGCACCATGCCCAATATGCGCCAACGCCATGCCTATTTCAAAGCCGCCCGGGAATCCTTGCGTCCGGCAGGCGGGGCCGTGCGGGCCTGCGACCATCCCGGATGCGCGGCCCCCGCTGAACATCGCGCGCCCAAAAGCCGGGACTTAAAGGACTATTATTGGTTCTGCACGGAACATGCCCGCGCCTACAACACGCGCTGGGACTATTTCCAGGGCATGACGGCGGACGCCATCGACGCCTTTCGTTGTGCCGACCTGCTGGGACATCGTCCCACATGGCCTTTGGGCAGTTTGGGTGCCAAGCGGCGGGCCGCGCAAGAGGACGACGCCCGGCGCGCAAACGAGAAGAAGACAGCCACCGATCATCTGGCACGCCGTTTGCCGGCGGCGGGATTATCGGCCCTGGCGGTGATGGATCTGCAGCCGCCGGTGGGATTTGACGATATTCGCGAACGCTATCGCACATTGGTGCGGCGCTTTCATCCCGATCTGCGCGGCGAGGATAACGATTCCGAAAACCGCCTTAAGGCCGTCACCCAGGCCTATATGGTCCTCAAAGCCCTCTACCGCCCCAGTCAGGACGACAACGAATGAACAGCCCGGACCTTCGCTTGCCCGATCTTCGGTTATCCGTGCGCGAGGTCTTTGGCCTGGATGTTGATTGGACGGTGCCCGCTTTTTCCGCACCCGACGAACATGTGCCCGAGCGCGATGCCTGTTACCGCTTTGACCATGACACCACCTTGGCCATCTTGGCGGGATTTGCCCATAACCGGCGGGTGCTGATTCAAGGCCTGCACGGCACGGGTAAATCCACCCATATCGAACAAGTCGCCGCGCGTCTTAATTGGCCGTGCCTGCGCATCAATCTGGACAGCCATATCAGCCGTATGGACTTGCTGGGCAAAGACGCCATCGTGCTGCGCGAGGGAGTCCAAGTCACCGAATTCCGCGAGGGGATATTGCCTTGGGCCTTGCAACGCCCTTGCGCCTTGGTCTTTGACGAATACGATGCCGGGCGTCCGGATGTGATGTTTGTGATCCAGCGCGTATTGGAAGTGGAAGGCAAGCTGACCCTGTTGGATCAAAGCCGCGTGCTGCATCCGCATCCGGCTTTCCGCCTATTGGCCACGGCCAACACCGTGGGGCTGGGCGATGCATCGGGACTGTATCACGGCACACAGCCGATCAATCAGGGACAGATGGACCGTTGGAACATCGTGGCCAGCTTGAACTATCTGCCGCACGAGGCGGAAGTGGCCATCGTGTTGGCGCGGTTGCCGCATCTGGATACGCCCCAAGGTCGCGCGCGCGTGGCCGCCATGGTGCGCGTGGCCGCCATGACGCGGGTGGGGCTGGCGGCGGGGGACCTGTCCACCGTCATGTCGCCGCGTACGGTGATCACCTGGGCCGAGAACGCCGATATTTTCGGCGATCTGGCCCTAGCCTTTCGCCTGACCTTCCTGAATAAATGCGACGAAACCCAGCGCGCAACGGTGGCCGAATATTATCAACGCTGCCTTGATGTCGAACTGCCTGAAAGCGCCCTGACCAAGACGGCATGAATGACCCGCTTTAGGGCTGGCTGTGCATATCCGGTGCGGGTTTGGGTAATTTGGCGAACATGGCATCGAAACGCTGCACATCGCCGGGGCTTTCGGCTAAGGCCTGACGCAATTCGGGCAAGACCTGGGCCAATCGCGCGGCTAGGAACGTGCCGGCGGCCTCTTTGCGCCATGCCAGGCGTGCCTGAGCGGGCCATTCTTCCCAAGTTTCGGGGGAAAGCTGGTTACGTAACAAGGCCATCATCGTCATGCGCGATTTGGCCAAGATGGGTTCATGGGGGCCTGTGTCGAGCGACAAAGCCAATGCCTTGACCACGCCGGGCATCGGCGCGCCGGTGCGCAGACGCAAATAGGCCAAACGCATCCAGCCGAACGTGTCCACCGGGGTTAAACTCAGCGCATGTTGCTGAGCGGCCAGGGCGCTGGCGATTCCTTCCTGTCCGGCAGGCGTGGCAAGGCCAGCGCGTTCGGCGCGGATCAGATAGGCTTGCGCCAGATCGGTCTGTGCCCGCGCCGTATCTACCCATTGAGATTCCGGTTGTTCGCGGCTGGCGATGAGTTCGTCCAGTTCCTTATCATCCAGCGAACGGGCGTTTTGCAGCAGCATCTCTTGTCGCTGGGCATCGCCTTGCGCGCGCACGCCGTGGGTGACGCTGTGAGGCACCGCCAAAGTCAACAACAACAGGGCTGCGCCGCCCATCACAAAAGGCATCGCGCCCGTCACGGGGCGTGGGCTGCGCTGCCGCCCCACGGGGGCGAAGCCGTCAGTTCGTATAGTAATCACGGTAGCGGCCATAGGCGACGCCGAAATCGCTGTAGCTATAACGTGCATGCTGGGCCAGATCCACCTGGTTCAGCACCACGCCGGCCACATGCAGACCCAGGCTTTGCAATTGATGCGCGGCACCTGCCGCCATGTCGCGGGGCGTCTCGGCCCAACGTACCAACAGCAAGGTGCAATCCACCCAACGCGCCACCACGGCGGCATCGGCCAAAGCCAGGATCGGCGGCGTGTCCACGATCACCAGATCATATTTTTCGCCCATATGGCGGATCAAACGCTCCATCTGATGCGAGCCCAGCAGGTCTTGGGCATTGGGCGTCTCACCATGCGCGGCAATGAAATGCAGGCCCGATGACGTATCGACTTGGATCGCCTGCTCGACCGAGCGGGTGCCGGCCAGGACCTGGGCCAGATCGGCGGCTTCGCGGCCATTCTCCGAAGCCAGCAGCTTGGACACTTTGGGGCGGCGCATATCGGCGTCGATCAACAGCACCCGATTGCCCGACTTGGCCAGCACGCGACCCATGCTGACGCTGAAGGTGGTCTTCCCTTCGCCGGGCACGGCGCTGGTGATCATCACCGATTTGGGCGGTTGATCGACATTCGAGAAATGCACCGCCGTGCGCACGGTGCGCAAGGACTCGCCAAAGGTCGATAAAGGCTTGTCCAGCACATAGTCTTCAGGCGACTGGTCGCCGGCGCTGCCGCGCGTGCTGGGCACCAGACCCACGGCGGGCAGTCCCAATAAAGATTCGATCTGCTCGGCGTTGCGGAAGCCGCGATCGAAATACTCCACCAGCCAAGCCAGGCTCAGTCCCACGGCCATGCCCACCAGTAGGCCTAAGAGAGCAAACAAAGGCTTGGACGGGAAATCGGGCCGCACGGGCGGTTGCGCGCGCGCGATCAAGCGCGCATCGGCCATTTGCAGGTCCTGCTGTTCGCTGGTTTGTTTGAAACGGCCCAGGAAGCTTTCATACAAGGTGCGATTGGCATCGGCCTCGCGCTGCAATTGGCGCAAGGTGACCATCTGCCCCATGCTTTCACCGGTTGTTTTCTCGATCTTATCCATCTCGCTTTGCAGGCTATTTTCTTTGGCCTTGGCGATCTCAACTTCGTTGTGCAGGCCTTGGATGATCTTTTTTGCCTCTTCCGATATCTTGTGGCGCAAGTCGCCAAGCTCGGCCCTGGTATTCACGATCTTGGGATGGCGCTCACCATACCGGGATTCCAAGTCGGCCATTTTGCGTTGCACCTCGGATTCCTGTTCGCGTAAACGCTGAATCAGGGGCGAGGCAAGAACATCGCCTGAAGCCTCGATCGATCCCCGCGCACCGGTCATTGATTGCGCGCCGCGTAGACGGGCTTCTGCCTGGCTACGCTCGGCTCGCGCCTGGATCATCTGTGTATTGATCTGTCCCAATTGCTGTTGCAGCACGGTGCCTTGGGCCGCCTCGGTCAGATTGGCCTTTTGGCGAAAATCTTCGACGGCATGCTCGGCGGCTTCTACCTTGCCTCGCAGATCGTCCAAACGGCCCGATAGCCAGCCATTGGCGCGCTGCACGGCCTCGAACTTGGCCTCAAGCTGATCGACCAGATAGGCATCGGCAAAGGCGTTGGCTATGCGCGCGGCTTTTTCAGGGTCTTGCGAGCGAAAGCGGATGCGTATGCTGTAGCTGCGCGCTTCGTTGCGTACGTCAAGCGCCGCGCCGATATTGCGGGCGACCTCGTTGCGTATACGATCTTCACCTTGAGGGGACGCTACCAGGCCCAGCCAATGCAAAGGCATCATGGGCCAAGGCACCGCTCTGGCGGCGGAATTAAACTCGGGGTCCTCGATCAACTTTAGCTTATCGATCACTCGGTCGATCATGGTGCGCGAGGTGATGATGTCGATTTCGCTTCGCAGGGACGAGCTGTCCACCTGAAGATTGGATAGGACTTGCTCGGCATTCGTCACACGCTGCTGTCGGCTATCCAGCAGCACAACGGCCTCGCTCGAATACTGCGGCGGCAGGATAAAGGCCAAGATAGTGGCCAGCAGAATCATCACGGTGGTCGAGATGGCAACCAGGCGCCAGCGCCGCCGGGTCATGGCAACAAGGCCTTTCAATGTCACGGCCTTCATATCATCTACGGCTGCAGGTGTTAGGGGCTGCGCGCCCGCGATTATCTTGTCACCATTCTTCTTCCAGGAGGTCCCGGCGCTTACATCCACATTCTGCATTTGCTTTACCTTATTAGATCACGGGTGGTGTGGATCGCGACGACAGAGGGCGCGGACGCACAAAAGCCTGGATGTTCCCAAAGGCACGGCCTTAGAAAGGCCAGATGAGCCATGGGATAATCCCGCGGTTTGAATTGAGCGGTCAGAAGAACCGCTCGGGCACCCGGATCACGTCTCCAGGTAGGACGGTTTCATCCTCGCGCACGGACCTCTCGACTTTGTCGGCATCGTTCGCGCGCACGATCGTTATCTTACTGCCGTTGGCACGATAGGTATAGCCTCCGGCCAAGGCAACGGCATTCACGATGGTCATACGGTTGACAAACGGGTAGCTTCCCGGCTTGGTCACTTCTCCCAGGATATAGAACGGCCTGTAGTTTAGTACCTCCAGGCTGACCTGAGGATCGCGCAGGAATCCGCCGGACAACTTATCCTTGATGGCATTGGTCAGTCCGCCCAGGGTTTGGCCGACAGCGGGAATGTCTCCCACAAGCGGCATGATCAGATTGCCGGTGCTGCCGATTTCAAACTCGCCCGACAGATCGCTCTCGCCGAACACCACCACCTTGACCTTGTCACCCACGCCCAAGACATAATCGACAGTTGTATTGCCGGTCGCCGCCGTGGGGGACCCTGCCGGGATGGGCATTGTAGGTGTAGGCTCGCTAAGAGCGGCATTGGGTGTGGGCGGGCGCAGGGATTGCTGGGCCCATGCGGGACCGATGCCCCACAAGCTGGCCAACAACACAACAAATCCCGCAACGCGCGGCAAGGCTTGATGCAGCACGGCCTTCCCTTTCAATAAGTGGCACACGACTGGATGTTCATTCCGTCTTTTGTTCTAGCATAGAGTTCGTTTCTGAATCAACATACACAAATAGAATGTCTTCGTCTCAAACGAAACGGGGCAGCCAAAGGCTGCCCCGTCGTAAGATATTGATACGTTGCCTTACATCTGGGCGCCCAGGCGTACGCCGACCATGTGACGGTCGAAACGTGCGGTCGGGACATCCGAGTCGCGTGTGGCAAAGTCATAGTTAAGGTCGGCGTGGAAGTTGCGGTTAAAGAAGTACCGCGCCCCAGCGCCCACGCCCACAGTGTCGTCGGCGCGATCGGTGACGCCGCCTTCAAAGTCGTTGCGAGTGACCGACACGTTGCTCTCCAACAGCAGGTCACGCATCAGCTCATGCGTCACCGTGGCCGAACCGCCGGTGCTGAGGAAGCTGGAATAAGCCAGCGGGTTGGTGACGCCACCGGCCGTGGTTTCCTCGATGCTGCGCTCGACTTCGAAAGTCAACGAGGTCAGGCCGGTGATGTTCCAGGTGGCATCGCCGCCAAACTTGACCGCATCAACATCGCTGCTGGCGAAACGGCGGTAATCCTGAAGCATGTAACCGACATAGGCTTGACCGGTCACGATGCCGCCGAAATCCATCTCGCTACCGCCCACGACATCGAAGCCGTCGGAGTTGCGCAAGGGATTGAAGTCATAGTGACGGCTGTTCACCTTGCCCGCGACAAAGGGGCGGAAGTTGGGGCTGAACTCATACATCACCTTGCCGCCCAGCTCGTTCTGATCGCGGTTGCGGGTGGTTTGGACGATGCTGCCGCCCAAGGCCGGCGTGTCTTCATAGGCGTGACGCTTAAAGTCGTAATCGCCCGTCAGCTTCACGCTGCCAACGCCATGATATGCCGTCACGCCACCG
Organism: Alphaproteobacteria bacterium; assembly: GCA_016699305.1. NCBI lineage: Bacteria > Pseudomonadati > Pseudomonadota > Alphaproteobacteria > Alphaproteobacteria bacterium. The sequence goes on from CP064970.1 coordinate 1,464,849, forward strand.
CGATAGACGTGGAACTTGGTGGGCTCGGAACCCGCGACATCGTTGGGCGAGCTGCGGCTTTCCGACAGGTTCTGATAGCCCAGATTCAGCTTAATCCAGGTTTCGCGCATCACGTCGATGCGGCCCTTGGCGTCAAATACGCCGTTATAGAAGTTCTCGTCATCGTGTTCGGTGTACAGGCCGATATCGCCGATGGCCGACAAAGCCAAGGCATGCCGCGACCAATTCGAGAACAAGCCGACGCTGGGACGCAGGTTCCAGACAAAATCGCTCTTCTCGTTGGTGTCGGTGGCAAAGATATTGCTGTCATACCAGCCACCCGCCGTGACGGCCGGGAAGAACTGGAACGATCCTACGGGGATGGGTGTGGGGTCGAAATCGGGGCGCGGACGCTCAATCACCGACTGACCACGGATCGGATGAACGGGCGAAAACGGCGCGCGGACATTGACGGCACCATCGACCGGATACCGGCCGCTAAAGACGCCTTCTGGACCATAGGCCAAGGCCGTTCCGGACGCAGACATCACTGCGAGGGCTGCACCAACCCCCAAACTCACAGCGCGGATATTTTTCATGGCTTGGTCCTTTCTCTTCTCTACCCTTGTGTTTTTCGTTGTTCGTTTTCAAAGCTTAGGCACATACGGGATGCTCGACCACGCGCCGCGCTTAGCTCTTTATCTTCGCTCTTGTGCGATAATTCGGCGCATCTGTCTATATGCAAGGCCTCGCTGGAAACAGAAAATAGTCTTCATGGTTGATGTGTTGCTAGATTGCAACAATAATTAACCTTTGATTTAGTTAAATCATGCAGGGGAAGGTGCCTTCGGAAAATGAGGGCAATGTTCCAGATGCAGATCCGTGCGCTCGGGCATTGCGGCATAGGGCACGAAAGCGCCAGGCAGCTCTCCCTGTTTCGCTTTGGGGTTCGTCAAGAAGAGTTCCAGGCTGGGTTTGCGGAATACAGAGCTGCCGCTGTCAGGGCGATGTTCGTGTTCCCCCATATTCAACATCATGCCGAATAGATCCAATGTACCCGCCTTGATCCGCTCTTTAATGACTGGATGCGCGGCGATGTTTTTGATCGTGTCGTTCATCAAATAAATCGCCAGCCGTTCTTTGGCATCGCGCGAAGACGGTTCATGGTTCTTGCAGGCTTGGGCTTTATTCTCCGCAAAAAGCTCCATCATGCTGTGCATGATCGTGTCGCGGGGTACGCCTTGCATCATGAGGCGCTGAAAGCCACATAGGCCATGATGTTGCACGACGATGGATTTAAGGCTGGGAAAGCTTAAGGCGACCTCGATGCTCGACCATACGCTTAAATCTTGATGAGCATTCTGCGGGTTGACCACCAGGCCGCCCGCTGTGCGGATGCAAAACACCTGGCCCGGTTGGTCGGGCATGAAGCTCAATGTGCGCGAATCCGAGCATCCAATCAGACAATATTCTGGTTGTTGTCCATGGGCAACCAGACTCGGCAAACAGTTGTGTGTGTCTGCGTGGGGATGGCGGTGCACATAATGCTCGTCCACCACGGCATAAAAGCGATTAATAAAGACATCGCCTAGAACGTCCTTCGCGCGCGCACGCGTTTCATCGGCGCCCAAGGGCGCTTGGTTGATTGTCATGTGGCTGCTCCATAAGTTCCGTTTTTCCGTGATCCATGATGAAACTTATCGAAATACTTTCACAAGCTGATGATGATCTTTTAAAAAAAGAGTGTCGGGATGACTTGCGGCTTGCGATGTGATCCGCGATCATGGGGGCCTCTTATCTCTCATTCCCCATGCTGGTCCTATGTCCGAGGTTGTGTCCTATCATGTGCTGCATTTCCCCTTGGATCCCTCCAGTCGGCGCGTGCGCTTGGCTTTGGCGGAAAAAGGGCTGAATTTCGAGCTGACGACCGAGCCGCCATGGGAGCGGCGTCCGGCTCTGATGGCGTTGAATCCGGCGGGCGAGGTGCCGGTATTGCAGATCAAGCAGGCCGACAAGCCGGATGAATCGGTGGTTCTGTGCGGTGTCGATTCGATTTGCGAGTATATCGAAGAAACGGCGGGCGGCCCCTTGCTGCTGGGCAATACGGCCATCAAGCGCGCTGAAACACGCCGCTTGGTCGCTTGGTTCGATCGTAAATTCGCGGCCGAGGTCACCGATTGCCTGTTGGGCGAAAAAGCCTTGCGCGGTCTGCGCGGCCAGGGTGGACCGGACCCGGTCTTTTTGCGGGTCGGTTATGCGAATATCCATTATCACCTGGATTATATCGCCTGGCTGTGTGAAAGACGGCGCTGGTTGGCGGGCGAGGCGATCTCGATGGCGGATCTTGCCGCCGCCGCGCATCTATCGGCGCTGGATTATCTGGGCGATGTGCCTTGGGACGCGCATGCCGGCGCGCGTGAATGGTATGCGCGCCTTAAATCGCGTCCGGCCTTTCGACCTTTGCTGGGCGACCATGTGCCTGGAATCGCGGCGGCGGCGCATTATGCGGACCTGGATTTCTAGGACCGCGCTTGGGCTTGTGTTATAAAAGATTCCACAAACCACTGCGAAAGGGATTGTCGCCATGCTCAAGGTTTCCTTTGGTGCCGATACGCCCTCTGGCAAGGGCGGCGTGGTGGTGTTGACGGTGGCGGAGTCGCAGACTCTGGGGCCGCGCGGCAAAGATTACGACCGTAAAAGCCAGGGCTGGTTAAAGCGCGCCATCGAAAGCGCCGAATTCACCGGGAAAAAGGGCGAAACGCTGGTCCTGCCCGCGCCGTCCGGCTTGGGTTGGCAGCGTTTGGTGCTTTTGGGCATTGGCCGTCCGGCTGTCTTGGACGCGATGGTGGCAGAGTCCATCGGCGGCACTTTAACGGCGTGCCTGGATGCGACCCATGTCGAGACCGCCTCTTTGGTGATTGATATATCGGATAAAGCGGGACTGGAAGCGGGAGTCTTCTCGGCGCATCTGGCCTATGGGGCGCTCTTGCGCTCGTGGTCGTTCGATAAATACCGCACCAAGCGCAAGCCTCAAGAAGGCAAGAAACTGGCGCAGTTGAATGTGATGACTGTCCAGGCGCCTGCCGCCAAGCGCGCTTTCGCGCCGCTGATCGCGGTGGCCGAGGGCGTGTTCATGGCGCGCGGTTTGGTCTGTGAGCCGCCCAATGTGCTGGGACCGCAGGAATTGGCGCAAGAGGCGCTGACGCTTAAGAAGTTGGGCGTTGATGTCGAGGTTCTGGATGAAAAGGCTTTGCGTAAACTGGGTATGGGGGCGCTGCTGGGTGTTGGACAGGGCAGCGTGCGGCCTTCGTCTTTGGTCGTCATGCGCTGGAACGGGGCCAAATCCACGGGCGGGGGCAAGGCGGCAGCCAAAGCCGCCCGTCCCATCGCCTTGGTGGGTAAGGGGGTCTGCTTCGATAGCGGTGGCTTGTCGCTGAAGCCCGCCGAAAGCATGATGAGCATGAAATATGATATGGCCGGCGCTGCCGCCGTTATCGGCACCATGCGTGCCTTGGCCTCGCGCAACGCCAAGGTGGATGTGGTGGGCGTGACACCGCTTGTTGAAAACATGCCTTCGGGCAGCGCGCAGCGTCCGGATGACGTGGTGACCTCGCTTTCCGGCCAGACGATCGAGGTGCTTAACACCGATGCCGAGGGGCGTCTGATCCTGGCGGACGCCTTGTGGTACACGAAGGAACGTTTCAAGCCGCGCTATATGGTGAACTTGGCCACCTTAACCGGTGCCATCGTCATCTCGCTGGGACATGACTATGCCGGGTTGTTCAGCAACAGCGATATGTTGTCCAGCCAACTGATCGAAGCCGGTCGGGAAGTCGAAGAAAAACTGTGGCGCATGCCGTTGTCACCTGTCGGTGAAAGCTATGATAAGGAGATCGACTCCGATATCGCGGATATGAAGAACATTCAAACCACGCGCGGCGCGGCGGGCAGCGTGACCGCCGCCCAGTTCCTTCAGCGTTTCGTCTCAGACACGCCATGGGCGCATCTGGATGTTGCCGGCATGGTCTGGAGCAAGAAGGATATGGCGACTTGCGGCAAGGGTGCCACGGGTTATGGCGTGCGCTTGCTAAATCACTGGATCATGAAAAACTTCGAATGATCAATACTTTACAGCTATTATGGTGTGATAGCTGAATGAGGTACGGTTTTTTGCTGGGCAGGCTATTCATGCATATGTTATTCTTCTGCCCTCATCGAACTTTATCATCGTTTACCATAGGGCCTTGCTGACGACATCTTGGCCCAAGGACAACTCGAAAGGAGCGCGACATGACCCTAGGAGTTCAATTCGGACAAGGTGCGGACACAACCCAATGGTGGCTCGGATCCATTGACAAGACTGTCTTGCCCAATCCTCTTCCTGAATCGCCGGTCGCGGATGCGCTGACCTCGCCTGTGTACATGGGGCCATGGTCCAGCGCAGTGCTCGCTGGTGGCGAGGGATCAATCCTCGCCAATACAAATGGTAGCGGGGCGCACAGCTTCGATGTAACAGGTCAGTGGCGTACGGTTAAGAACGTCTCGGCCTATTCCAGCTCTGCCGAGACGGTTTCCTTCGATGGCTTTGTCCATGTCGATGTCCGGGTCGGACAAATCGGTCATCATGACAGCCATGTCTCGATCTATGCTGCCAAACGCGCCAATGTGATCACCGGTGCCGGGGACGACACCGTGGATATCTACACGGCGAACAATATCGGAAATGTCAGCGACTACCGCATCACGACGGGCAAAGGCGATGATGTCGTCGTCATTCATCCCTTCGATATCGCGGCGGCGCGGGTTTCTGATCCGGCCACTTACGGTGTCACCGGCGGTCCGGCCATGTTGCAGGTGTTCGATGGCAGCCAAAGCAATGTTTATGCCAATCTGGGCGATGGCAACGACACTTTCGTCGGATTGGCCAGCAAGGATTATGTCCAAGGCGGTCAATGCAACGATTTGTTGATCGGTAATGGCGGCGATGATCGCCTTGATGGCGGTTCGGATCGTGATTTCCTGTATGGCGGCGCGGGGAATGATTTCCTCAACGGCGGCACCAACAGCACGGGATGCTTTCCTCAACTTAGCCTGTTCTCGTTTTTTGCCCGTTCGTGCCATCATGGCAGCGCGTCAGTGCCGTTGGCGTACCTGAGTGCCGAAGCGGCCCAGGGCGGCGATGGCGATGACACCTTGGTCAGCGTGGGTCGCGGCAGCGGCTATGCCAGTGTCAATGACGGCAGCGATATTCTGACCGGCGGTGCGGGGGCGGACAAGTTCTTCTTCTCGGGCAAGTCGGGCAATGACGTGGTTGCCGACTTTGTTGCCGGCGCGGCGAATGCCGATCCATCAGCCAATGCGGGTGACCGCTTGCTTCTCGGTGGCATCAAATATGACAATATCGCCGAGACGGTTGTCAGCCATGGCAGCTCGCGTTTCACCTTTATGCACGTCAACTACGATGGCGGGCACGATGATCTTTTGGTTCTGAGGGATCAACCCTCCTGGTTCGGTTCGATCAAGGAGTCGTTGGTTCTGAAGGACTTCTTCACCAATAATGACGGCGTCATCAACACCGCCTATTACGACAACACCAGTCTGACGGCCACGCAGGTCAATGCGCTGGGTAGCGACTCGATCATCAACTTCAAGGCAGATGATCACACGCAGATCGCAGCGGTCTTAGGTAACCTGTACGCCTAAGACGATGGCGCGTTCGTCGAACGCATTCTTGATCCCCCGTTCAGGGAAACCTGGACGGGGGATTTTTTCATTTTTAGATCGCATTTTCTCGGTACGTTGTTACGCTGAGCGAATACGGCTAGGGACGATCAATGGTCATGAAGGTCACGATTCTGGGCTGCGGAGCGACAAGCGGCGTGCCGACCATCGGCGGGCATTGGGGTGCGTGTGACCCCGCCAACCCGCGCAATAGACGTTTGCGATCATCGATTCTCATGGAGGAAGGCGAAACACGCCTTCTGGTGGACACGTCGCCCGATTTGAGAGCGCAGTTATTGGCGGCGGAGGTGGGCGAGATATCCGCTGTCGTTTATACCCACGCCCATGCCGACCACGCGCATGGCATCAATGATCTGCGGACGCTGGCCCTGAATATGAAGCGCTCGATGCCGATTTGGGCAGATGCCATGACGATAGAGGATTTGCGCTTACGATTTGGCTATCTTTTTACGGCGATTTATAAGCTCGATGGGTCTCGCGCTCCGATTGTAGAGCCGCATGAGATTCGGCCGCCCCATGCGTTCGAGATCGACGGCATCCGCCTGATCCCTTATGTGCAAGACCATGGCCCAGGCCAGACCAGTTTGGGCTTTCGTGTCGGAGACTTTGCCTATTCGACGGATGTGGCCCGTATGGACGACGCATCTTTTGCGGCGTTGGCGGGGCTTGATACCTGGGTTGTCGATTGCATCGGCGAGAGGGCCGAGGTCATCAACCATTCTTGGCTTGAACAAACCCTGGGCTGGATCGATCGCCTGCGCCCGCGCCGCGCTTATCTGACCCATATGCATATTCATATGGATTATGCCGATCTCATGCGCCGCCTGCCTGCCGGCGTCGAGCCCGCCTATGACGGATTGGTGATCGAGATGGACGACGCAAGATAGATCGGCTTCTTTTGGGCCTCTAACTCAAGAGAACCTTTCCCAGATAGTACCACTCCTGCCCAATATGGGCGGCGGCTTTTGGCAGCAGGATCAATCCATCCTTTTGCGCTATCAATTCTTCTCCATCCTCGTATTGCGCGATCACTGTGCCGGCCGAGACAGATTCGAAATTCTTCCATGGACGCGAGAAAGAACCCTCTTTCGTTTTTCGTATCATCTGGCAAGCGCGGATAAGACGATTGGTCGGCGCTATAGGCAGGTCTAAGGAAACGGGGAATAATGTTGTTTGCTCGCAAAGCGCCAAACCGGCTAAGGCGCGACGAATGCACCCATCGGCGATGATGGGACTTTGTAAGCTTTGATGCTGTCCGCATTCGACGACGACGCCGATCTTGCCATGCGCATGGACGCAAGCCACCGAGTCGCCCTGATATTCTTGCGCCGAAAGCGGTCCATAGATATCAGGCCAGCCCGTGACGATCGTGGGGATGCCGATCATCTGCGCGAATTCGTGATCCGCCGCGCTGTCGTAATCCTGAAACACAAAGGGTCCGCATTCTTCAACGCCGTAAGAATGAAGATCCAACAGATAGTCGCATGACTGGACATAGGGCACCAAATTATTGGCCAGACGGTGCTCATAGCATGTGGGGTTGTCATGGTGCTGGAACACGCGATTCAAATTCATATCGACTTGACGCTGCATCAAGATTCGCGCTTGCGGGTTGCACACGGGAATAACTGTCAGCGCGCCACGGACTAGGCGAATTTCCCCACGATTAAGGCATGCGCATATGTCCAAGGCGGCGACGCTGCCGCAGGTTTCGTCGCCATGCACCCCGCCAAGAACCAGCAAATGCGGACCATCTTGTAAGGCGCGATAGACATGCGCCTTGATGACATCGGATAAATGATGGGTCATTTCTGCCTCCTTTAGGCGAGTGCTGCGTGGGTTTGAATCTTTTTCCAGGCATGGACAGGTCGCAGAACAAGGCCCTCCTCTGCCGAGCCATTTTTGCAAAGCGAGGTCGCGACATAACCAGAGTCAAGATAGCTCGATAGGGCCGGGAAGGTGCTGGCCGATAAGGGCAAAGGCAAGCATATTTCATCCTTGGCTTTGCCAAAAAGTGGCCTGTGCGTGAGTGAACGACGCGCGTTCAGCAACAACGCCCCATCCGATGGGTCAGTCGCCGTAGAGACCACCTGGAATCCAGCTTTCAGAAGATTTCTTAGACTGAAAGAATTGCTCAATTCGATCTCGGCGACAATCTCATGCCGTTCGAGTTTTGCAGCCTGACGGCACCGCTCATGCAAAAGCAAAGATTGCAGCCCCCATCCACGGAAATCTGGATGCACCAAGGCTCCAGATATGACGGCCAGGCGATTTTCGGGAACAGGCAAAGCCATATCCGTCATGCTTGTGGGATTGCCTGGATTTTTAGGAAGCTCCAATACCGCCTGGGCGACATGACGGGTTTGACCTGTGACCATCACGCCGAACATAAGGCCGTTATCCCCGCATAGATACTGACGGAAGCAGTCCTCTGTTTTAGGTATGATGTAGTTGGCATGTTGCTGCTGCTGCAATTCTTCATGGATTTGATCTTGCAGTTGCATCACATGATCAAGTTTCTCTTCGCCCAATTGGACGATGGTGAAGTCAGACATATAGGAAATCTCCAAAAAACGATGAATGTAGAATCCATGAGATGGCCGACAAAAGCCGGATATCCCATAGGGTCGATCGTCTTTGAAGGAAGGAAGCGAATGGACCTAAGATAGGCCGATCATTTGCGCACTAAAAACTAAGACGACGACCCGCCGATACGTCGTCGTGCCCCAAAAAAATCAGCACAGGTTGGAATAGAAAAGCACATTGTCCGTGACCTTATGGCTACTGGATCGATTGTATAGCGAACGTATTTTTCGCATCAAGAAAAAAATGGGGCTAGGGCGTCAGAATCTTTCGCATCTGCACAACAGGCCAGCGTCCGTCCGATGGCACGTTGGGGTTCCATATGAAGGCCTCCCAGCCGGTTTTCTTGTAAAAACCCACGGCATCGGCGGCGGCGTTGACGTACAAGCTGCGAATGCCGATACGCCGCGCTTCGTCTTCCACCAACTGACCCATCATGCGCCCATGGCCTTGGCGTTGATGGGAATGGGTGATCGCCACGCGCCGTATCGCGCCTGCGCCATCTTCCAATTCATCCAGACGCGCCACGCCGATGGGCTTGTCCTGCCATTTTAACAGCAAGGGATGGTGATGGGGCCGGTATTCATCCGGGTGCCGCGCATCATATTCAAGCGCGCCGCGCCCTATCCATAACTCCGTGCGCCGTATGTCGTGATAGGACTCCCAGTCCTGCGGGGTTGTCACATGGATCAACTGATAGGTCATAGATGGGACGTGTCCTATAAAATCTGGCTTTCATGTTCGACGATATGCAGCGCTTGATCGTCGCGCAAGGCGAAAGCGGGACGGTTTTGTTGATGCAGGCTCTGTTCGATCATCTGCGCCGTATCCCCATGTTTGGCGTTCCCTTTGTGCGGAATAAAGGCCCTATCAATTAACCCCAGGCCCTGATGGTCCGTAAGCTGTGCCTTTGCGGGATCGTCCATAGGACTGATAAAGCCGATATCGGGGCTGGCGACCACGCTGCCCGCGCTGGAGCCGATATATAAGCCGCCCGCATCCAGCATGTCGGTCACGGCTTGTTTGAAGCCGCACTCCTTCATGTGTTGGAGCAGGACAAATGAATTGCCGCCGCCCACATAGACGATATCGCATGGCGCTAGGGCGACACGCAGCTCGCTTGGGGAATAACGGGAAAGCTCGACCACATCGACGCCAAGTGCCAAGCTCTGGAACATCGGCCTAAGCGTTGAGTCGATATATGACGCATAATCCTTGTGCAGCGAAGCCGTGGGCACAAAGGCCACGCGCCGGCGACCTTGCAGCAGGGCCTGCACGCTAGGCTTATGAAAGACGGCATCAAAATCCGAGGCTAAAAGCAGGGAAATCATGGATTGGTTCTCTATGCTCCACCCTAATAAGTGACGCTCCCTTCAGAGCATCTTGGCCGCCTTCACCCCCGAACGCAGCGCGCCTTCGATGGTGGCGGGAAGGCCGGTATCGGTCCAGTCGCCGGCCAGCACCATATTGCGCCAGGCCGTGCGCGGCGGCGGACGCTTGGCCAATTGCTCGGGGGTGGCGGCAAAGGTCGCGCGTTTTTCCTTTAAGATGCGATAGGCGGGCAAGGCTAGGTCGGCAGGCAGCATCAGGCTGCGGACGATCTCGTCCCACAAGGTCGCGGCCAGGGTGGCGGCGGGTTGGTCCATATGATTTTGCGCGGCGCTGACGGTGACGGATATCACGCAGCTTTGCTCATCAGCCGTGCCGTCGGGGCGCAAGCAGGGTTTGACGGCGATCCATTCGCTTATTCCGCCCAAAACGCCGATCATGCCGCCGGATGCGGTCAGCGGCAGACGCGCATAGGGCCAATCCGCTTTGAAATGGGCGTTCAGGATAGGACGAAAGGCGTCGGGTAGGCGTAGACTGGGCAGCAATTCGGCCGCGCCCATGGCTGGCAGGGCCAGGATCAGATTGTCGCGCGGTCCCAACTCGATCGCCTCGCCCGAGGCAAACTCGATCCCCTCCACGCGTGTTGCGCCCAGACGCAACGCTTTGGCGCGGCGACCATAATGCACTGGCGTGGAACGCGCGGCCAAATACGCCAAGGCCGGGTCGATCAAGCAGGGCGAGAGTCCCTCACGCGCCAACATGGGACGGCAGAACCGCCCGCCGCGCAACACGGTCTCCATCAGCACGCGGCGCAGCAAGATGGCGGCCGCGTTTTCGGGTTCTGTGTTCAAGATGGCCACGGTCAAAGGCTGCCATAACGGCCTATAAAGCGGCGATCCGCCCAATACCTCGGCAATCAAGGCCGTGCGCGGTGCGCGCAGCAATCGGGCCATATCGGTCAGGTAATCCGCCGCATGCGTGCCGGGTATGCGTGCGTGGCGAATGAACAGCCACAACGGAAACGGCCCGTCATTCACGCGCAACCGCCACCTTGCGCCATCGGCAAGGTCCATGAAATCGAAGGCGGCCTGGGCGGCGATCTTGACATGCGCCTGTCCGCCGGTGCGGCGCATGAACGCCATCGCGGCGCGATTGCCCGAAAGCATCAGATGCGTGCCATTATCCAGGCGACAGCCCAGTTCGGCATCGTCATACGAGCGACAACGTCCGCCCGCTTGGGTGCCGCCTTCATGCACCACCACGGCGCAGCCCCGTGCCGATAACGTCACCGCCGCTGCCAGTCCGGACAGTCCCGCGCCAAGGATATGCGTGGTGCCTGTCATGAGAGCAACGCCCGCACCAACAAAAGCAGTTTGTCCCAGCGCGAGAGCCCCACACGGACGCGCGGCGCGTTCCAGCCACGTTTATGCATATGCTTTAAGATGAGCCGGTAATACGCGCCCATCAAACGGGCCGAGCGCATGCTGCGCGGCGCGCAATCGCGCATGGCGGCATCGGCGGCGAGGAAATGATCTCGGGCTTCTTGCGCCAGATCACGGCATGCGGCATCCAATCCCGGATGCGCCAATGCCTGTTCAGGCGTTGCGCATGTCACTTGGTGGGCATCCAGCAGGTCGCGGGGCATATATAACCGCCCTCGCGCGGCGTCCTCGTCCAGATCGCGCAGGATGTTGGTTTTTTGTAAGGCGCGGCCCAGATGATGCGCGACTTGAAGCGGAGCCTGGCCGTTTCCCGCGCCAAAAATCACGCCGCTGGCTCTTCCCACGGCGCTGGCCACACGGTCGCAATAAAGTTCCAAGGTTTCGCGGTCAGGGGCCAGGATGGGACCGGCGGCATCCATGGCCATGCCGTCCACGATGGCTATCAAGTCTTGCACGGCGACGCCGAAATCGACGACCACGCCGCGCAAGGCGGTCAGGATGATCGGCTCGCCAGGCTCCGCCGGAAGATTCTGAGCCAAGCCGCGCAGATGGCCGCGCCAGGCCTCCAGGGCTTGCATGGGGTCGTTCGTGGGAATGTCGCCATCGGCGATGTCGTCCACTTCGCGGCAAAAGGCGTAGAGCGCGAACATGGCCGCGCGTTGCCGTGGAGGAAGAAGCTTCATGCCCGCCGTAAAGGAGCTGTTCGCGGCGGCCACCTTGCTCTGCATGATCGCGTCAATCTGTTTTTGATCGGGCGTCATGGCAAACAAACCCTTGCGAAGCCGCGTATGATGGCGGCTATTTTCCGGGCCTTGTTCGGCTTGCCGGTTCCGGCCAAGGGGTCGCCCCGTCGCAACTGCGTCACCATCGCTTCGGCTAATGATACAATGACGGACGTATTGATCTTCATGCGGCGATCATCGACTGCCGGGGGCAGCGCGCATGCGGCGGCCATCAAGGGATCCATCTTGTCCAGCAACAGATTCAGCGCCCGACGCAGTGGCGGCGTGCATGACGTGCCTTTAAGCATCGAGATATCCGCGCCTGTGTCGGCCAATATGTCCAAAGGCAGATAGACACGGTCCATCTGTTGATAGTCCTTACCGCAATCTTGCACATGATTGATGATCTGAAGGGCCGCGCATAAGGCGTCCGACGGCGGCCAGGAGCTTGCTGCGGGGATGCCGTGCAGCTCCAACATATAGCGGCCTACAGGCGCGGCGGAATAGCGGCAGTAATCCATTAATTCCGCCCAATCGGCATAACGACTCTTCGTGGCGTCGCGGCGAAAGGCGATCAGCAATTCATGCGCATGGGCCGGATTGACGCCTGTTTGATCTAAGGACGCGCGTAGCGCCGCCGCCGAGGGCGATAGGGCGTCATCGGCCTTTCCATCCAGCACAGCGTCCATGATATTCAGGCGATCAATTTTGTCCTGCGCGATCAGATGGGGATTATCGGCGATGTCGTCGGCATTGCGTGCGAAATGGTAATAGGCACCGACCGGTCCGCGCAGGTCGCGCCGAATCAGATGGGCGACGGGAAAATTCTCGTCGCCGTTGCCTTTGCCGCTGGGTGTTTCGATCGCCTCGATCATATTTTGGTTTCACGCCCCTTCCATTTGACAGGCTGATTATTCCGATGCCGCCAGGCGGATTCAAGTGTGGCGGCCATAAAGACCGCGCTGGCCGCAGGCAGGCTCATCTCTCCCAATGGCAGGAAAGAAAAAGGCCCCATATCCGTGCCGAAATAACCTGGTGCGCCCCAGCGATAGGCGATGGCCGCGCCGATCCAAGCGGCCAGGCCGAGATATCCGGCCAACCCGACTCCCGATTGAATCAGGACGACCAGGACCAACAACGCCGCCAGCCCATAAACGAATGGCTCGGCATTGGTGGGCAAGGGGCGCTTCATCTCATGCAATTTGCGAAGGCCGAACCAGGTGCCGCCGAACAAGGCCGCGCCGACAAGAGTTGGGAGCCAACCGCCATCCAGCAGGAACAGCAAGGGGGGGGCCAGGCACAAAGCGGCCATGGCAAGCATGGCCAAAGCCAAATGTCCCCAAGAATAATGCAGCTGATCAAAGGCGCTGCGCGTGATCATGTTTCGTAACCCCGATAGGCTGTCGAAGCGACGCATGCTGGTGCTTCCCGCCGAATCCAGGGCCAATTGCAGGCGTCCGCCTTCGGCTTTCACCGCGAAGGCCAAAGCGCAATCGTCGATCAGCTCATGACCGATCAGGCTAAGGCCATGCAGCTTTTCCATCATCGCTCGTCGGATCAGCATGATGCCGCCCGCCGCGCCTGAGGCCTTATCGCCCGGGTCGTTGATGTGGTGGAAGGAATAGAGCAAACGGAAGAAGAACACATAGGCGGGCAGGATCAGGCGTTCCGCCCAATGCTCCACGGGGAACCGCACCAAACGCGAGACCAAATCCAGTTTCTTGTCCACCGCGGCGCGTACCAAGCGGCGAAGCCCCGATCCATCGGGCGCATGGGCAATATCGGCATCGGTGAACAAAATGAACTCTACATCAGGAAAAGCCTGCTGCACATAACGCCAGCCGGTTTCCATGGCCCAGGTCTTGCCGCGCCAGCCCGGCGGCAATGTAGGGGCCTGCACAACGGTCATGTGATCCTTAGCGCCCATTTCTTCGGCGGCTCGCAACGCAGTCTCGACTGTGCCGTCACCGCTGTGGTCATCGACCAGGACCACATGCCAGGGGCTGGGATAGTCTTGCGCCATCAGCGAGATCAAAGAATCATGGATCACGGCTTCCTCTTCGCGCGCCGGGATGATGACGGCCAGGGCCGGCCATGTCTGGGTCACATCGGGGGATTGCAGCTTGGACTGTTCCTCTCGCGCTTGGCGTTGATCAAGATCGCGCTGCGCGGAAAAGCGCAATAGGATGGCACCCCATCCCAAGACGGCCAGCATCGCGATTAAGATACCCATGGCTTTGTCACTCCCCTTCTAAAGACGGCCTTCGTGGCGGAACCAAGCCACGGCTTCGGCGATGGCGTGTGCTGCCGGACGATGATGATACCCCAATTCGCGTTGGGCGCGGTCACTGCTGAAATACATGTGATGCGCGGCCATGCGCAAACTGTCGCATGTCAGCATCGGTTCGGCCCCCGTCAGACGCCCGATTCCTTCCATCACCACCGCAACGGGCATCAAGGGCGCGCGCGGCAGGGGGATGGCGGTCATTTTTCGGCCAACGCTTAGCGCCACAAGGCGCAGAATTTCAGCCAAGGATAGATTCTCGCCGCCCAAGATATAACGTCGCCCGATTTTGCCCCGCTCCCAGGCCAAGAGATGGCCTTGTGCCACATCGTCCACATGGACGACATTAAGACCGGTATCGACATAAGCGGGCATCCGCCCTTTGGCGGCGTCCAAGATCATGCGGCCTGTGGGGGTAGGGCGCACATCGCCCGGCCCGATGGGGGTCGAAGGGTTGACGATCACCGCAGGCAGACCCTTTTCGGTCACCATATCGCGCACAACCGCCTCGGCCAGAAACTTGCTGCGCTTATAGGGGCCGATCATCCCCTCTAGCGTGCTGGGCGTGTCTTCATCCGCGACTTTGATATCGTCATGGGGCAGGCCCAACGTGGCCACCGAGCTGGTATAAACCACGCGATTGATCTTGTGGCGCAATGCCTGGGTCATCAGGCTGCGCGTTCCTTCGACATTGGCGGCCATCATGGCGGCGCGGGCCTTGGCATTGGGCACCCATAGTCGGTAATCGGCAGCGACATGAAACAAGGCGGTGCAGCCGGCCAAGGCCGTATCCAAACTGGCCGCATCTTCCAAGCTGCCCATGACGACTTCGGCGGCCAGGCCTTCCAAATTGCGCCGGGGGCTGTTGGGCCGCACCAAGACACGCACATCATGGCCCTTGGCGCACAGCGCCCGCGCCACGGCGGCCCCGACAAACCCTGTTGCCCCTGTGACCAATACCCGCTCAGGCATGATGGTTCTCACCTTAAAACGATTTAATCTGTGGGAAGACCCCCTGGCCAACCCGATGGATTTGAAGCAGACTAGCGCCTTGCGCCATCGGCGTACAGAGACGGCAGATGATAGGAGCGATTCCCATGAAAATGATGCGTGTGGGCTTGGCGGCTGTGCTGATGACGCTGGCCGTGATGGCCGCGCCGGTGGCTTCTTCTTGGGCGGCGGAAGCCACCAAGAATGTCGCTTTGGCGGCGACCTCGAATGCCTGGGACGAATCGCGCTTGGCCGAGATTCAGCAGATCGCCAGCTTGTATTATGAGCAAATCGGCGTCGTGAAAAAGCCCAGCACGATGATGCGCCAGGCCTCTTTGACCAAATCCGCCGATGCGGCGTCGCGTCAATCATGGTGGGAAGCTAGCAGTGAGATGGAGAATGCCATCCGTCACGGCGAGAATACTGCCGAATCGTGGCTGAATCTGGCTCAATTAAACAGCAAGCTGGGCGAAGACCGCACTGAGACTCTCGCGTCGGCTTGGCTGACCTATAAGCGAGCGGAGTCTAAGCCGCTTATTCAGGCCCAAGCCTTGGCGTTGATCGGAGATCGATTGGCGACGGCGGGCAAGAACGCCTTGGCGGTGATGGTGCTGGAAAAAAGCATATCCATGCGTCCGAACGCCGAATTGTCGGTGCGTGTCGAATTGCTGACGGGACGCCGCCTGGCCGTGGTGCGTTCCGAAACTCAGGCCGAGGACGACCGCCCCAGTTACTGCGCCGAATTCTCTTGGCCGTTGGTCGAGACAGGCACGGTGCGCTACGAGGATTATATTGAGATTACTCCGGCCACGCCCGTGGTCGCCCAGGCTCATGAAAAGACGTTGTGCTTAGAAGGTTTGCAGCACGGTCAAACCTATAAGGTCACCTGGCGCAAAGGGCTGCCTTCGGTGGGCGCGGCGCGGTTGATGGAGCCGGTGGATGCCAATGTCACGGTGGCGCATCGCCAGCCGCGCGTGGCCTTTACCAGTGGGGCCTTTGTGATGCCGCGCCACGACATGGCGGGCGTTCCCGTACAGACGGTAAATCTGGCCCGCGTCAAAATCGAGCTTTTGGCCTTTGACGAACGTTCCTTGGTGCCCGAATTGCGCGACAATATCCTGATGCGCGCCCTGACCGGCTATGAGACGAACGACATCGCATCCACGCGCGGCGAGCTTTTGTGGGAAGGCGAGATGGATATCGAAAATGTCACCGACCGCCAGGTGACCACATTGGTGCCGCTGAACGAAATCCTACAAAAACACGCCAAGGCTTCGCGCAATTACGCGCTCTATGCCCTGACCGTGGTGCCCAGTTTCGGACGCGAGGCGAAGGAACACTATCGTTCGCGCGCCACACAGTGGATCGTGCCGACGGATATCGGTCTGTCCAGTTTCACGGGACGCGATGGGATGGTCGTCTTTGCGCGTTCTTTGGCCAGCGCAAAGCCGCTGAATGCCGTTTCGCTGCGCCTGTTGGCGCAAAACAATCAGGTCTTGGCCGAGATGGCCACCGATGCCAATGGCCGGGCGACCTTTGCGCCGGGCCTGGTTCAAGGCAAGGGCGGCCGCCAACCTTTCGCCCTGGTGGCCCAAGGCGCGCAGGGCGATATGGCCTTGCTTCCCTTGAACCAACCGGCTTTCGATCTGGGTGATCGCGGCGTGGGCGGTCGGGCGAATCCCGGCCCCTTGGACGCTTTCGCCTATACGGATCGCGGCATCTATCGTCCGGGCGAGACCGTGCATTTGATGAGCCTGTTGCGCGACGACAAGGCCATGGCGGTGGTGGCGGGTCCGGCGGTCAGCTTTTGGATTTTCCGTCCCGATGGCACGCGCACGGCTCAACTGGCCGGGGTGCCTGCCGGTGGGCTTGGCGCGGCCAAGGCCGAATTGGATATCCCCATGGCCGCCCGCACGGGCCTATGGCGCGTCAGTGTGCGCGCCGGACGCGACGAGGATGCGCCCGAACTGGGATCGACCAGCTTCACGGTCGAGGATTTCGTGCCGCCGCGCATCGAGCTGCGCCTAAGCGCGTCAAAACCCGTCTTGTCTGCCGATGCGCCCGTGATCGTCAAGGCGCAGGCCGATTTCCTGTATGGCGCGCCCGGTGCGCGTTTGCCGGTCGAGGCGGCTTTGACCGTGCAACGCCGTGAGAAACCGTTTGAGGCTTGGGCAGATTACAGTTTCGGCCCGGCGCGCGAATCCTTCGATCCAAGACGTTTCCCGATCGAGGCCAAGGAAACCGACGATAAGGGCGAATCCGCCCTAACCATCGCCTGGCCCGCCGTTCCTGCCAATCCCTTGCCCTTGCAGGCTTTGGTCGAAGCGACCGTGATCGAGCCGGGCGGCCGCGCGACCAAACGCCGGATGATTCTGCCCATGCGTGACGCCGGTCCTAGCATCGGATTGCGTCCGGTGCAGCCGGGCGATCAAGGTCCGGCTATGCCAGGGCGCGAGTCTTTGTTCGAAGAAGGCAAGCCTGCGGCCTTTGATGTCGTGATGGTGGACCCAGAGGGCAAGGCGATGGTGGGGGATGTTTCCTATGCCATCATTCGTGAAAATCATTTGTACCAATGGTATCGCGCTTCGGCGAATTCGGATTGGGGTTACCGGATGGTCTCGCGCGATCATACGGTCAAGGCCGCCAAGCTGAGCAGCAAGGCCGATGGCCCGACTCGCATTGAGGCCACGTTAGAGCCGGGGTCCTATCGCTTAGAGGCGCGCACGGGCGACGGTTCGCGGCGTTCCTCGGCTTTGTTCCAAGTGGGCTGGGATACCCTATCGCTGGGACAGAACGACACGCCCGACTCGTTGCAAGTCGCCGTGAAGGAAAAAACCGCCAAGATTGGCGAGACGGTCGAGGTTGCGATCAAAGCGCCGTTCGCGGGTGAGGTGCAGGTGAATGTGCTGCGCGACGGCATCGTCGAGACCAAGACCATGCATCTGCCTGCCGAGGGCGTGACGGCCAAATTGACAGTCACCGAAGCCTGGGGCACCGGTGCTTATGTCACCGCCACGGCTTTTCGTCCTGGTACGGGCGCGCCGCGCGGGCCGGGCCGGGCGATTGGCTTGGCTTGGGTGGGGGTTGACCCCGCCTTGCGTACCCTAAACATCAGCTTAGGCGCTTTGGCCGAGGTGACGCCGCGTCAGTCCGTCGATGTGCCCATCACGGTGACGGGTGCCGATCAAGAGGCTTATGTGACCTTGGCCGCCGTGGATGAGGGCGTCTTGCAGTTGACGGATTTCGTCACGCCCTCTCCGGACGATTATTATTATGGCAAACGTCGCCTAGGGGTAGATCTGCGCGACTTGTATGGTCATCTGATTGCGCCTCAGGCGGGTGTGCAGGGCAAATTGCGAGTCGGCGGCGACGCGGCCTCGCGTTTCCTGCCCGGTTTGCCGGATAAGTGGATCAAGCCTTTGGCCCTGTTCCAAGGCCCCGTGCGTCTGGACGCCCAAGGCCGCGCGACGGTCAAACTGAACCTGCCGGACTTCAATGGCAGCGTTCGCCTGATGGCGGTGGCCTGGGACGCCAGCCGCGTGGGCCATGTGCAAGGCAAGATATTGGTGCGCGACCAGGTGGTGGTGACGGCTTCGCCGCCGCGCTTCATGGCCCTTGACGATAAGGCCGAGATGACACTTTCGGCGCATAATGTGGGCGATAAGCCCCAAGTCCTGAACATGACTCTGGCCACAAGCGGGGCCTTGGCCCTGGTCGATCCGGCCAAGGCGTCGATCCGGCTGAGCTTGGCACCCGCGCAAAGAGTGTCGCAGCGCATCGCCTTGCAGGGTCGTCAGGTCGGTGGCGGACAAGTGACCTTGACGGTCAAGCCCGAGAACGGTGCCGAGCGGCAAAGCGTGTGGCCCTTGACGGTGCGCGCGGCGCAACCGCCCCAGACCATGCGTAAGATCACGATCTTGCCGCCGGGCGAAACCTGGACGTTGGATACCAGCCTTACCAAGGATTTGGTGCCAGGGACGGCCCAGGTTTCGGCGCGGATATCCACGGTGCCGGATTTGGGTGTGGCCGCTTTGCTGCGTGATCTGTCGCGTTATCCCTATGGCTGCTTGGAACAACTGACCAGCGTGGCGATGCCTTTGTTGTACGCCAACGAGCTGGCCGTGCGTTGGGGCGTGGATGACAGCGACGCCGCCTTGCAAGGTCGCCTGGAGCGGACGGCGCGGGACGTGATGGATCTGCAGCGCGGCAGTGGCGCGTTCAACCTGTGGCCGGCGGGGAGCGAGGCTCCGGACTGGATTGGGGCCTATGCGCTGGACTTCCTGATGCGCGCGAGAGAGAAGGGGCATGGCGTGCCCGAATTCACCATCGAGCGCGGCATAGCCAATCTACGCCGTCAAACCATCAGCGCCGATTATCGGACCGAACAGCTCTCGGATCGGGTCTTTGACCTGTATGTGATGGCGCGGGCGGGCGCGGTGGATGCGGGGCTTTTGCGCTATGTGCATGATACCTATCTGCCGCAGATAACCTCGCCGATGGCCTTGGCTCAGTTGGGGGCGTCTTTGGCACGTCTTGGTGACGCGCCGCGCGCGGATGCGGCCTTTGCCGCCGCCGCCAAGGCTTTGGCTGAAAGACCTGCGCCGCCTGTGGGGTCCCGACCGATCATAACCGGTTATGACAGCGAGTTGCGCGATCGCGCTGCGGTACTGACACTGGCCGCCGAAGCGGGGCGTCCGGCGACCGAATTGATGGAGATGGGCGAACAATTGGCCACGCGACTGTCAGGCCAAAACTTCCTGACCACGCAAGAGCAAAGCTGGGTGGTGCGCGCCGCCTTGGCGTTGATCCGCCAGCAAGGCAGCGCCACCGAAGCCAAATTGGAGCAAGACGGCAAGCCCAGCTCTTTGGCGGATGTAGCCGCTAGCCTCGATCGGGTGGATCCGTCGCGGCTGCAAGCGGGCATCAAGTTGCGTAATGCCGATGCCAAGCCTTTGTATCGCGCGTTGACGGTCTTTGGCGTGCCGACGGCAGCTTTGCCCGAAGCCAAGCAAGGGCTGAGCATCCAGCGCCAATACAAGACCCAAGACGGCCAGGACGTCAATCTGGCTAAGCTTCGCCAAAACGATCTGATCGTGGTGATCTTAAAGGTCACGCCGACCCAAGCGATTGGTTCCAATCAACAGGCTCCCTTGCTGGTCGTCGATTTGCTGCCTGCGGGTTTGGAAATCGAGAAGGCTTTGGATGGGAATGGTCGTGTGGGCTTGTCTTGGCTGCCGCCCTTGGTGCAAACGCAGCATGTCCAAGCGCGGGATGACCGTTTTGTCGCCGCCTTCGATTTTACCGGGCCTGGTAATCCGCAAACGGATTCTTGGTCCTTGGCCTATCTGGCAAGGGCGGTAACGCCAGGCCAATATGTCGTGCCCGCGCCGATGGTCGAGAATATGGCCAATCCCGCGCATATGGGACGCGGCGTGCCGGGCCGCCTGACCGTCGAGGCGCGCTGATCATGAAGGATGCGGTGATGACCGAGCCATCGGATGCCCCTGAAAATGCAGGGACCGACTCGTCGGATCTGCTCTGGCGCAGCCGCCTGAGCGTGGCGGTGCCGGTGCTGGCGGTGGTGCCGGCTTTGGCCGTGTTCGCGGCGGTGTTGGTGGCCAGTTTGGGGTTGCGCACCGCGCTTGGCGATGGCTTGGCACGTCAAGCCCGCTTGGTCGTGGAGATGGCGGCTCCCGGGCATGAGGCGGTCTTGGCGCGGCGGATGGAAGACGCCTTGCGCGCGCGCCAGCCCGGTGTGCAGGTTTTCGTGCGCGCCTTGCCGATTGCCGAGGCCGGGGCGGTGGATGATCCCATGCCCGCCGCCTTGCAACGCGCCCTGATGGATTTGTCCGCAGGCGATGAAAAGAACGCCGCCGTGCTGGAAGGTATGGCCGCCAGTGCCACATCTTGCGGTTTGGCACGTTCGGCATCGGGCGCGGCGGGCGCGGCGATTTGTACGCCTGCGGCGGCATTGTTGGCACCGGCCGAACAATTGGTGCTGCATGGATTCGCGGTTCTGGTGGCCGTGGCCGGCTTGGCCTATCTGACGGCGATGGTCTGGCTCCGTCGTCTGACCCGCCCGCTTGCGCGATGGGTGGGGGCCGTGCGCGCCCTCGCTGCGGGAGACACCGCCCCCACGCCGCCCTTGGGTGCGCGGGAATGGGCCGATTGGGATCGTGATCTTGAGGTCTTGCGCGTCATCGTGGCGCGCGACGAGGAACGTCAGGCCGAACACAGCCGCGCCGCGCGTGTCGCCGCGCCGCAGGATCTGGGTGAAAAGCCTGTGGCCACCGAATCCTCCCCGTCTGTATCCCCCATGTTCAAGTTTCGTCGATCGTGACGCCTTCGGACGCCAGCAAGCGGCGTTTCATGGGCAGGCCCCCGGCATAGCCGCCAATGCCGCCATGCCCCGCGATGACCCGGTGACAGGGCACGATTAAGGCAATCGGGTTGCGACCCACCGCCTGGCCCACGGCGCGCGCCGCCTGGGGCCGCCCCAACCGCCGCGCGATCTCGCCATAAGAGACGGTCTGCCCGTGGGGAATCTTCAACAATAAGCGCCATATCTGCGTCTGAAACTGTGTGCCGCATAACAGCAGGGGGATTGCCTGATATGCGCCGGTCTCCAGGGCCGAATGATGGGCGGCAGGCACAACGCCTTCGACCCATTCGGTCGCGGACCATGCACCCCGCCACTGCCGCGCCCGTGCCTTAGCCTGCACCTGCGACACCAAATCCAGCCGCGCCAGCCGGCCCTCATCCGTCCATGCCGTCAGTGCGCCGCCCACGGGGCAAGATGTCCAAGCCAACGTCAAGCGATGCGGCGGAGGGCGTTGTGTTCGAGCGACCATCATGAATTCTTGTCGCGTTTTCTTGCAGTTGGCGCAAGAGTGAGAAGACATTCGCTCCGGCATTTATCCTTTTTTATGTTCGTTATGGAGAATGAATAATGCGACAACATATTGTTAATACATATGGGTATATACACTTGTATGGGCATGTTGTTGGATGCAGGTCCTATATTTGCCTATTCAAGCCGTTCATTGACTCCAGGAGGAACCCCGGATGCGCAGCTTTCTCAGCAATTTGTCCATATCCCGTAAATTGACGCTGCTTTCGTTCCTGTTCCTGGGCCCGATTGCCCTGTTGGGGTGGTTGCTGATCGAACAATCCAATAAGGACATCAACTTTGCCGAGAAGGAACGCGCGGGCAATTTGTATCTGCAACAAAGTGTTTGGCCCATTCTGGACGGGCTTGTGGCCACCAGCGCCACATCTGGCGCGGGGCTGACGGAATCCTATGCCAAGGGCGCTGAAAAATTCCCCGCCTTGCGCGCCCAGTGGGACGAGGCCATGGAATCCGGACCGATGGCGGATGATTTGGCCAAAGTCATGACCTCATTACAAGGCGCACAGCCGCAGATGGAATCGATTCTGGCGGGTATCGCCGCCGCTCGAGTCTTGGGCCTTAGGATCGCCGAGAAGTCCAATCTGACGCTCGACCCGGATATCGACTCGTATTACGCGCAGGACTTATTGACGGTCAAATTGCCGGACTTAGTGGATCGCGCCGGAGCCATCGTACGCCTGGCACAGGATTATGTGGGGCGTCCTCAACTCAGCACCAAAGAGAAAGCGGATTTCCTGATCCTGGCCGGGCTGTTGAGCGCGGCGGTGGATGGCATGAAGGGCGACGTGAACTCGGCCATCGGCGGCAATCCAGACGGATTGCTGAAGGATGAGATCCTGCCCGCCATGACGGCCCTGGCCGAGTCCATGGACAGCATGCAAAAGACCGTCGGCGAATTGGGCGCGCATTTCGCCGAGGCCAACCCCAAATCGGCGGATATTAAGCCGCTAGAAAAAGAGCTGATCCAAGCCATGGATAAAACCCGCGCTTTGTATCAGGTTTCCGCCGCCTCGCTTGACCGTTTGCTGCGCGTGCGCATCACTGGGTTCAAGAATAAACTGCATACCTCCTTGGCCATCACATTCGTGATCGTCTTGTTGGCTTGGGGATTCTCGCGCGTGATGGCGCGTTCGATCGTCAGAAATGTCGGACAGCTCAGCCATGGCATCGACGACCTGGCGCAAGGCCATGATACCCATATTCCCTTTTTAGACAGGACGGATGAACTGTCCCATTTGGCGCGTTCCTTAGAGAATTTCCGCAGCAAAACCATCGAACGCACGCAGCGCGAGGCCCAAGCCCGTCAGGCCGAGGCGCGCGCCGCCGAATTGCGCGCCATCAAGAATCTATCGTCCGAGCTTGAAACCGCCATCGGCGAAGTCGTGCATCACTTGGGCGAATCCGCCCATGTGATCAAAGAAAACACGGGGATTGTCATTGGGCGGGCGCAGCATGCCTTGCAGCAGGCAGGAACGGTTGGTCAAGGCACGACGAGCGCCGCTCAAAATATGGAGACGGTGGCCAGCGCCGCCGTCGAGCTGCAAGCCGCGATCGGTGAGATTTCAGGTAATGTCCATACGGCCAAGGATGTCGCCGAACAGGCGTTGGAAACCGCCCAAAACACCCGCATGGGCGTGACTCATTTGGCTGAGATGGCGCATGAGATCGGCGCGGTGGTCACACTGATCAATAATATTGCCAATCAAACCAACCTATTGGCTTTGAACGCCACGATCGAAGCGGCGCGGGCGGGCGAAGCAGGCAAGGGGTTTGCCGTAGTGGCAGGCGAAGTGAAGAGCTTGGCGACCCAGACCTCTCAGGCCACCGAAGGAATCACGCGCCAAGTGGGGGCCATCCAAGAGGCTTCTAAAGAAACCTCGCAGGCGATCACTCATATTGTTGAAACTGTCGCGCGCATCAGCCATATCGCCACGGCCATTGCGGCCGCCATCGAGGAGCAATCGGCGGCCACGGGCGAAATTAGTCGTTCGATCCAATCCGCATCTGACAGCACCCAGGGTATGGCCCAGAGCGTCGATCAACTCGGTCAAATTGCACATGACACCGTGGACGCCTCGAATGCTATGCATGGCAGCACCGAGCAATTATCGCACCAGACGGATGTGCTGAAAGACAGCCTCGACCGCTTTATCAAGCGCTTACAAGGAATGGCGCTGCAAACGAGCTGATTAACCTTATTCGAACCGCCATTTACCAATATTCCGCAGCAGGACGGCTTGTGCTTCCTGATGGATTCCTTGTTCGAAAGCATTGTTTCTGATAGGGGTGACCATTGCCCTCGGTCATGGAATCGCCCCAGACCGTCGGCACACTGCATCAGTCTAAAGAACGAGGATCATCGTGACCACGGTTCCCTATCGCCCCGAAACGCCCCTGCTGGACCAGGTCGATCTGCCTTCCGATCTGCGCCGTTTGCCGCCCGATCAATTGAAGCAGTTGGCGGACGAGCTGCGCGCCGAAACCATCGCCGCCGTCTCGGTGACAGGTGGCCATTTGGGCGCGGGGCTGGGCGTGGTGGAACTGACCGTCGCCTTGCATTATGTGTTCGACACTCCCGCCGATCGGCTGATCTGGGATGTCGGGCATCAGGCCTATCCGCACAAGATATTGACCGGACGGCGCGACCGCATCCGCACCTTGCGCCAAGGCGGGGGGCTTTCGGGCTTTACCAAGCGCAGCGAAAGTGAATTCGATCCCTTCGGCGCGGCGCACAGCTCGACTTCGATCTCGGCGGGGCTGGGCATGGCGGTGGCCAGGGATTTGTCCGGTGGCAAGAACCATGTGATTTGCGTCATCGGCGACGGTTCGATGAGCGCGGGCATGGCCTATGAGGCGATGAACAACGCGGGGGCCAGCGGCAGCAAGTTAATCGTGATCTTGAACGACAACGACATGTCGATCGCGCCGCCCGTGGGCGCGATGAGCGCCTATCTGGCGCGGCTTGTGTCCTCGAAGTCTTATCGCGGTTTGCGGCATTTTGTGCGCAGTTTGGCCAAGAAACTGCCTCGGTCTTTGGCCATCATGACCAAGCGCGCCGAGAGCTATGCGCGCGGTGTGGTGACCGGCGGCACCTTATTCGAGGAGTTGGGGTTCTATTACGTCGGCCCCATCGACGGCCATAATCTGGAACATCTGTTGCCGATTTTGGAGAATGTGCGCGACGCCAAAGAAGACATGCCCGTTCTGGTCCATGTCGTCACCCGCAAGGGCCACGGCTATCTACCGGCGGAAACCTCCAGCGACAAGCTGCACGCCGTGGCGCGTTTCGATGTCGTCACCGGCGCGCAGACCAAGAGCAAGGCCACCGCGCCCACATATACCAAGGTCTTTTCGGACGTCTTGGTTCAATTGGCGGAAAAAGACCCGCGTATCGTGGCCGTCAGCGCCGCCATGCCTTCGGGCACCGGGCTTGACGCCTTCGCCAAGCGTTTCCCCGAGCGGTGCTTCGACGTGGGCATTGCCGAGCAGCATGCGGTGACCTTTTGCGCGGGATTGGCCAGCGAGGGCTATCGTCCCTTCGCCGCCATCTATTCCACATTCTTGCAGCGCGCCTTTGACCAGGTGGTGCATGACGTGGCGATTCAAAAACTGCCCGTGCGCTTTATGATCGACCGTGCCGGACTGGTGGGGGCCGATGGCTGCACCCATGCCGGTTCCTTTGATCTGGCCTATCTGACCTGCCTGCCCAATATGGTGGTGATGGCTCCGGCGGATGAGGTGGAATTGTTGCATATGGTAACCACCTCGGCAGCCTATGACGACGGCCCCAGCGCCGTGCGTTATCCGCGCGGCGAAGGTCTGGGGCTGGCTATGCCCGAGCAGGGCCAGGTGCTGCCCATCGGCAAGGGCCGTGTGATACGGCAAGGCAACAAGATCGCTTTGCTAAGCTTGGGGACGCGCTTGGCCGAGGCCGTCAAAGCCGCCGAGCATCTGGACGCCATGGGCCTGTCCACCACGGTGGCCGATGCGCGTTTCGCCAAGCCCTTAGATGAAGACCTGATCCGCCGTTTGGCGCGCGAACACGAAGTGCTGGTGACGATCGAGGAAGGATCGCAGGGTGGCTTTGGCGCGCATGTGCTGCATTTATTGGCGCGTGAAGGCTTGCTTGATGGCGGCTTGAAGGTGCGCACGATGACCTTGCCCGACCTGTTCCAGGACCATGAAACGCCCGCTCGCCAGTATGAAGAGGCGCATCTGACCGCTGCCGATATGGTTGAATTGGCCAGTCAGGCCATGGGTCTTGGTCATAACTCGGTCACGATCGAGCTGCACAATCGCCCGGGCGTTCCTGCCGCTCATGGATGAGTCGGTCGGGAACATGTCGCCATCTGTCACAGGAGGACGCATCGTGATCGCACCGCGCGGATTGGGGATTTTAGGGCTTGTTTTGGCTGTTCTGGCTATGCCGGGCATGGCTTCCGCCCAGGCGGCGACCGTGAACAAGGCGGCCTCCATCGCCGCGAAATCGGCCGATTCCGAACCGCGCTTTGCCGGATGGGATTCGGTGACACGTCTGCACAAGGCGCTGCAAAGCATCACGGCCAAGGGTGCCACGACCAGTTATGACAAGCGCGTGGCGGTTCTGGGGCCTGTGGTGCGTACCGTCTTTGATATGACCTCTATGACGCGCCTGGTCATGGGGCCGGCCTGGCAAAGCGCCAATCCAGCGCAGCGCACGCAACTGCGCAACGCCTTTGAGGATTTCACCATTGCCAATTATGCGCGGCGTTTCTCCTTTCAGGGCGATGTGCGCTTTGAGGAAATCGGCCAGCGCGAACCACCCGCCCGTGACGAAGCTCTTTTGATGACCCGCCTGTTGCCTCCGGGCGACCGCAATATCCGTTTGGATTATCGCATGCGTTTGGATCCGGCGGCCAAGGCCTGGAAGATCATGGACGTTTTCGTCGATGGCACCATCAGCGAAGCGGCCACCCGGCGCGGCGAGTTCGGCTCGGTCTATCGCTCGGCCGGGATCGACGGGTTGCTTAAGATGATCCAAGACAAAACCCAACAATTGGCTCAGGCGGGATCGTGATTTTGCCAGGGCAAGGATGGGCGCGCCGGATAGGCGCGGCCTTTTTGCTGATGCTGTGCGCGGCTTGTTCGGGCGGCGCGCCTGGGGGACGGGTGGCCACGCCCTCGCGCGCTTTTAATGACGCGCCCGCGCGGCAGATTGTTCTGGTGCATCGAAGCGGCGAAAAACTGGACGTGACCTATTGGCGGCGCGGCTCCGGCTATGACGGCAAGGCCATGGACGCCATCTCGCGCATGCTGCGCGATCATAAGGCGGATCAGACAGCGCGCATCGCGCCGGAATTGGTGGATTACATGGCGGCCTTGGTCTATCGCCTGGGCCTGCCGCCCGAGACCGCCATCGAGGTTCTTTCCGGTTATCGCAGTCCTGCGACCAATGCGGCCTTGGCGCGCGGCAATGGGCGCGTGGCGCGGGAAAGCTGGCATATGAACGGCATGGCCGTCGATATCCGCATACCGGGACTGACAGGCCGCGCCACCGCCGAAATCGCCAAAACCCTGCAACGGGGCGGGGCCGCCTGGTATGACGATAGCGACCATATCCATTTGGATGTCGGCCCCATCCGCACCTGGAACGCCCAAACAGGCCGCGCATCGGGGTGATCTTAGACGGACAGCGAGGTTCTTATCGGCCATACAAACCCCGGCCTCGCAGCATTAACCATAACTGTGCGTTTTTTCTTTCATGCCTGCGTGCTAATGGTCCTTCCAGATTCGATATCCAAGCTTTGGGAGAATGTCATGCCAAACACCATGCCCGGCCACCAAGACCGCACAATTCTAGATATCGCTGAACAAGCTATGAAGGACGCCGATTATAACACGCTTTCACAGTGCATGGATGGCTTGCGCCAGAATCTACGTGCAAACCCCTATTTATTAGAGCCGCTTATTGCCCTGGCCGATCACGTTTCAAAACAACAAGAATTCATACCGCATGCCCTCGCCGCCTATCGTGATGCCGCGCGTTATGCCGCCTCTGGCAGTGATCTGGAGCAGCAGGCCGTGGCTGGCTTCGTCAGGCATGCGGACGCCATTCCTGATGTTGTGGAGTGCATCAACGCCTACATTAATGCCGCGCGTTATGCCGCCTCTGGCAGTGATCTGGAGCAGCAGGCCGTGGCCGGCATACTCAGGCATGCGGATGCCATTCCCAATGTTGAGGAGCGCATCAACGCCTACAGTAATGCCGCGCGTTATGCCGCCTCTGGCAGTGATCTGGAGCAGCAGGCCGTGGCCGGCATACTCAGGCATGCGGACGACATTTCCGATACTTCGCTGCGCCTCGGAGCTTACCGGTGTGCCGCCGCATTCGCCGCCCCCTGTAGTGATCTGGAGCAGCAGGCCGTGGTTGGCTTCGTCAGGAACGCGGACGACATTCCCGATACTTCGCGGCGCCTCGAAGCTTACCGATATGCCGCAAGTTATGCCGCCTCTGGCAGTGATCTGGAGCAGCAGGCCGTGGCTGGCTTCGTCAGGCATGCGGACGCCATCACCAATGTTGAGGAACGCATCCACGCCTACCGTTATGCCGTGTATGAGGCGGGTCGCGACAGTGCGCTGTGGCAGACAGCAACAGCAGGCATGGAGAGGAGGGCGACGGCTGCAACTACAAAAAGCGGACCAACAATGCCGACTAGGAAAAACGTTAGACGTTTTATGAATAAGGTGTGCCGCTTATGAATAAGGTGATGCCGCCCCGGCCATGACGTCAAGGCCATGGACGCCATCTCGCATCGGGGTGATCTAGCCAAACGCCGCCGCCCTGGCACCCACAAAAGAGCTTACGAGAATACCGTCCCCGCAAGAGGGTGAGACAATCTGCCATCTGGTCAAGATCTGCGCATTCTGATGCTCTGGGCGCGCATAGGGCATCAGAGTGATTGGGAACGAGCATGTTTCAAAAAGAAGAAGGTCCCGCGCCGATCATATGGGATTCGGGCGCGTTGTGGCGGGGGCGTTTGGCTCGTGGAGCCATGGTCCTTGCCGCCATGGCATCGGGCGCTTTGCTGCCTTCTTTATGGCCGCAGATCAGTTTGCGCATGGATCCGGTTGCTCCCGCCGCCAAGGCCGCCGCGCTTCAGGTCGAGAATCTGGCGCTTCCCGCCGAAAGCTTGGCCGATCCGCGCCTGGAGCATGCCGTGGCCGCGCTGCCCCCTATGACGCCGCAGTCTCGGCCGTCTGCCAATCCTGCCCGCTCGATGGGAACATCCGCGCCTCGTGGATTAACGGTGCATGTGGCGGATGAAGAGGAACCCGAATCCATCGCGGCTGAATCCGCCGATTGGACCCAGATGCTCCATCAAGCCATCAAGATGGATCAAGCCCATGACCGGGCCGGGGCGTTATCGCTGTATCTCCAGGTCTTGGCCACGGCCGAGAATCCCGATGCGCCAGGACTTGATGATATCCGCGCCCGCGCCCAGCATTTACGCGATCTATTGGAATCGACGCCCAGCTCCGCCACTCAATAACCTTAGTTACAGCCCCAGTTTTTGCAGCAAGTCTTTGCCCTTTTGCAAGACGCCTTTGACATCCTCGCGCGTTAGGCTGGGCATGGCGGGATATTGGGGATTTTCCAATGCCACCACGCACGGATTGCGGCCATCTGCGCCGCGCGTATCGGCGACCAGCGGGACACGCCCCGAAGTCGGTCCAAGCCCGCCGCTTAGAAACGCGCCGATGGCCTTTTGCGCCAGGCCCTTGGGATCGGGCTCGACATAAGGCTTGGCCAAGGGGCCGCTGACATTGACCGACACGGCCAATTTGTTCAGCGCATCATTGCCGTCAAAGCGCGGAGAGACGACCAGATTGATCTTCTCATCCCCCAAACGCACCACGCCCGACCCAGCCAGCGTGACTTGCGGGGTCTTGGCCAATAGCGCCTTGATCTGCGCGTTGCCCTGCTGCAGATCGGCGCGCGCCACCAGGCAACGCAAATCTTGAGGCCCGGTAAAATTCTGTCCAGGTGCCAGGGCGGCCAGCAAACTGGACACCGCAGGTCCCGCCTCCTTGACGATCACGGTGCCTTGATCGACCACCAGGCTGATACTGCCCTGGGCCGTTTGCGCCAGTTGATGCAAGCTGACGCCGCGCCCTTGCAGGTCCATATCCAGATGCGCCATGGCGCGCACGGCAGGCGGTGTCTGGCCCAGCGCCTTGGAAAGCGCCTCAAGGTCCAGATTGTCCGACTTCAAACGCAGGCTTGCCGATGGATCGCCGCCCCCTTGTGCCGTCACGCGCCCCGTATAGGCACTGCCCGCATGGGTAAAGCTGAGAGGATCCAGGCTAATCTGCCCCCCCTGCCACCGCAGCTTGGCGCGGATATTCGACAGCTGCTGATCGCCGCTTTCCAAGCGCGCGAGATCAAAATCTAAATCGACATTGGCTGGCGCGTCACCCAGCGCAGCCAGAGGCAAGGTCGCATTGGAGAACATCCGTCCCTGATCGTCGCCACTTGGCGCGGGAGTCT
This sequence comes from Alphaproteobacteria bacterium, assembly GCA_016699305.1. Lineage (NCBI taxonomy): Bacteria > Pseudomonadati > Pseudomonadota > Alphaproteobacteria > Alphaproteobacteria bacterium. The sequence goes on from CP064970.1 coordinate 1,495,357, forward strand.
TCTGCGAAGCCGCACCCCCCCCCGCCGCCACGGGAGCCATCACCACCAAAAGATCCTGAGGCCGCAGATTCTGAGAAGATAACGCGCCGCGCAGACTGGGTTTCTCGCCGCTCCAGGCTATATCCAAATCGCCTGTCAGCTTATTGCCCTTGCTGTCAATATTCAGGCCGACCAAATTCAGGGTCTGAGCCTTCAGGCTCAGTTTACCGGTTGCGGAAAGCGTGGTATCCGCGCCTACCACCGCGACCTTGGCCGAAATCGGCATGGGATCGGCCAGCGGCCCTTGCGGTATCTGCACCTCTATATCCAGCTTTCCCGTTCCCTCCACGGCCAAGATGGCCGATACCGAAGCGGCAACGCCCTCTTTTTGAATCCAATCGGCGGATTCGATCGTCACGTTGATCGGCTTCGTGCCAGGCTTGCCCTGATAGGTCACCGCGCTATCGCGCACCAAGATACGATGCAGCTGCAATTTGACCGCCTCCCCCGCAGGACCGGACGCGATTGAAGGCTTAGGCGAGGTGGCGGCCGCCGGAGCGGCGGCCAGAATCCCCGCCCCCTTACCGCCCGCCTTCAGATGGATTTGTGCGCCCGTCAGACGAATTTGGTCAATCTGCACCATGCCTTGAAACAACGGGGCAACGGCCATCCGCAACGAGATATCCTGTACGCGGATCAGGTCGTCGCCGCCTTCACCCGCCGTATTGGCGATGCGCGCATCCTGAATTTGCACGGCCAAGCCTTGATCGAAAGCCAAATGCAAAGGACCTGCCAAGGTGACCTTGCGCCCCATGGCCTGGCTGGCATATCGCGCCAATTCCTCGCGGTGGCTGTTGATATCGAAGGTCGCGACGAACAGGACAGCGCCGCCCGCCGCCAGTCCCAGAATTCCAAATGTCCACGCGATGATCTTGCCCATGATCTTGCTTCCCCTCTAACGATGTAACCGTGATGGCCCATTCTTGGCGACAAGGCAAGGTTCGGCCAGTTTTCGGGTTAGGTCAAGATTTGGCGACAGGAATGGGGCCGACCAGAATCTTATCGATGCGGCGACCATCCATATCCACGATCTCGAAGCGATGCTGATTCCATATCAGGCTCTCGCCGGTTTGCGGCACATGGCCTAGACGCGCCAGCATAAATCCCGCCAAAGTATGAAAATCCTCGTCCGGTTCGCGCAGCCCACGCAAAGATAATTGCGCCTCGATCGTCTCGATGGGTGCCAGACCCTCGACCAGCCATGTGCCATCCTCGCGGCGCACCACCATCGGCTCGTCGCCCTGGCCCGGCTCGGGCAGATCGCCGGCGATGGCCGTCAAGATATCTGTGGGCGTGACCAACCCTTCGACGCTGCCATATTCATCCACCAGCACCGCCACATGCTGGCCGGATTGGCGAAAGATATCCAGCAAACGCAAAACCGGCGTGCCGTCAGGAACGATCAAGGGTTCGCGCAAGGCGCGGCGAACCTCTAAGAGCCGGCCTGCGGCCAAATCTTGCATCAGATCGCGCGCATGAACGATGCCCAATATCTCGCGCAAATCTTGGCGTCCCACCGGCAGATGGCTGTGCGGGCTGGCCAGCAGCGCTTGACGTTGCGCTTCGGGGCTGGAATCGACATCGATCCACACCATGTCGGGGCGAGGCGTCATCAGACTTCGCGCGGTGCGATCGGTCAGACGCAACACCCCCTCTAACATCTGATGCTCGACGGGAAGGATCACGCCATGACGCGCGCCTTCGCGGATCAGGGCATGGACCTCTTCTTCCGTCACCGCCGGTCCCTTGCGCGTGCCGGTGCTCAGCAGGCGCAGGATCAACCGGCTGGGGGCCTCCAGCACCATGGCCAAGGGCGCGGCCAGGGTCACCAAAACGGTCATCGGCCAAGCGGCCCACATCGCCAGACGTTCGGGATGGGCCAGGGCGGCTTGTTTGGGGACCAGCTCGCCCAGAACCAGGGTCAGCCATGCAATTCCGCCGCCCACTAGGGCAAAGGCCAGGCCTTGGGCATGCTCGGCCACCCATGGCCACGGATAAGCGGTCAAGGCGTCGGCCACCGGCTGGGCCAGCTCGGCCGCGCCATAGGCCCCTGAAAACACGCTGATGAGGGTAATGCCCACCTGCACGGTGGACAAAAGCCGCGCCGGACGATCCATCAGGCGCAAGGCGGCACGGGCCGCAGCCACACCCGCGCCCTTGCCCGATTGGATCAATGTCTGTAAACGCACGCGCCGCGCCGAAACCAGCGCCAATTCCGCCATCGACAAAAAGCCGTTCAGCAGCGTCAAAACGAGAAGGACGGCGACCTGACCGAATTCCATGGCCTGATCACCGTCCTTATTTGAAAGCTATGTTCATCAAACGCCCCGCCCCCAGGCGGGGCAACCCATGCGTCCCGCCAACATCCGCGCGCTTAGCGCACTTCCATGCTGAGAGCGTTCGCCGTCGGCTTGCTGCCGGGATTGTGGCGGACGGCATGGCCACCGCGCATACCTATGGATCCGCGCGCGGTAGGCGATGTAAGATCGCCCTTATCAGCGAGTTCCACTACTGCTATTCTGCGCACATCGCTAAGGGCTGCAGACATTTCCTTGGCAGCCAACGGGCGGCCATTTCCAAACATCGCCGCATGAGCGCCTTGGCCTCTCAGCGCGGTCACCCGCACACCCCACGCAAACGGATCGCAGGCCGCAGGCAAATTCTCACCCAAGATTTTACGTGGCTGTTCACAGTTTGTCATGACACATGGCTCCTAGTCGTTCCATGCACCTATTTTAACACTAAAAGTTATCTTTTCGTCAACGCTTGATGATTTATTTCATCCATCATCTGGCGCTTTAGCGCCACAGTCGCGCCAGCTCATTAATAATAATGATTTAAATCAATTCGTTATATAAAATTAACTGTCAATGATACAGCCACTCAAATTCCTATCGACTCCGATGTCTTCTTTCGTGTCCTACATGTCAGATGGAGGAGAGGGCGCTGTTCGTCGCGTCCGTCTTTCCTCAACGCCCCTTGGCGGGTGCCGGTTGAGGCGGCGATGCGCCGGGCGTTTCGAAATTCAGGTGTTCGCTGCCGGCTTGGGGCTGTGGAACCTGAATTTTGTTGCTCGCGCCCATGTCACGAATAGCGCTTTGCAGCGCCGAGAGGATGGATTGATCCGTCTCCTCGGGCGAGGGCGCAGGCGGGGCGGGGGACGCCTTGGGCTGACTTGCCGCTATGGGAATGGGCGGCGCGGCCGGGGGCTTGGGCGCGGCCACCTTCACCGGGCGGCGCGCGTTACGATCGTCGCTGGTCGCGAAGCGGATATGTTCGCCTCTTGTACGCTCACCCACAAGGCGAACATATCTATTTATCGCCGTGTGCATGTTGCCGTTTTGACATTGACCAAGATCGGCCTTCAGCATCTCGAAGTATTGACGAAATACTGATAGCGCTTCAACATCTAGCCCATTATCATGCCAAGGCACGAGTGGGTCGCGTGACGCCCCGCGTAGCTCAAGAGAACGAAAGATCGGGTGGGATCAAACCATGGCAAAAGAGCTCGATGAATTTGTGTGCCAAGCCGTGTTGGCAGGGCTGTCCGAGGATAAAATCGCCGAAGCTCTGGCGGCAGCTGGATGGCCGCAGACCGCCATCAAGGAGACGATGGCAAGATACCATTTCCAGCCATCCTTCCCGCTCGCCGTGCCACGCCCCGGAACATTCTCTTCGCCGAGAATAAGCGTCTTGAATGTATTTTCCTTCGCGCTGCTCTACACGATCATCCACGCTTCTGTTAGCATACTGTTCACGATCCTTGACCGTTACCTACCCGATGGGCTTGGCCAATATGGCAGGGGATATTATTATTCGACCGACCTTGCTGCCGCGATACGCGATCAGTTTGCCATCCTCATCGTCGCCTTGCCCTCTTTCTTTGGCATCGAACGCGCGCGCCAAAAGAACGCCAAGCGGCTGCGTCAAGCCATGCCGCGCCTAAGGCTATGGCTCATCAACCTCACATCGCTTCTGGGCTGGAGCGTGCTGTTCTGCATGGCCTGTGGCACGGTATATTACTTTCTGGATGGCGAGTTGGGGGTGCGGTTCTTGCTCAAACTGGCGATACTCGCCATGATCGTCCTAGGTTCCAACCTCTATTATCGGCTTGAAGTTCGTAAAGCCGAGGAATCGGCCTGATGGGAATGGACCCGTCCAAACTGTTAAAAGGAGCGGTCGCTGTGGCACTCGCGTCCATCATTGTCTTCAGCGCAAGTGTGGTGGGATCGCCTTGGGAGCGGCGCAAGCAAATTCAGGATCAAGAAATTCGATACGGTATCGCGTTGATCGCGGAAAAACTCAATGAACACCGAGGCAGCCACCCAACCATCCCTGCGTCGCTGGAGGAACTGGGCTGCAAATCTTCTTCCGCTTGGCATAAACGAAAGACCCATCTAGGCCAAGCAGGATGCGCAACCCGAGAGATTTCATACGAAAGGCTTTCATCTGAAAGCGCGAAGATTTGCGCGACATTCCATAGGCCAGGGCCATCCGACCTTAACAAAGACACTACTGCATTGGGCTATTATGGCTACCAGTCGGATGAAGTCACCAAGACACTCGCCCCGCTCGCCGCTCACCCAGCAGGACGGTTCTGCTTTACGCTTGAGGTAGAGCCGAAACCAGAGAAAAAATAGTGTTCACGTCTCAAGCAGAACCTCGCCCACCATCTCCTTGGGCCGCTCAAGCCCGAGCAGCGCGAGGCGGGATTTGAAAGCCGCGAGGTGTTCCCGGACGATCAGAATCGCGTGTCCTTGCACTTGTTGCGGGCCATCTAGCCGACGGACGCAAAGGCCAAGAGCCGTGCGGGTGCTTATTCTAAACCGAAATGCCTTCGGCTAGGACAGGTGATGGACTCCCGCTTTCGTGTTTTATTCTTGCAGGTTATGTGGATAATGAAGGTGTCGAGAGAGGGATGAAATATCTAAAGGAGAAGGGACATGGCATCCGCTCGTTTACATGCTCGCGCATGCAGGCATCCATCACCCGCCCTTCACGCTGATGCTGAATCGCAGATTCTTCTCTGAAAAACGGATACCGCCTTTTCTCAATGCCTCTTGACGGGGGGCGATTGGAGCGCGGATGCGCCGGGCGTCTCGAAATTCAGATGCTCGCTGCCCGGCTGAGGTTGCGGCACCTGAAGCTGGCCGCCCACGCCCATGTCACGAATGGCTTTTTGCAGTGCCGAGAGGATGGATTGATCCGTCTCTTCAGGCAATGGCGCGGGTGGCGCGGGGGATGCTTTGGGCGGAGGTGCCTTCGTGGGAATAGGGGACGGCGGCGGAACCGGCTTGGCCACCTTCACCGGGCGGCGCGTGGTGGAAGACGGCAACAAAGTAGCCTGGATGTTATAGGAAGACACCGGCGGCTCGCCCGATGCCGCCGCGCTCCCTTCGCCCCAGCGGCCCGGCAACAGAATCGGACCTGGCGCAGCGTTTGTTCCTTGGGATGACTGGGCGGTGGATAGGCCCGATTCCGACTCGGCTTCTTCCGCCTCGGCGGGGGGGGCGGCGGCGCGGCGTACCCATGCGATGGGCGTTGCCACGTCCCGCACCTTTAAGGAAGGTCGGTCCGTCAATTCTCCTAACAAGGCCGCGACGCTCTGGCGCACGCTGTCGCGCACCAAATCGTCAAACCCCCAGGCCAGACAACGCCGCGCCACCACCGCGTTACGGGAAGGGGCCATCTCCTCGCGCGGCGTGACAGGGAGCGGATAGGGCGTCGCCCAGCCCAATCCGGCGGCGTCAAAAGGTTTGCCCGTGCCTTGCGGTGTGTCGTCGGTGGAAGGCTTTGACGTCATGCGCGAACGAGACTGGGCAGGCATCAAAGCGGGGCGCAGGCCCTGAACGACTGGCTCGATCACTTCTTTGGGCTGGGGCGGCGGTTCCGGCAGACCCGCTGGGGCGTCTTTGGCCGCCGCCTCGCCATGGCCAACGGATGATTCCGTATGCTCATTGGCCCAGGCCCTGCCCGTGGCCAGCCCCGTGCTGAGCACAAGGGCCAGCCAAAGCATTGCCATGATCCGGCCAAAATGTCGGTATGGGATCGGGTGCGCGGCTTTCATCACGCTTTCAGTGTACAAAGCCTTACCCTAAGAAAGGGTAACCGTTTCTTCATCATCCCCGTTTAGCAAAGGACGGATCATGACCACGCCTACCCCCCGTAATGTCCGCATCGGCTCACTTGAACTGGGCAATGATCGGCCTTTGACCCTGATCGCGGGGCCTTGCGCCCTGGAAAGCCGTGCGCATGCTCTAGAAATGGCCGAGGCCTTGACAAAATTGGCGGGGCGTTTGGGTATAGGATTGATTTATAAGACATCTTTTGACAAGGCCAATCGCACCTCATTGGGCACGGATCGGGGTCTGGGCATGGATAAGGGCCTGCCCATCCTGGCCGAATTGCGCGAGACATTCGGTTGCCCCGTCATCACCGATGTTCACGAGGCCGAGCAATGCGCTCCCACCGCCGAAGTGGTGGATGTGTTGCAAATCCCCGCTTTTTTGTGCCGTCAGACCGATCTGTTGCTGGCCGCCGGACGCACCGGAAAGGCCATCAACGTGAAAAAGGGCCAGTTTTTGGCTCCGTGGGACATGAAAAACGTGGCCGCCAAGATCGCCAGCACCGGCAATGACAACATCTTGCTGTGCGAGCGCGGCGTGACTTTTGGGTATAACCGTCTGATCAACGACATGCGCGCTTTGCCCATCATGGCCCAGACCGGCTATCCGGTGGTGTTCGACGCCACCCATTCGGTGCAAGAGCCGGGCGGTTTGGACGGGCGTTCGGGCGGTCAGCGCGAATTCGTCCCCGTTCTGGCCCGCGCCGCCGTAGCCGTGGGCGTGGCCGCCGTCTTTATGGAAACCCATCAGGATCCGGACAAAGCCCCCAGCGACGGCCCGAATATGGTGCCTTTGGCCGATATGCCGGCCTTGCTGGAAACCCTGATCGCCTTTGATCGTTTGGCCAAAACACGGCCTGTCATGGCGCAAACGGCATGAGGCCGGGGGAAGACACCGAGAATGAAGCTTGCGGCTTGGGCCTAGCAAGCTTAACCTTAGGCAAGACGGTGCGAATCGTCCTGTGGTCTGTCACGCAGGACAACAACGGGAGCTGCGTTCACGGTGAACATTGATCTGGTCGTCAATGCGCGAGGCAAGGTTTGCCTGATTCACGATGCGCCGTTCGCTGGAACGCCGCTGTGGGTCCGCTATCACACTGATATGCGCCGCATTGAAGTTCTCTTTGATAACGGCACCAGCGACACCATCGAGCATCCGGTGCCCGATGACGTGCATCCCTATCTGATGCGCATCAACAAGATCCTTATCATCCGCATTGACGGCGACGAGCCTGTCGAAGGCTATGACACCGCCTTTATCCGCAAGGACGAAAGCGATCTTGAGACCCACGCCACCGCGTGATGCGGCCTGACCTTTCGCCGAAGAAGTATCGCGCCACTGAACGAACGGACCCCACACCGCAGTAGCAGAGGCTAAGACGGCCGGAATCGCGCCACGAGTAGGCTATGCCCTATTCAGGCACCGATGCTCCCCCCACATATTCGATGGCTCCTGGCATCGCGCGTATACACTTTGAGTTTCGTATACGGTGTTTAAGCGGAAACGACGGGGGGCGGCGTCTGCTCAGAGGATTCGGCTTCGGACTCGGCATCGGGCTCTTGCGCTGGGACGGTGGCGACCGAGGCGACGGACTCGCCCTCTCCCAAACGGAAAAGGATCACGCCCTTGGCTTGTCTGCCGCATTGACGGACGGTGCTGGCCGCCAGGCGGATCACCTGGCCGCTTTGCGTGCCCAAGATCACGTCTTGGTCCTCGGTGACCGGCATGCAGGTGACCACCTCGCCCGCCTGGCCCGAACCGTCGCGGTTCAAGATGCCCTGACCGCCGCGCCGTGTGACGCGGTACTCATAGGCCGAGCTGCGGCGGCCATAGCCGCGCGCGAAGATGGTCAGCACCATTTCCTCTTGCGCGGTCAGAGCGGCCAAGCGTTCGGGCGATAGGGTGACCATCTCGGTCGGTTCGCCGTCTTCCTCGGCGGACTCGACGGAAGACGAATCCGGGATTTCCGCATCCTCCTCGCCTGGCGCGCGACGTCGCGCGATGGCGGCGCGTAAATAGGCGGCGCGTTCGGCCACGCTGGCCTCCACCGCATGCAGCACCGATAGGGTCACCACTTCGTCCCCTTCGGCCAGTCGCACGCCGCGCACGCCCACAGATGATCGTCCCGCAAACAGGCGAATCTCGCCCACAGGAAAGCGGATGCAGCGGCCAAGCCGCGTGGCCAAAAGGATATCGTCATGCTCTTGGCAGGGCTTGACGCCGATCAGGCTGTCGCCTTCCTCCAATTTCATGGCGATCAAGCCATTGGCGCGGATATTGCCAAAATCCGACAGGCGGTTGCGGCGCACCGTGCCTGCTTTCGTTGCGAACAGGACGTGCAGATTGCTCCAGGATTCTTCCTCTTCGGGGGCGGTCATCACGGCGGTGATGGTCTCGCCCTGTTGCAGGGGCAGCAGATTCACCAACGCCTTGCCCCGCGCCTGGGGCGTGGACAGTGGCAGACGATGGACCTTGAGCACATAGGCCATGCCGCGCGACGAGAAGAACAAAAGCGGCGTATGCGTACTGGCCACGAATAGATCGCTGACCCAATCTTCCTCGCGCGTGGCCATGCCGCTGCGGCCTTTGCCGCCGCGCTTTTGGGCACGATAGGCCGCCAGGGGCACACGCTTGGCATAGCCGCCATGGCTAAGGGTGACCACCATATCCTCACGCGTGATGAGGTCTTCATCGGTGAAGGCGTCGTCCTCGGCGTCTTCCAATTGCGTGCGACGGGGCGTGGCGAAACGCTGGCGGATTTCCAGCAATTCGGTGCGCAACACCTCCAACAATTTGCTGCGCGATCCCAAAATGGCCAGCAATTCGCCGATCAGGGTCGTTGTTTCGCGCAGTTCCTGTTCGATCTTGCCGCGCTCAAGGCCGGTCAAGCGGTTCAGCTTCAGGTCCAAGATGGCGCGGGCCTGGTTTTCGCTGAGGCGATAGACGCTGGTCACATGACCCTCGGGCCGCTCGTCCACCAAAGCGATCAGGGGGGATATAGCCTGCGCATCCCATGCCCGTTCCATCAAGGCGGTACGCGCCTCAGCCGGATCGCCAGAGGCGCGGATCAGGGCGATCACTTCGTCCAGATGGCTGACGGCCAAGGCCAGGCCCAGCAACACATGGGCGCGGCCGCGCGCCTCGGCCAAGTCATGCTCGGTGCGGCGCGTTAAGACCTGTTCGCGGAAACGCAAGAAGGCGACCAACACGTCTTTAAGCGACATCAGGCGCGGACGTCCGCCGTCCAAGGCCAGCATATGCACGGGGAAATTGGTTTGCAGCGGCGTTTGACGGTACAGCTGGTTCAGCACCACATCGGCCGAGGCGTCGCGCTTGAGGTCGATGACGATGCGCACGCCTTCGCGGTTGGATTCGTCGCGCAAGTCAGAGATGCCCTCGACCAATTTGGCGTTGGCGCATTCGGCGATGCGCGTCACCAGCTTTTCCTTGCTCAATTGCCAGGGAATCTCGGTGACGATGATGCTTTGGCGTCCGCCCTTACCCTCTTCGATCTCGGTGCGTCCGCGCATGACCATGCTGCCATGGCCCGTGGCAAAGGCCGCGCGGATTCCCGCCCGTCCGCGCACCAGGGCGCCGGTGGGAAAATCGGGGCCGGGAATGACGCGCATCAGCTCTTCCAGCCCCGCTTCGGGGTTGTCCAGCAGCAGACAGCAGGCGTCGATCACCTCGCCCAGATTATGGGTAGGAATATTGGTGGCCATGCCCACGGCGATGCCGCCCGCGCCATTGACCAAAAGATTGGGGAAACGCGCCGGCAGAACCAACGGCTCTTTGGTGGATTCGTCGTAATTGGGCTGGAAATCCACCGTGCTGCGGTCGATATCCTCCAACAAGGCCTCGGCCGAACGCGCCAAGCGCGCCTCGGTGTAACGCATGGCCGCCGGAGGATCGTCATCCAACGAGCCGAAATTTCCCTGGCCGTCCACCAAGGGCAAGCGCAAGGAAAAGTCCTGCGCCATGCGCACCATGGCCCCGTAAATCGCGGAGTCGCCATGGGGATGGTATTTACCCATCACGTCGCCCACGATGCGGGCGGATTTCTTATAGGGCTTGCCCGCGTCGTAGCCGCCTTCGCGCATGGCGTATAAAATGCGCCGATGCACGGGCTTTAACCCGTCGCGCACATCGGGCAAGGCGCGCGAGACGATCACACTCATGGCGTAGTCCAGATAGGACCGGCGCATCTCGGTCTCGATGGCCACCGGCTGAATATCGCCTTGGGGTCCTTGCGGCCCCTGCGGGTCTTGTGGCTTTTCTTCCGTGATCGTTTCGCTCATCGCGATTATCCCTGACTCAAGCAGTTTGTTACCTGGGAACCTAGCAGTTTGGGGCCGGTCAAACAATGCGCTTGGCAGGGAGCCACAGACGGTCCCGAGACCGGGTTTTTGTTGACGCAACTAATATAGATGCGTATCAGGATCGATCTCAACAGTGAAAGATCGATCCATTATGCCCCGTCAACGATACGCCAAGAAATACGTGACTGACCAGGGAAAGATCTGGTACGGAAGTCCCGCTGTCGCTCGTCCAAGCCCAGCGTTTATAAAAACCTTTCCCGCTCTTTACGACCTACGCGGCCAAGACACAGCCGTCGAGGGCATTATGAGCTATTTCGAGTATAGCTGCGGTCGGCGTCCTCATTTGGCTTGGACCCCAGTCGCCCAGGCCAACAAGACTAAGCTGGCAGGGGAAAGAAAAAGGACCCTACGTGACCTTGAGTCCGAATTCGCCCAGTCAGTCGAGTTCAACGGGTCAATAGGGTTTCCGCAAGATATTCTCGATATGCAAGGTGGCCATGGCGGAGATTGCCTCTACAAGGCTTTTCGCGTCTTATTTGTTGAGAATCTGATGGCGCTTTGCTCTCAAGGCGATAAAAGGGCGCGGCAGGTTGTGATCCCTATCGGTAAAATTGTGCCCGCAGTTAGCCCCCAGATCCGGATGCCCAGCGTGGATTTCACCATTACGCCGGAAATGGTTCGTAATGGCCGCGGACTATTTGGAAATGACTTTGCTATGTCGCCGGAAGAAGCCCTGCGGATGGATGGGGATAGTTTGCATGGATGCCTCAAAGGCATGCGAGCCGAGCGGGAGAAATTGGCGAGTAAGCTGATTTGGATGAGATCATGCGCATTGCCCCACGGCCATGTCTATGACAGGCGGGAGGAACCCTCAATCGCACGCCGACCTGAATATTATTCGGTCGGGAATTCCGTAGAAGGCTTGGTCTACAAACCGGCTTGATGCGATTAGCCAAACTGTCCCGCGATATAGCCGCGCGTGCGTTCGTCGCGGGGGGTGGTAAAGATATCGCGGGCGGGGCCGTATTCCACCAATTCGCCTTTGTAAAGAAACGCGGCGTGGTGGCACACGCGCCGCGCCTGATGCATGTTGTGGGTGACGATCAACACGCTGACATGCTGGGCCAGATCGCGGATCAAGGATTCGATGCGCAACGTGGCCTGAGGGTCCAGGGCCGAAGTCGGCTCGTCCAGCAGCAAGACATCGGGTTCGACCGCCAAGGCGCGGGCGATGCACAAACGCTGCTGTTGTCCGCCGGATAGCTCAAGCGCCGAATGGCGCAGGCGGTCGGATACCTCGTCCCATAATGCGGCGCGGCGCAAGGCCGCTTCGACCTTTCCGGCCAGCGAACGCCGTTCGTCGCGCAGTCGTAACCCATAGGCCACGTTGTCAAAGATGGATTGCGGAAAAGGGTTTGGCTTTTGAAACACCATGCCCACGCGCCGGCGCACAGTCAGCGGATCGGTGCCGGGCGCCAGAATGTCCAGATTATCCGGGTGCAAGAGCGCGCGCCCACCGTAACGCGCGCCCGGATGGGTGTCGTTCAGACGATTCAGGCAGCGCAATAAAGTGGACTTGCCGCAGCCCGAAGGCCTGATCAAAGCCGTCACCGCGCGTTCGGCCAGGGGAAAGCTGATATGGCTCAGCACCATCTTGTCGCCATAGGCAAATCCCAGATCGTCGATGGCGATCTTGGCTGCGGGTGCCGGCATATCCTGGGCAGCGGGCGGCTCGGGCAGCGGTAACTCGGCGGTGGCGGATAGTTCGCTCATGATCTCTTCCGACGTAAATGGGCGCGTAGGAAAATCGCGCCCGCGTTTAACAGGACCGTCACGGCCAGCAACACCAGACCCGCCGCTGCGGCGTTGGCGCGAAAGGCCTCGCCCGGGCGCGAGACCCAGTTGAACATCTGCATGGGTAGGACGGTGAAAGGCTCATGCAGCCAGGCCAAGGATAGATAAGGGGCGGCGTTTAAGATCGGCGGGCTGGGCGTAAAGCTGATAAACGCCACCGCCCCGACCAGAATAAGGGGCGCGGTTTCGCCCAAGGCGCGGGCCAGGGCCAGGATCACGCCCGTCAGGATGCCCGGCGCGGCGGCGGGCAGGATCACGCTGGTCACCGCATGGGTGGGCGACGCGCCCAGGGCCAAGGCGGCCTCGCGCAGGTCTTGATGCACGGCGCGCAAGGATTCGCGCGTGGTCAAGGTCACCATCGGCAGCACCAGAAGGGCCAGGGTCAATCCGCCGCTAAGGATGCTGCGGCCCAGATCCAATCCATTCACGAACAAAGCCAAGCCCAACAGGCCGAATACCACCGAAGGCACGCCCGCCAAGGTGGCGATCGTCACGTCCAGAATCCGTGTCAAGCCGCCTTGCGGCGCGTATTCCTCCATATACACGCCAGCCCCCACGCCCAGAGGCACGGCGACCAACATGCACACCGCCGCCAGCATCAGGCTGCCGATCCAGGCCGGCAAGATACCCGCGCGATCGGGTGCGGAGGACGGCAGATTCATCAAGAAATCCATATTCAGGCGGGGTGCTCCGGTCAGCGCCAATTGGACGATCACCGCCAGCAGAAAGCTCAGCACCACCGCGACCGAGCCAAAGCCGATCCAATCGGCCAGACGATCCCGCAGTTTTCGGCGGCGACGGTGCCGGTCGCGCGCATGGGGATGTGGATGCAAGCGCGGCATCAGACACTCCTATGGGCGCGTGTTGCCCGGCGGAGGACCTGGCCGGTGATATTGGTCAGCAAAATCAGCACGAACAAGGCCAGTCCGGCGGCAAATATCGAGCGATAGGCCATGCCGTCATGCGGCACATCGCCTTTCGCGACGCCCACGATATAGGTGGTGATGGTGGCGGCGGGCTGGGTAGGATCGAGCGTCAGATTGGGCTGTTGTCCGCCGGCCATGGCCACGATCATCGTCTCTCCCATGGCTCGGGCGAAAGCCAGCAAAAGGCCCGCGCCCACGCCGCCGATCGCGCTGGGCAATACCACCCTGCGTGCGGTTTCCCACGACGTGGCCCCAAGAGCCAGCGAAGCCGCGCGCGTATCACGCGGCACGGCCGACAAGGCGTCCTCGGACAGGGAAGCCACCAGCGGCACGATCATGATGCCGATGACGATTCCGGCGCTGAGCAGATTGAATCCGGGCAGGTCGGGCAAAAGGGTGGTCTGCAAGGCCGGCGTGACCGCCAAAAGGGCGAATTGACCAAAGATCACCGTGGGTACGCCCGCCAAGATTTCCATGACGGGCTTGATGACCTCGCGCAGGCGCGGCGGCGCGAATTCGCTGAGCCACACCGCTGCCGCGATCCCCAAAGGGGCGGCCACCAGCATGGCCAAAGCGGTGGTAATCATGGTTCCGGCCAGCAACGGCAAGATTCCATAATGCGGGAGATCGAACAAAGGGGCCCAGCGCACCCCGGTCAGGAATTCAAGGATCGGTGCTTCTTTGAAAAAATCCAAGGACTCGACGACCAGCATGGCCAGAATGCCCAACAATGCCGCCACGCCCGCCAAGGCGGCCATATGCACCAGAGCCTCGAAGAGATGTTCGGATAAGGGGCGACGGATCATGGCCATACGATCAGGAACCCATGCGGCGCGGCTTGATCATCTCATTCAGCGGACGAGACGCCGCATGACCGCCTTCATAGATTGAACCCGTCTGCCTCGATTGCATCCGCTCCCGCGCATAAGCGTAAAGGGCTTCTGGTAAAGGCATATACCCCAGTTTTTCGATCGAAAGAGGTGCCTGGTGAAGAAAGAATACGATGAAGTTGCGCACATCATGGCGTGCCGCCGCCTTGGCGTTCACATAGATGAACAAGGGCCGCGATAGGGGATAGCTGGCATCGGACGCCGCCGCGACCGAAGGCATGACGGCATGCGCGGCATCCGGGCCGATGGGCACGGCGCGCAGGCTCTTTTTATGCGCCAGGAAATAGGCGTATGGCACATAGCCCAGAGCCATGCGGTCGCCCGCGATTCCGGCCAGCAGCATGTTATAATCGTCGCTGGCGGTCACGTCGCTGCGGCTGGAACGGGCCTTGCCCATGACAACCTCGGTAAAGAAATCAAACGTCCCCGATTCCATGCCCGCTCCATAGAAATGGATCGGCTTATCCGGCCAGTCGGGGCGCATGTCGCGCCAGAACCGGATGGACGAATCCGGCGACCATAATTTTTTCAAATCGGCTAAAGACAGGCTGCCCACAAAATCATTGTTCGCGCTGACCGCCACCGTCAGGGCGTCGAAGGCCACGGGTAGCTCGATAAACTCGATGCCCGCCGCCGCGCATGCCTTGATTTCATCTTCCAGGATCGGGCGTGAGGCGTTGGCGATATCGATCTCGCCTCGGCAGAATTTCTTGAAGCCGCCGCCCGTGCCCGAAACGCCGATGACGATTCCAGGCTTGGGGGACGGATGCGATTCGCGAAAGGCCTCGGCGAGCATTTCGCTCAAGGGATAGACGGTATTCGACCCGTCCATGCGGATCATCTGGCCGTTTTGCGCCACGGCGCTGCCAACCGGTAAAAAAAGTGAAATCATGAACAAAAACAAAGGAAAGATGCGGAGTAACCGGAGCGCTGCACGACGGGTAAGTGCCGACTGATTCACAGGCCATTCTCCTGAACAAAGGCGCACTTTAAGGACGGTTGTGCTTTTAGCACAACCGCAAAGGGCAGGCAAAGGCTTGTGGCCCGGGCCGCGCAACAAGGCCCTTGCATCGGCGTGCAATCGCCTTATCCTAGACGCGTGCGGTGAGGGAGTGATTCCCGGACCGTGATCGGTGCAGCTATATCGGGACCTTTCTCCATGCCGTTTCTTGCGCGCCTTGCTTCCCTATTTGCCCTTGTCCTTTTGGTCACGGCATGCGAAACCCCGGGCTATCCGACGCAGTTCTGGCGTCCGATCAGCGAGCCGAACATCCAGTTGATCCTGGAAAAGCAGCAGGAAAAGCTGAATTTCGATCTCAGCCAGTGCGTCTGCGGCATCTTTCCGCGCAATATCCCGCGCCAAAACTTGATTCAATACATGCCTGACCAGCAGCGTCTGGCCGAAACCTCACATTTGGCCCCCACGCAAGGCGATGGTTGGTTGTGGTCCGGTGAAGGCTGGCTGACCACGCCTGCTACTTGCGAGATGCGTCCGTCTTGGATCGTCTCGGAATGCATGCGTGGCCGTGGTTGGGAAACCACCGAGTGCAGTGGTCGGATTCCCGTGGGTGCCAAGGGGGCCTCGGTCTGCTCCAACTGGATGCTGACCTCACCTGATGCCGCCGCTTCTGGGGCCGCGCGGCGTTGACCGCGCGGGCCGATGCCTGCGTCATGCGTAAGCGGTCGGTTCGTCTGGATGGTCATGCCACCAGCGTGGCTTTGGAGAATGTGTTCTGGAATGCTTTGGATGATCTGGCCCGCCGCCGTGGCTGTTCCACATCGGCACTCATCGCTCAGATCGACCGCGCACGCACGGCCCCGCTGGCCAGCACGTTGCGCGTGATGATCTTGTCCGAAGCTTTGCACGGCGCTCAAGAAGGAGGGCTTGCCTCATGAATGACATGGCCCCTCCCCCCGCCTCCCGTTCGCGCTTGGCTCAGGCCGGGATATCCCGCTTGTTGCCGGTACCAAATTGGCTGTTGATAGTGCCGGGCGTTTTGTTGCTGCCGCTGGCTTTTTTTGTCTTTTTGGCTCTGCCGCAGGGCGAGGATTTTTGCTTTTATGTCGCGGCGCATGTGCGTGCGCTGCCCCAGGTTCTGGCGCTGCAATATGATCATGTCGGGGCGCGCTTTGCGTCGATGACCTTGGCCCTTATTCCCGATTTGTTGGGACGGGCCATCAAGGTGCCGGTGTCATATCTGTATATCCTTATGTTGCTGGCATGCTTGTCGGCCTTGGCCGGCGCGGCCTGGGTGCTGGCCGATCGCCTGATGCCGCGCATCGCCCTGCGCACGCGGGTATTCCTGACTTTGATGTTGCTGGCGGTGCTGGCCGGTCATGCGCCATCGGTGCGCGGCCTGTTATTTTGGTTGCCGGGCGTGGTCAGCTTTACCTTGCCGGGATTGGCATTGGCGTTGTTCATGGCCACGCTGTATCGCTCTTTGGCCGATCATCGGTGGATCGAGCCGCCCACGGCTTGGGGCCTGGCGGCTCTGTTGGCTGTGGCAGGATTATGCAACGAATCCGCAGGCTTCATGATAGCAGCGCTGGCTGGAATATCTTTTTTCGTGCGTCGCTATTTGCGATTGGACGATCAGCCTTTGATGCATCTGGGTTTTGTGGCTTTGGGCCTGGCTTGCGCTTTGGTCATCGGGCTGGCTCCCGGGACATGGGATCGGTCCGAGGCGACTCGCGCCGTGTCGTCTCTGCTGTGGGGCGGTGCGGATCATGAGGGTATCGGGTGGCGCGCCGCCGCCCGTTGGCTGGGCGTGCTGGGTTGGTTGGGCATGCTGATGGTCCTGGTGGTGCAATTCCCACCTCCGCAGCGACAGCCCGATCCGCGCCATATCGGGGGGCTTGCCGGTTTCGGCTTGGCCGTTACCCTTGTCAGTATGATCGTGACATGGATCGCCGCGCATTGGGGCTTGGGGCATTGGAACCAGCATCATGTGTTGAGCATCGTCGCGCTGAGCCTGCCCGCCGTGCTGTTGGCGCGTTATTACGGACATTTATTGATGGAGCAACTGGCCGTTTGGCGTGTGCCGGCCCCGGCTGTGTTGATCGTGAGTTTGGTGCTGGTTCTGGCCTCGCCCGGTATCCTGGGCGCGATCGTCCAAATGCCGGACGCATGGACCTTCCAGCGTGAAAGCCGCGCCCGTTTTCAAGAGCTTGCCAAAGACCCCGGATCGATTGCCTATCTGCCCATGCTGAGCGTGCAGCCAGGATTGCTGTTCGATAGCGATTTGTCCACCAGCGGCAGAGTCGCCCCGAATGACTGCATGGCCACGCTTTTTGGTAAGCGCGCGGTGATTGGTCAAGAGCCGTGAGCGCCGAAAGAACCGGCTTGTGACGCTTGGTATGCATCCGCTACGCGCATTGACGGCCAAATACGGGGCCAATATCGCCTCTGGCTTTTGGCTCAGCGGCAATGCCCTGTCGGCGTCGATGGTCGGTTGGGGCGGCACTTGGGCCGAGTCCTCGGGCGGGGGCATCATGCTGGCCGCAACGGGTTTTTCCCTGCTGTGCGGTCATATGCGGTTTGGTTTTCCCATTTCGGTTAGCCTGGCTTGGCTGGGGCTGAGCGTGATTCAATCTTCGCAACTGATGGCCTTTGTTCCCTTGACCTGGCTGGGTTGGACGATGACGGCTCTGGCCACCTTGCCCGCCGCGACCGAGCCTTTGACCTCGCCTTGGGCCAAAACCCGCCACGGCAAGTCATGCTTTCTGCGCCTTCTGGCCAATCCCAGGCCGTTTTATGGGATCGTCAGCGGGGCCGGCCTTTTGCCTTTGATCGTGACCGACGCGGTGAACGGTCGATACCGCATGCTGCCGGTTTACGCCTTGCTGGTCATGGGCAGTTTAACCTCCATGCTCTCGATCCCGCCCCAAAAAAAGCCTGTGACGCGCTTGGCGGCTTCATAAGATTTGATCGGTTGGCGCAGGGCTTCCAAGTGATGTAGTCTGCCGATCATGGACATCATCCCATCTCCCGTCGTTCCCATCATTCCCGGCACATTGACGCCGGACGAGGGGGTGCGTCGCCTGGGCGAGGCCGTGGCGGGCGAGGGGTTTTTGCTGACAAAGCTGGATGAGCTGTTGGCCTGGGCGCGTACCGGCTCGATGTGGCCGATGACTTTCGGTTTGGCCTGCTGCGGGGTCGAGATGATCCACGCCTATATGAGCCGCTATGACCTGGATCGCTTTGGCATGTTCCCGCGTCCTTCGCCGCGCCAATCCGATGTCATGATCGTGGCGGGCACTTTGACCAACAAAATGGCCCCTGCCTTGCGCCGCGTCTATGACCAGATGGCCGAGCCGCGCTATGTGATTTCCATGGGTTCCTGCGCCAATGGCGGCGGTTATTATCATTATTCTTATTCGGTCGTGCGCGGTTGCGACCGCATCGTGCCCGTGGATGTCTATGTCCCCGGTTGTCCGCCCACGGCCGAGGCGCTGATTTACGGCATCTTGCATCTGCACCGAAAAATCCGTCGCACCGCCAGCGGTCGATAATCGCTTCCTGTCTCCACAACTCAGGGGGGAGAGGCCCGATCTTTTAGGGCAGATGTTTGTGGCTTAACCAAGGGCAATTCTTGATTAATTTGATAGGCCTCTCATCGTGTTTCAGAGCGTGTTTTGACGAGAGGCGAAGACGGGGGCATGCGTGCTAACGTATTTTGCTGCAATGCAAAATTGATGAATGTTTAGACTTGTTTAATCATTTCGTGGAAGATTAAATATCGCGCGTCCGAGCAAGAGTTTTTTCAGCGCGACCGGATAGAACCGGCCCGGTGATAGAAACAATCCGACGAAGAAAAATAAACGGGGGGAGAAGCATCATGAGCACACCGGCAGCAGTATTGGCATCTGGATCATCCCCTCAACCTCGCGCCGCCCTTGCCGCCAATCGAAGCCCGTTCGTGGGATCCGTCTGGCAGGACGAGATCAATGTGCGAGATTTTATTCAATCGAATGTGAAGCCGTATAGCGGCGATGAATCTTTCCTGGCTCCCGTCACCGATCGCACCGCCAAGCTGTGGGACAAAGTTTTGGATCTGGTGAGGGCCGAGATCGCCAAGGGCGGCACGTTGGATATGGACACGGATGTGGTTTCGTCCATCGTCTCTCACACGCCGGGCTATATCGATGCGGGACTTGAAAAGATCGTGGGGCTGCAGACTGAAGCGCCGCTCAAGCGCGCCTTGATGCCCTATGGCGGCATCCGCATGGCGCAAGATTCCCTCAAGGCCTATGGCTATGAAATCTCGCCGCGAGTCACCGAGATCTTCACCAAATACCGCAAGACCCACAACCAGGGTGTCTTTGACGCCTATACCGACGATATTCGCAAGGCGCGTGGTTCGGGCATCATCACCGGGCTTCCCGACGCCTATGGTCGTGGCCGTATCATCGGCGATTATCGCCGCGTGGCGCTGTACGGCACGGCGCGGTTGATCCGCGACAAGCAGGAACAGCATGCCTCTTTGGCCAAGCCCATCAACGACTACAGCATCCGCCTGCGCGAAGAAATCTCCGAGCAGATCCGCGCGTTGAAAGAGCTGGAGCAGATGGCGTCCGGTTATGGCTTTGACGTTTCTCGTCCCGCCGCGAATGCGCGTGAGGCCGTGCAGTGGCTGTATATGGCCTATTTGGCTGCGGTGAAGGAGCAAAACGGCGCGGCCATGTCGCTGGGCCGTGTGTCAACCTTCCTGGATATCTACTTTGAGCGCGATTTGGCCGATGGCACGTTGTCCGAGTCTGACGCGCAAGAGATCATCGATCACTTCGTGATGAAGCTGCGCATGGTGCGCTTTGCCCGCACGCCTGAATATAACGAATTGTTCTCGGGCGATCCCACATGGGTGACCGAGTCGATCGGCGGCGTGGGCGAAGACGGACGGTCCTTGGTCACCAAGACCAGCTATCGCTTTATGCACACCCTGACCAATATGGGCCCCGCGCCCGAGCCGAATCTGACCGTGCTGTGGTCCGAGGCTCTGCCCCCCGCCTTTAAGCGTTATTGCGCCAAGATGTCGCTGGCCACCAGCGCCATCCAGTACGAGAACGACGATCTGATGCGTCCTTATTGGGGCGATGATTACGGCATCGCTTGCTGCGTATCGGCGATGCGTATCGGCAAGCAGATGCAGTTCTTCGGCGCGCGCGCGAATTTGGCCAAGACGCTGCTTTACGCCTTGAACGGCGGGCGCGACGAGGTCAGCGGCGAGCAGGTGGCTCCCGTCTCCGAGGCCTTTGGCGGCGAGGTGCTGACTTATGACGACGTCATGAGGCGCCTGGACAAGATGATGGATTGGTTGGCCGACACCTATATGGACGCGCTGAACATCATCCACACCATGCATGATAAATATTGTTATGAGCGGCTTGAAATGGCCCTGCATGACCGCGATATTCTGCGCACCATGGCCTGCGGCATCGCGGGCATCTCGGTCACGGCGGATTCGCTCAGCGCCATCAAGCATGCCAAGGTCAAAGTGGTGCGCGACGAGCGCGGTCTGATCACCGATTTCGTCACCGAGGGCGGCTTCCCCTGTTACGGCAACAACGACGACCGCGTGGACGGCATCGCCGTGGCTCTGGTGGAAAGCTTTATGGACAAGCTGCGCCAGCGGCCCACATATCGCGACGCCGTTCCGACGCAATCGGTGCTGACCATCACCTCGAACGTCGTCTATGGCAAGAAGACCGGCAACACGCCCGATGGCCGCAAGGCGGGCGTGCCCTTCGCTCCGGGAGCGAACCCCATGCATGGCCGCGACAAGAAGGGTGCCTTGGCCTCGCTGGCCTCGGTGGCCAAGCTGCCTTATCAGCATTCGCAAGACGGCATCTCGAACACCTTCTCGGTGGTGCCGGGCGCTTTGGGCAAGACCGAGCGCGAGCGGGTCAGCAATCTGGTGGGAATGTTGGACAGCTATTTTGGCCGCAAGGCGCATCACCTGAACGTGAATACGCTGGACCGCGCCATGCTGCTGGACGCCATGGAGCATCCCGAAAACTATCCGCAACTGACCGTGCGGGTGTCGGGCTATGCTGTGCCCTTCATCAAGCTGACGCGCGAACAACAACAAGACGTGGTCAGCCGCACCTTCCACGAGTGTCTATGACGTGTCCACCATCGGATCGCCCGACTCCTCTCCCTCACCGCTGCCGATACTTGCGGCAGAGTGGGAAAAGGGTTTGGTCGTGGCCGAAGGCGCGCAAGGATACATCCACTCGGTAGAAACCGCCGGGGCCGTCGATGGGCCAGGGCTGCGCTTTGTGGTCTTTACCACAGGCTGCCCGTTACAATGCGCCTATTGCCATAACCCCGACTCGCGGCACATGAAGAATGGCTATATGGCGACGACGGCCGAGCTGCTGACCGAAATCGCCCAATACCGTGATTTCCTAACCAGCACCAATGGGGGCGTCACCATCAGCGGCGGCGAGCCTTTATGCCAGCCGCATTTCGTGCGCGCTTTGCTCGGTGGGTGCAAGGCTATGGGTCTGCATACCGCCATTGACACGTCCGGTTATCTGGGCGAGGCCGCCGATGACACGCTGCTGGATATGGCTGATCTGGTGCTTTTATGCGTTAAATCCTTTGATCCGCAAGCTCATGTGGATATCACCGGCGCGCCTTTGCATCCGACCTTGACCTTTGCCCAGCGCTTGGCGCGGCGGGGCCAGGATGTCTGGCTGCGCTATGTGCTGGTGCCGGGTTTGACGGATAACTGGGGCGCGATTGAGGGTTTGGCCGGCTACGCCGCCAAGCTTGGCAATATTCGCCGTGTCGAGATTCTGCCCTTTCATAAAATGGGCGAGTACAAATACGAGGAATTGGGTTTGCCCTATCGGCTCAAGGCCACGCCGCCGCCGCCGCCCGAAGATATCGCCCGCGCGCGCTCCATCTTTGCCCAGTATGGGTTGGACGCTGTTTGAAACTGTGATATACGTCTATCGAGTTACTTTCTTTGTTTTAGGGAGTATCAGACATGCCCAACGTCCTGATCACCGGCAGCAGTCGTGGCATTGGCTTAGAGCTGGTGCGGCAGTATGCGGCAGACGGGTGGGATGTGCAGGCTATGGCGCGTGCGCCTGACAAAGCCGTCGCCTTACAAGAAGCCGCCCGACAAAACGCCCATATTCGGATTCATGCGTTGGATGTTACGGATTTTGCTGCCGTGGACCGCTTGGCCATTGAGTTGCGCGGTCAACCGATTGACGTACTGATTAACTGCGCGGGAGTCTTCGGTGGAGGGGCCTTTATCCCTGACGCGCCCCAACCACATCAGGATTTTGGAGATTTGGACTATGCGGCATGGAGGCAGGTGCTGGAGGTGAACACTTTGGCGCCGACCAAGATGATCGAGGCTTTCACCGACCATATCGCCGCCAGTGACCAAAAGAAGATCGTGATGATCACGTCTTTTATGGGTTCAATTGGGGCTTTAATGGAAGAGGACGGTGGATTCTATCCCTACCGCACCAGCAAGGCTGCATTGAACATGGTGGCAAGACTGCTGTCGATGAGCCTTCGCAAGCATGGCATGACCGTGCTGACCTTGCATCCCGGTTGGGTGCAGACCGACATGGGTGGCCCCTCGGCCACTGTTCCTGTACCAGAAAGCGCCAAAGGACTACGCCGTGTCATTGACATGGCAACGCCTCAGCAATCCGGTAGTTTCTTGACTTATCAAGGCGAAACTCTGCCGTGGTAATAAGGAATTTTCCTGCATCTCGGGCTACGAACGGCCATAAATCTTGATATAGTGACGATGGTGTGGAAAGCGTTCCAGGCCGCAATCGCTGATTTCTCGCTATGGATAGGAAGTGACTGACACACCTGACTCCCCCGACCCCTTGGCCGATTTGATCCGACTGCTGGCGCGTCTGCCTGGCTTGGGGCCGCGTTCGGCGCGGCGGGCGGCTTTGGCCTTGCTGAAGAAGCGCGAAACACTGTTGCGGCCTCTGGGCGATGCGCTGCGCGTGGTGGATGCCCGACTGCGGTCCTGCACCGCCTGCGGCAATCTGGATACGCAAGACCCTTGCGGGTTGTGCCGCGATCCGAGCCGCGATGGCGGGTTGATCTGCGTGGTTGAGGATGTCGCCGATTTATGGGCCGTCGAGCGCAGCGGTGTTTTTCATGGCCATTATCATGTCTTGGGCGGCGCTCTTTCGGCCTTGGACGGCATCGGGCCTGACGACCTGCGCCTTGGATTATTGGAGCAAAGGGCGCATGCGACAGGCACGCGTGAGATTATCTTAGCCCTGAACGCCACGGTCGAGGGACAGACCACCGCGCATTATATCGCCCAGCGTCTGGCCGCCTCCGGAGCGACCTTAACCCTGACGCGGCTGGCCCTGGGCGTGCCGGTCGGCGGCGAGTTGGATTATCTGGACGATGGCACCCTGGCCACCGCCTTGCAGGCGCGCGGCAAATGGGGTTGATCGCCTGACATCAACATTGGGGAGTGGTATTAGACCGTCACGCCTTGTTCTAAACGCCAGGTGCGATCCATGCGGCGGGCCAGGTCGTGGTTATGTGTGGCCATCAAGATAGCCAGACCTCGGACGCGCGCCAGCTCCGTCAACATGTCAAAGACGCGATCGGCGGTTCCCGGATCCAGATTTCCGGTCGGCTCGTCGGCGATCAGCAAGGCGGGGTCGTTGGCCAAGGCGCGCGCGATGGCCACGCGCTGTTGCTCGCCGCCCGAAAGCTGGCCCGGGCGGTGCGTGGCGCGTGCGGCCAGCCCCACCGCGTCCAGCAGATCAAGCGCCCGCGCCTTGGCCTTGGCGGGCGTTGCGCCCGTCATGATGATCGGCAAGGCCACATTCTCCTGCGCCGAGAATTCGGGCAACAGGTGATGATATTGATAGACAAAGCCCAGTTTCAGACGGCGCATGCGGGTGCGCTCGGCCTCGCCTAGGGTTCCGGTGTCGCGGCCCAATAGGCGCACGCGGCCCGCATCGGGGCGCTCCAACAATCCCGCGATATGCAGCAAGGTGGATTTCCCTGCGCCCGAAGGGCCGACCAAAGCGGCGCGTTGGCCGCGATGGACGGCCAGGCATGCGCCGCGCAAGACGGCCACGCCTTGTTCGCCTGCGCCGAAGCGACGCTCGATGGATTCAAGGGCCAGGACCGGCTCATTCATAACGCAGCGCCTCCACCGGATCGAGCGAAGCGGCGCGCCATGCCGGATAGATCGTGGCCAGGAAAGAAAGTCCCAACGCCATCAGGGCGACTTGCGTCACCTCGGCCCAATCCATAACGGCGGGCAGACGCGACAGGAAATAGATCTCGGCGGAGAACAGGTCGTGCCCGATCAGGCTTTGCATGAATTGCCGGATGGATTCGATGTTCAGGGCAAAGGCGACGCCCAAGGCCAGGCCCGAAAGCGTACCAGCCACGCCAATGGCCATGCCGCATAAGAGAAACACGCGCAACACCATGCCGCGCGAGGCGCCCATGGTGCGCAAGATGGCAATGTCGGATCCCTTGTCCTGCACCAGCATCACCAGCCCCGAGATGATGTTAAAGGCGGCGACCAGAATAATAAGGGTCAGAATGACGAACATCACATTGCGCTCCACCTCCAGCGCATTGACGAAACTGGCATGGGCTTGCTTCCAATCCAGAAGGCGGACGGGCTGGGGCAGATCTCGCGCCAACAGGTCCAGGCGCGCGCGCGTTTTTACCAGGTCCTGCGGGTTGTCCACCATGATATCGAGCGAACTGACAGCAGAGCCCAATCCCAAGAACTGCGCGGCCGTCTCGCGCGCGGCGAACAGGAATCCGTTGTCATATTCATACATGCCGACATCAAAGATCGCGGCAATGGTAAAGACCGCTTGGCGCGGCATGGGGCCAAGGGCGGTGGCCAGGCTGTTGGGACTCAGCACGGTGATCTTATCGCCCACGCCCACGCCCAGCCGGTCCGACAACCGGCGGCCAATCAACACCCGCATGCCGGTCAGATCGTCCAACGATCCCGCCACGATGCCGTGGCTAAGGATGGGACGCTGGCGCAGCACATCGGCGGGCAGGCCGCGTATCACCACGCCGGTGGCAAAGCCGCGATAGGTCAGCAAGCCTTGCCCTTCGACCAGGGGATCGACCGAGCGCACGCCCGGCACGGCCTGCAATTTGGGCACCATCGGCTCCCAGCCATTGAGCGTGCCGGTCATGGCGTAGAGATTGATATGGCCGTTCAGGCCCAGAACGCGCTGGAACAGCTCTTGGCGAAAGCCATTCATCACCGACATGACGATAATCAACGTGGCCACGCCCAACGCGATGCCGATCAGCGAGAACCAGGTGATGACCGAGATGAATCCCTCCTGCCGCCGGGAACGCAGATAGCGTCCGGCCACAAGGCATTCAAAATTTCCAAATCCGCTCATGACCCTATCTTCTAGCGTATGGAGGATCGGAAAGGGTGGAAAAAATGTGGCATAATGCGGCTCTGCCCTTGTCGAGGCATAATCTTAGAAGGAGCATGGAACATGCATAAGAACTGGCTGGAAGTGACCGGCACCCTATCCCCCGCGCTGAAAAAGACGCGCGAGGGCATCCCCGATGTGATGAAGGCCTTTGGTCAGATGCATGAGGCGGTGATGAAGCCCGGGGCCCTGGATCCCAAGACCAAGGAATTGATCTCTCTGGCGTTAGGAATCGCCGCGCGCTGCGATGGCTGTATCGGCTATCACGCCGAAGCCGCCGTTAAGCTGGGCGCAAGCCGCGCCGAAGTTCTAGAAGCCATGGGCATGGCCATCTATATGGGAGCGGGCCCCAATGTCATGTACGCCGCCCAGGCCCTGGAGGCTTTCGACCAATTCGCCGAAGCGGACAAAGAAGGCTAATCATCGCTCGCAAGGATGGTTGTGGAGCTTTGCTTTCACATTTTAAGAGATTGTTAAGATGTGAAAGATAGAGCTATGATGAATTGACCTACTTCCTCTCGCAATAAGGAATGGACGCCATGCTGAAAAAGACGATCATCGGTTTTATGCTGGCCCTGTTCGCTGGGCCTCTCTCCGCTCATGCAGAACTGCCCGGACAGCCTTGCACCGCCGCGCAAATCGGCACAACGAAGATGGCCGATGACAAGCAAAATATCATCGCTTGCCTAGAAACGGGTAAAGCCGCCCCGGAGAACGTCCAGGAATGGAAAGCTATGACATCATCAGGTGGTGGAGGGGGAGTAACGGGGGGATGCACGATTGACCATCCTGGTAATTACCGTGTAGTAGGTCTTTGGGGCAAAGGTTGCACAACTAATATAGTACCAATACCGAATAGTGAGTTAAGCCAATCATATTGGTTCCCTGTACCAAAACCAGAACCGGGCTATGCATGTGGCCCAACAGGCCGGATCTCGAACAGTGTTCAGTTTTATCTGTGCAGCAAAAATTAGTCTTCTCTTGGCGTTGCGCCGTTATCCTGCCGAACCGTCTTTTGAATTTTACCTGGCGCGGCGGATACTGAGGGGATAGAGGTTGAGGGCGGTACAGGCTGGGAAGCCGATGACCGCACAGGGTAACACCGGGGCGCGGCTCTCAAGGGGGCCGCGCTTTCGCATTTTAAGAGGTTGTTAGGATGTGAAAGACATGGCTATATTCAATTGACCTGCTTCCTCTCGCAATAAGGAATGGACGCCATGCTGAAAAAGACGATCATCGGTTTTATGCTGGCCCTGTTCGCTGGGCCTCTCTCCGCTCATGCAGAACTGCCCGGACAGCCTTGCACCGCCGCGCAAATCGGCACAACGAAAATGGCCGATGATCAACAAAACATTATTGCTTGCCTCGTAACGGGTAAAGCCAAGCCAGAAAACGTCCAGGAATGGAAGTCTATGTCTTCTGGAGGTGGGGGGGGAATAACAGGGGGATGTTCAATTCTCTATGTAAGCACCGATCACATGCGGGCTAATAGCAGATGGGGAAAGGGGTGTAGACCATTCGACCACAATGCTCCTGGTACGGATAAAGAAGGGATTTATCGCTTCACTAGCGGCTCTAATGGCATTTGTGCCTCCGCTGCGGCCACTGGTTACTCATGTGGTGGGAGTTGGGCTGGCATACAGGGTTGTATTTGCGTGAAAGAATAACGGGGGGCGCGGCTCTCAAGAGGGCCGCGCTTCCGTCGCCGCTAAGGAATGGACGCCATGAGGAATGCCATGATTGCTCTTGCGACGCTGCTGGTCGGTGTCAGTCTCGGTCTGCCTAGCTTTGCCGCAGCATGGGCCACACCGGGAGCGGCTTGTACCCAAGAGGGCGCGAATGCGAACAGCGATGGCTTTCTCACCTGTACGGGCGGGGTCTGGGTATCCAATGCCGTCCTACTGGGCACCACATCCGCCACATGCGATTCTACGAAGGCCGGTTATATCCGCTATGCCGGCGGCCAATCAACACCCGCATGCCGGTCAGATCGTCCAACGATCCCGCCACGATGCCGTGGCTAAGGATGGGACGCTGGCGCAGCACATCGGCGGGCAGGCCGCGTATCACCACGCCGGTGGCAAAGCCGCGATAGGTCAGCAAGCCTTGCCCTTCGACCAGGGGATCGACCGAGCGCACGCCCGGCACGGCCTGTAATTTGGGCACCATCGGCTCCCAGCCATTGAGCGTGCCGGTCATGGCGTAGAGATTGATATGGCCGTTCAGGCCCAGAACGCGCTGGAACAGCTCTTGGCGGAAGCCATTCATCACCGACATGACGATAATCAACGTGGCCACGCCCAACGCGATGCCGATCAGCGAGAACCAGGTGATGACCGAGATGAATCCCTCCTGCCGCCGGGAACGCAGATAGCGTCCGGCCACAAGGCATTCAAAATTTCCAAATCCGCTCATGACCCTATCTTCTAGCGTATGGAGGATCGGAAAGGGTGGAAAAAATGTGGCATAATGCGGCTCTGCCCTTGTCGAGGCATAATCTTAGAAGGAGCATGGAACATGCATAAGAACTGGCTGGAAGTGACCGGCACCCTATCTCCCGCGCTGAAAAAGACGCGCGAGGGCATCCCCGATGTGATGAAGGCCTTTGGTCAGATGCATGAGGCGGTGATGAAGCCCGGCGCGTTGGACCCCAAGACCAAGGAATTGATCTCTCTGGCGTTAGGAATCGCCGCGCGTTGCGATGGCTGCATCGGTTATCACGCCGAGGCCGCTGTGAAATTAGGGGCCAGCCGCGCCGAAGTCTTGGAAGCCATGGGCATGGCCATCTATATGGGGGCGGGCCCCAATGTCATGTACGCCGCCCAGGCCCTGGAGGCTTTCGACCAATTCGCCGAAGCGGACAAAGAAGGCTAATCATCGCTCGCAAGGATGGTTGTGGAGCTTTGCTTTCACATTTTAAGAGATTGTTAAGATGTGAAAGATAGAGCTATGATGAATTGACCTGCTTCCTCTCGCAATAAGGAATGGACGCCATGCTGAAAAAGACGATCATCGGTTTTATGCTGGCCCTGTTCGCTGGGCCTCTCTCCGCTCATGCAGAACTGCCCGGACAGCCTTGCACCGCCGCGCAAATCGGCACAACGAAAATGGCCGATGACAAGCAAAATATCATCGCTTGCCTAGAAACGGGTAAAGCCGCCCCGGAAAATGTTCAGGAATGGAAGGCTATGACCTCATCAGGACCAGGCGGCGGAATTACCGGCGGGTGCCTTCTTACCTCGGTACAAAGGTCAGCTAAACCATATGCAATTACTATAGATAAATGGGGCGCAGGGTGCCAAGCTATTATAAATGGGGCGGGGCAAGCTATTATATATGTCCGTAAACAACGTACCGCTTGTAACTCTGCTGCCGCATCTGGTTATTCCTGTGGGACGATTTTTGTAGAGGAAGGAGGTATTTCAAGTTGTACTTGTGTAAAAGAATAAACGGCAAGGTGAATGCTCTACGGAATGAGGCTGCTCATGAGGAATGCCATGATTGCTCTTGCGACGCTGCTGGTCGGTGTCAGTCTTGGTCTACCTAGCTTTGCCGCAGCATGGGCCACGCCCGGCGCGGCGTGTACCCAAGAAGGAGCGAACGCCAATAGCGATGGCTTTCTCACCTGTACCGGCGGGGTCTGGGTATCCAATGCCGTCCTACTGGGTACGACATCCGCCACATGCGATTCTACGAAGGCCGGATATATCCGTTATACCGGCGGCCAATTTGAGGGCTGCAATGGAACGGGCTGGATTCAGTTGGCGAGTAGTTCAAAGCTGAGGGTTTACAAGTCTGACGGAACAACGGTTGTAGGCAATTATCTTGGGACATTAAATTCAGCGGATATAAGTAGCAATACGTGCCTGCATACGCTTTATGCCAATGAGACCACTGGCGTGGTTAAGACGTTGGACGCTTTCGAATGTGGTGCAAATGGAGTTAATGCTTATGCTTATTTCTCTGGGGCAAATTGCACTGGAACGACGTACATGACAAATGGAGCCAATTTGGCGTATTGCTGCACAGGAAGCGGTTCCTGCACAACAGACAAGTGTACTCTAGCAGAAGGAACCCTTTCCTCACATGCATATAACTCCTATAGACTGACCGGCGGCGGGTGCGCAAACAGCAGCAACACAGCGGCAAATAGCTTACCCACAAAACCTAATACTTGTGGAGATGGCCCCTGCGTCGTGAAATAAGCTGACCTTACCGATTTCATTCAAGGCGCGTTTTTGTGTTCGTCGCGTCTGCCGACATCCTTGTTATCCTGCCGAACCATCTTTTGACTTTTCCGTTTTAACGGGGCGTGGATGGCCTGAAATGGTCTGGATGCTCCTGCCCTAGCTTTTTTCCCTACAGGCCCTTCCTTGCCCCTCCTACGGGCCTGCACGGGTCTGTTTGTGGCGAACGATGGTTCAGCCTTCGCCCTGGAGAACGTCTTTTGACTTTTGGCGGTTTCGATCCCTCTGACTGTTGCTTTGTTTCAAATATCCTGGGGGTGGTATGTCCGGATAAGGCCATCATGATGATCATGCCGATGCCTTATCTTCCTCTTCCCGTCCTTCCAGCCATTCCTTTTCCAATTGAGGCAAGGTGCCGGCGGGGATGGCGGCGCGGATGTCGCGCATCAGGCGCATCATGGTGGCGGCGTTGTGGATGGCCAAGGCTTGCATGCCCAGCAATTCGCCGTGATGCATCAGGTGATGCAGATAGCTGCGCGAAAAATCGCGGCAACTGGGGCAAAGGCAGCTCTCGTCCACCGGTCGCCGGTCATGGCGAAAGGCGGCGTTGCGGATGTTCAGCCGGCCGCGCCGCGTGCCTTTGAACAAAGCCCAGCCATGCCGAGCCAAGCGCGTGGGTTGGACGCAATCGAAGGTATCCGCGCCGTTGGCGCGCACATTGGCCAGAATATCGGGAATCCCGCCGATGCCCAGAATATGCATGGGACGGTCGCGTGTGGCGTGACGCGCGCCCTGGGCCACCTGTTCGACGATCATATCGGCGTGATCGCCCAAAGGCCCGCCGATGGCCACGCCGAAGAAAGGCTGGTCGCTGACCCATTGGGCGCTTTCGCGGCGCAGGTCTTCCCATTTGCCGCCTTGCACGATGCCATAAAGCGCCTGGCGACCGTCATTGCCGCGCTCGAATTCTTGCAATGAGCGCTCTTCCCAGCGATGGCTGCGCCGCATCGAGCTTTCGGTATAACCGCGATCATCGTGATACGAGGTGCATTCGTCCAAAGGCATGATCAAATCCGCGCCCAATTGGCGTTGCAGGGCCACGCTGGATTCGGGCGTCAAGGTCAATGCCGCGCCGTTGCGGTAGGATCGAAACTTGGCCCCTTCCTCGGTCAAGGCCAACAGGCTGGCCGGACGGGCGGTGACGCGTTTGCGCTTGACCTCGTCCGTCACCGTGCCGTGGCCGCCCAGGGAAAAGATTTGAAAGCCGCCTGAGTCGGTCAGCATGGGACGGTCCCAGGCCATAAAGCCGTGCAGGCCGCCGGCTTCCTCGATCACATCGCCGCTGCCCAGGACCAACAGATGATAGGTATTGGCCAGAATGATCTCGCCGCCCACACCCAACAGATCGCGCGGGGCCATGGCCTTAAGCGCCGCCTTGGTGCCGCAAAACACGAAACTGGGCGTCTCTAGCACGCCATGCGGCGTCGTCAGACGCCCGACACGCGCCGAAGAGCCGGGGTCCTGATGGACAACCTCAAACGCGAAATTCGGATAAAGGGAAGAGCGCGAAGCCGCAACCACGTCAGGCGACAGCCGCTTCCTTCTTGGCCTTGGCGCTTTCCAACGACTTTTTCAGCCGCCGCGCGTCGATCGACAATTTGTCCGCCTTCGCACCCAGCAAGAAGGCGTCGATGCCGCCATTATGCTCGATCGTGCGGATGCCGTTGGCCGTCACGCGCAAAGAAACACGCCGTCCCAGAATATCGCTGGGGAACGAGCAAATCTGCAAATTCGGCAACCACCGCCGCGAGGTTTTGTTGTTGGCGTGGCTGACATTATGGCCGAACTGAACCTTCTTGCCGGTAACGGCACAGACGCGTGACATGGTACGTAAACTCCTTCAACACTGACGGGGCTTTTTAGGGGGTTTAGGGGCGGGTTGTCAAGCATCAGGAAGGGAGATGGGTTGCCGCCAACGCACAAGCTCCTCATTGGCATGACTATTCGCCCTATTTTCTACCTTTCCATGACATGGGGGGCGCAAAGTCATTTTAAATTCCAATTTCTATTGTTTTTGGAACTTATGAATTGGCAACTTCCAAAGATGGAACTTAAATTCGGCCTAGTTCCAGAAAATCGTGTTTCTGGAATTTAGAAATTGACAATGCCCAAAAATGGAACTTAGATTTGGCTTAGTTCCAGAAAATCATATTTTTGGAACTAAGGAGGATTCATGACAGAGAATAAACGCATCGGGGAATATGTGACATGCGCAATGGGCAGCCCCGAGCCTTACCGCGCCTATATCCCGCCGCCTCTGCCGCCACAGCCGCCCCTGGACATGGAAAGGCTGTATCCCATGCTGGAAAAGGCCAATCTGGCCTTGGGACGCTTGGAAGGGATCAGCACGTTACTGCCCGATATATCGCTGTTCTTGTATATGTATATTCGTAAAGAGGCGGTGTTATCGTCGCAAATTGAGGGCACGCAATCGACATTGACGGATCTATTGTCGCACGAAGCGAATGAGGCCCCTGGTGTGCCCATCCATGATGTTCAGGAAACATCCTGTTATGTCGCGGCCATGACATATGGGTTGGAGCGCATTCAAGAACTCCCCCTTTCTTTGCGATTATTGCGTGAAATACACGACATCTTGTTGAGCCACAGCCGAGGCAAGGACAAAGACCCCGGTGAATTTCGCCGGTCGCAGAACTGGATCGGTGGGTTTCGACCTGGCCATGCGCGTTATGTGCCGCCCCCGCCCGAAAGATTGATGGAAGTATTGGATGCGTTCGAAAAATTCCTGCATGACCGCAGCGTGCGTCTGCCCATCCTGGTCAAAGCCGCCCTGGCTCATGTGCAATTTGAAAGCATCCATCCTTTCCTGGATGGCAATGGTCGTTTGGGACGGTTGTTGATCACGTTGATGCTGTGCGTTGAAGGGGTGATGAAAGAACCCCTGCTGTATCTAAGCCTTTATCTGAAAACGCATCGGCAGGCTTATTATGATCATCTTCAATCCGTGCGTGAGACGGGGGATTGGGAATCCTGGATCGAATTTTTCCTGACGGGCGTGCGTGAAACCGCCGATCATGCGGTGGAAACGGCACAAGCTGTCCTAAAGCTCTTCGAAAAAGATAGGGGCGCTATTCGCCAAGCAGGAAGCTCCAAAGCCGCGGCCCTGGCCGTTCACGAGCATTTGCAGCGCCATCCCGTGACAAACACGACAATGATCAAGAAATCTTCCGGTCTTTCGGCACAAACCGTGCTTCGCGGCCTGGCCGTGCTTGAAAGCCTGGGAATGGTCCAGGAAATCACCGGCAAAGAGCGGTACAAGAAATACGCCTATACCGCCTATATGGACATCCTGAACAAAGGCACCGAGCCTTTGGAACGATAGAAAACGGGTCGGGGCGCCCGGATTCGAACCGGGGGCCTCCAGTACCCAAAACTGGCGCGCGAACCAGACTGCGCCACGGTCTCGATATGTTCTTGGTGGAAAGGACGAAAATGATCTTGTGATCGTGGATTGCGCTGAATCGGTGGGCAAGATAACCTGATTCCAGGATTTGCGCGGATGGGGATCGGGCATGGAAAAACAATATCCATATCCATCGCCTTAGACGCATCGTAGTATGGCGGTGTCAAAAGAAGTCAATCTGCCTTGGTAGCTTCTGCTCGTGGAGGAACAAGATGTCTTTGATCAAAAATGGCAGGGCGATTCTCGCCCTCGCTTCCGTTTGGCTTGCGGGCTGTGGCGGGGTGGACGATGCCGTGGTCCGCTCAATTTCCGGGACGACAAAATTAGGGCCGGAATGGGCTGTCTTTACCATGGCGCAGCCCCTAGAGGTCCAAAGAGTCGGTCAACGCATCCGAATGAAGCTGCCGGGGGTCAATGATTGGGCAAAACCGGAAGGGCTGATCCTGCCTGATGGGTCGTCGGTGGTGATCCATGTCGAATTGCTGGATCAAAGCGGCCAACGTTTTACTCTTGTCCCGGTCTCCATTGGCGCTTATACGGGTTTTGGCTTGGCCCAGCCCGAGGAAGGCGCTGGATTCTTGAAGAATCGCCGATTCACAGAAGTCCGAATTCGCAGCAGCAAACCCATTCTGGTGCAGGAGATAGATTGGTATTGCTGGACTGGGAAATAGCATAAGGGCACTTCTAAACACGCGTTGGTCATAGTGCCCGACCCTCGAGCGTCCAGAGCCGATTGCTGGGATTTGAGCCTATCCTGCACCCGTGGGTGGCCTTTGGTATGATGCCGCCGCGCAGCAAAACGCCATCGTCTTAATCCTATTCGAATTGGCGCTCACAGATGCTCGGCAGCGAGGACTTCGGCGATCTGAACGGCGTTCAGGGCCGAGCCTTTGCGCATATTGTCGGTGACGATCCATAGACCGATGCCGTGCGGCACGCTGGGGTCCTTGCGGATGCGCGAGACATACACCATATCCTCACCCGCCGTTTCTATCGGCGTCATGTATTCCTCTTCGCGGCGGCGATCCAGCACGACGATTCCGGGCGCTTCCTCGAGAATCTCGCGCGCGGCGCGGGCTTCCATCGGTTGCTCGAACTCCACATGAACGGCCAAGGCATAGCCGATAAAGACCGGCACGCGCACGCAGGTCACGGCGATCTGAATCGGCGCGCCTATGATCTTGCGCGTTTCCTCGATCAAGGCGCGTTCCTCTTCGGCAGAGCCGTCTTCCAACAAGCCGCTGGTTTGCGGGAACAGATTAAAGGCGATCTGGCGCGGCAACACGTCCGGCTTAATGGGATCGAACACATAATGCGCGCGGGTCTGGGTGTACAGCTCGTCCATCGCCTCTTTCCCCGCGCCCGAGACGGACTGATAGGTGGCCAGCACGACGCGGCGGATGGGCACGACATCGTGCAAAGGCTTAAGCGCCATGACCAAGGGAATCGTCGCCGCGCCGGGATTCGAGACCATGTTCACGGCCCCGATCTTGGCCAGACTGTTTGCATTGACCTCGGGCACCACCACAGGCACGCCGGCCTCGCCCGACAACTGTCCGCCCACGTCAATGACCACGCAGCCTTGCGCGGCCGCCTGACGCAGCGTGTCGGGCGAGATGCCCGCTCCAGGGGTCAAGAAACACACATCCCAACCACGAAAATCGAAACGCGCCACATCTTGCAGCTTCAGGATGGTTTCCTCACCAAAGGAGATTTCCTTGCCGGCCATTCTGGCGCTGCCCAAGGCCGCGACCTCATCGGCGGGAAAGTCCCGTTCAGCCAACAGCTTCAGCACCTCGCGTCCCATATTTCCGGCCGCGCCCGTCACCACCACACGATAGCCCATGGCTTTTCCTTTTCTCTGATTGTTCGCAAGGAGGATAGCCTATTTCATCGGCCCAGAGGAGGGGGCAGAGGAAGGCAGGTGTGGGGCGGGAAAGACCGTCAAATGGTCCTCTGTGATCGGGAATCACGGTAGCGTATCCCGAGATTTCGGAATAATACTAACATGTCGGTCGCAAGGTCGTGGGGAGACGGAGAATGCCTCATCTGTTGGGATTGATATTGGGCACGGCGATGCTGATCGCAGGCGGCGAGATATTAACGCGCGGCTTGGCGGCATGGACCGGCAATTGGCGCGGCCGTATCCGTATTCTTGGCACGACATTGGTGGCGCTGAGCCAAATCACCCCCGAATTGGCCCTTGGCGTCGAAGCCAGCCTGACCGGCCAAGCCCAAATCGCGCTGGGCGCCTTGATGGGCAGTTGCATGGTTAATCTGCTCCTGACCCCTGGACTGCTGTTGCTGCTGGTCGGACCAGTTCAAATAGGCCCGCATCATCCCGAACGCTTCGTCATGGGCGGAGTGATAGCGCTGGCGATATTCGATGCCGTTTTGCGACCTACGCATCTTTTGTTGTTCTGGCCGGTTGGATTGATCTATGGGGCCGCGCTGGTCGGCATGAGTTTCCTCGGATGGCAAAGCATGCATCCGAAAAAATCCCATAAACACGCCGCGATGCCGCCAGACTCTGCGCACTATCCGCTGGGTCTTGACATCGTTCTCATTCTGCTGGGCGTGGCGGTGACGGCCTGGGGGGCCGATGGCGTGATGCGCCATGCGGGAGCCTTGGGACAAGGCTGGGGATTGTCGCCGACCATCACGGGAGTCGTCTTGGTGGGATTGGCCATCGCCTTGCCCGAGACTATCGCCGCTCTTATGGCCGCGCGCCATCGCTCCGTGGACGAGATCATCCGTGATCTGGGCATTTCCAGCAGCATCAGCGTGTTGGGCGTTGCGGGGTTGATCGGCATCATGGGTGAGGTTCCTGTGCCGGGCCGGTTGCTGACCCTTAATTTCCTCGTTATCACGGCCAGCTTGATTCTGATCCTGCCCTTAGCGCTCAAGCGCCACCTAACCCGTGGCCACGGCATCGCTCTTTTGGCCACATGCGCCGGATACATCGCGTTTGCGCTGAAATAAGAGGTTTCGTCTTACCCCATCAAGCAGGGAGTTCCATTGTCTAAAATTTTAGGCAAAATATATTCGAATGTAATCTACCAAGTGTTTTCCGTAAAATTCGATCCATTATTCAAGATATGTTGAATGGCTACTTGTAATCTTGCCTTCAGACACACACCAAGGCAGGAGGCACCCATGTTAGACTTATTCTTCGGACCTATCCTCGGCGGCATCATCAATCCAGGCATCATCGCGCCGGCCCTGAAACTGGCCGATGCCGTCTGGAGTGAGAGCCGCGCCGAGGACGAGAGATATGGGGTGCGGCCCCAAGCCCACAAACCCGGACACTATGACGCTTTGAGTTTTCAACGCCAGGCCTATGCGGAGCCTGCCCCGCAGCGGTCTTGTCTACGTCCGGGACGGATCCTGGACGCCCGTCGGTTGGCGTTGGCCTGACGGGAAAATGGGGACGCGCCGCCCTGGCCGGGGGTATCAAGCCAGGGCGGAAAGGACGGCGCCGAGTACGCGCCGTCCTTTTGCCGTGGTTCGTAACCCTTGATGATCCCGCACCACAAATTCCCCGCGTATCAGGCGTTCCAGAGCATGAGAATCAAACGCCCCAAGCAAAGGCGTCCCAAAGCGCTTTTCCCATAACGCCGATGACAGCCCCTCGCCCAGGCGCAAGCCCATCAATAGGGCCTCTTCGCGCTGATCCTGGATATCAAGGAACGTTGAATCCTCGGTCCCGTGACCATCGCGTTCTACCTGATCTAACCATACGGCAGGACTACGACGGCGCAAGGTGGCAGCACGTCCTTGGGGCAGATCAAGGCGGCCATGCGCGCCTGGGCCGATTCCCGCATATTCGCCATAGCGCCAATAAGTCAAATTATGGCGGCATTCTTGACCAGGACGCGCGTGGTTCGAAACCTCATAGGCGGGCATGCCCGCCGCCTCCAACACATCTTGCGTGATATCGTAAAGGACAGCCCCGGTGTCTTCATCGGTCGTCAGCACCGCGCCGCGCTGGGTTTGCGTGGCAAAGGCGGTACCTGGTTCGATGGTCAAAGAATAGGCCGAGATATGCCCGCCTTGCGCCATCTGGGCCGCCTCGGTCAATTGATCGCGCCACCGCGCGGGGTCGTGTCCGGCATAGGCGTAAATCAGATCAAACGAAAAGCGCGGGAATATCCGCGCGGCTTGCGCCATCGCGGCGCGCGCCTGCGCCGCGTCATGACGCCGACCTAAGAATCGCAGTGCCTCGTCGTCCAGGCTTTGCACGCCCAAGGACAGGCGGTTGACCCCGGCGGTACGAAAATCGGCCAAACGCGCGGTCTCGACCGTCGCGGGATTGGCTTCGAGGGTGATTTCCAATTCAGAAGCAGGCGGCCAGAACCCGCAAGCCGCCTCGATCAACCGCGCGATCATGGCGGGCGACATCAAACTGGGTGTGCCCCCGCCCATGAAGATCGAGGTTAAGCGCCGCCCGGGCAGACGCGCGGCTTCAAAGCCCATCTCGGCAAGCAAGGCCTTCGCCCAGCGCGTCTCTTCCACCTCGCCACGCATGGCATGGGAATTAAAGTCGCAATACGGGCATTTGGACAGACAGAACGGCCAATGGATATACAGCGCCAGATCGGCGCTCTCGGTCGCGGCGTTCATAGAGTCTTGGGCGCTTCCAGCCCCTCGGCCAGCAACAGGGAAAAGGCATGGCCGCGATGGCTGATCTGGTTCTTTTCCTCAAGGCTCATTTGCGCGTAACTGCGGGTATCGTCCAAGGGGCGAAAGATGGTGTCATAGGCAAAGCCGTTATCGCCGCAAGGCTGGGGCAACACCACGCCGTCTTTATATCCTTCGAACAGCTCCACATGCCCATCGGGCCAACCCAAAGCCAGGCAACAGACGAAACGTGCCGAGCGGTCGGACGAGTCGCCAATCCCCGCCTGGATACGATCGAAGGATTGCTGATAATCCGTGCTGCCGTCTTCGCGCCTGGCCCAATCGGCCATCAGATGGCCCGGCTGTCCGCCCAGCGCGGCGACAAAGAATCCGGCATCGTCGGCCAGAGCCACGCGCCCCGTCGCCATTGCCGTCGCGCGCGCCTTGATGGCGGCATTTTGCGCGCAGCTTTGCCCGGTTTCATCGGGCACCGGCAGTCCCCATTCGCCCGAGGAAGAAATATCGGTCAGCCAATCCGGCAACCAGGAACGCAATTCGCGCAGCTTGTTGGGATTATGCGTGGCCAGGATAAGCCCAGGCCCAGAATAGCGACGGCGGGTCATCATGGATGGCATGATGACCCGCCGATGGGTATTCGACAAGACGCTTATGCACGCGTGTTAGCTGGCAGGAACAGGAACCGTCTGCGCGGCATAATTCTCGCGCGCGTTGTTCACAGGACGTGGCGGAGAGGCAGTTTTCTCGGCATCTTTCTTCGTCACCACATCCACAATCTGCGCGGGGCTAATCCCGTTGGCTTCCAGATTACCGCGCATAAATGCCCGATCTGCTTCGGAGCCAGTCAGACGCAAGACGCGCCCCTCTTTGGCCCAATTTCCTTCTACGGCCTGACGGACCATCTGGATAAGAGCGTATCTCTTGACGCCTTCGGGATGCTCGGTGCCATCCTTGGACGGCAACAGGCTCACCCTTTGGGTGCCATTCGGGCCAAAACTATGCTCCAACAGATCAATCTGTTCGACCTGGCCCGAGGCATCGACGC
This sequence comes from Alphaproteobacteria bacterium, assembly GCA_016699305.1. Taxonomy (NCBI): domain Bacteria; kingdom Pseudomonadati; phylum Pseudomonadota; class Alphaproteobacteria; species Alphaproteobacteria bacterium. The sequence continues at coordinate 1,534,306 of CP064970.1, forward strand.
GGTTCAGTTTGATGCGAAAAGATGTGTTCTGAGGTGTCGGATTCTGGACATCCTGGGTGTAGAAGCTTTGGCCAAAATTTAAGCCCACCGTATACCCTTCGGGCAGAACGTCCGCAGTACTCCCCCGACTGGCCGCACTCATCCACAAGCCCAGCGCCTCAATATGCGGCTGCCATGCGGCGGCTTGGTCCTGCGGCAGTCCGTGCCACGGCGCTGCACGGAGGTAGCCGGGATCAACAGACTGCTGATCCAAGGCAGATTCAAAGAACAAACCGTTCTCCAGACTGGGCATCTGCGGCGCGGCGTCGGCGGCGATCGGATCAATGATATCTATATCGCCAGGTTGCGCACCGTCTTGCGCTGTCGCGGCAGGAACCGCTGTGACAGGAACCGCTGTGACAGGCACCGCTGGGGCAGGCTGCTGCCCCGACTCTGCCTTTAAGGGTGCGTCCGTGGCGGGTGTCTCTGTCGGAGCGGCAACGGCTTGCGTCTCGGCCTTAGGCATATCACGGCCCATCATGCTCAATTGGTTGAGGATAACTTGATATCCGGTGTTTGTCAGCTCATCGGGGTTTGCAAGCATCGTTGCCAGGCTCATCTTAGCCGTATCGATTCTTTCTACGAACTTACCATAAGGCTGCTTATAGCTCTGCTGGTCAACAGGAATAACCTCTTGGGTCTTTGTGAGGAACCCGATGGCGTGTTGCGCGACCAACAGTTTTTGTTTTGGGTCTTCTTTGGAATATTTGCCCATCAGTTCTTGCATCTCGTCCAATCGTGCGGACATATTCTGCGCAAACGAAACGTCATAAGGAATACCGCTGAAGATTCTATCTATCTCGGAGCTTTTGCGTATCTGGGAATCTAGGATCGATTGTTTGATTTTATGACGGTCAACCTCGTATCCAAAGTCGGATTGAGGCGCTTCATGCATAAACTGAAGCGATAAACCGCCTGCTGATAGGTCTGCTGCGCGGGCATTTGTGGATGTTGGTTCCTCTGACGCCGGTTTTGCTTGTGAGTTGGGAACACGATTTTCTTCAACATCCACCACAACAGGCGCTGCGCTTGGTTCAATCGGAGGCAACTCACGGCCCATCGAGTCCAACTGAAAACGGATAGCGGCGTAACGGTTGTTGATGTGTAGAGTTTCATCTTCCAAGCTCGTTATGTTCATTACATAGACATTGGCTTGGACCACGCCAATGCGACCCACGAAGTTGGAATAGGGACGATCTCTTCCCTGTTCCTCTTCGGGAATCGCATCCTTGAGCCGATAAAGGGCAGGCACCAGGCGTTCCACTAACGCTCTCTTGACCTCAACCTTGTCGGCATCGCACATCTCCAACAAGTCTCTCATCGCGCCGATGCGCGACGCCAAAGTTTTCGGAAAATCCGCATCATATGAAACGTCTTGTTTGATTTGACGAAGCAATACGGCCATCTGCTCAGCTGTATCAGTCCCCGTTGGGCCACTTATTGGCGGCATTTCTTTATTCGGTTCTTGCCCATCCAATATTCTTCTTTTAGTCATTTGAGGCCCGCTATAGGGCAAATTTGCCATTTTGGTTAGAGAAGCGCACACCCAGACATAGTAGTCTTGCACTCTCGTGGGCAAGTCCTCTTTGGAGATGACGCCCAGTGTCTGCTGCACCTGATCTACAAAATGGTAATGGGGCTTTCCTTTCTCACGCTCTGCAAGCGGGATGGAGTCAAGCAAAGTCTGTAGCGGCTTAGACAAATCCTGCAAGATACCCGCCCTGACGGGATCGGCATCCTCGGCACACAAACCCGTCAGCGTGATGGCCTGATTGATGCGCGCCGCGCGCGCATATCCTGTCGCATCTGTCGGCAGGGGCTTATCTAGCTCTGCCATTAGCTTCGTTTCCACACTCGCCTTGACCTGATCCGAAGTTAAGCCAGAAGATAACGATGATTCCATCAATTTCTCGGTGTCACTCAAAGCTTGGCGCGGATTAATCCTGGCTGTCTCAATGACGCCGTCCACTAGAGACGCCATCTTTTCAAGCCCTATCATGGCCGAGGATCTGTAATTCAGGGGCGCATCATCAGGCATTTCTTGTTCTCCTCGTCTTTACTCTGAGCAGGATCCATATGCTGCGTATTTGTTACGGTTCCTATTCTATCAGACAATTAATAGTTACATAAGAGGTGTCCCATGGCCTTGCATGGGGGCGCGTTGCCGTCGAGAGGATGGGGTTAATACGCCTTAGCGAAAATGGCTGTGCGTTTGGCAGGCTTGCCCGTCAAAACGCACACGCCGCCCTGATCCTGACCGTCAAGCGGTAGACAGCGAATGGTGACGTTCATCTCCTCGATCAAGGGCAGGCTGGCCGGATCTTCACACCAAGGCGCGCGGACAAATACGCCGTCCGTGCGATCCTCGCCTGCAAACACCTCGCGGAATTGGTCATAAGTGGTGATATCCGTGCGTGTGCGCGCGGCCAACATGGCGGCGGCGGCATCGAACATGCCTTGTTGAATCTGCCGCAACAATTCGACCGCCTGACCCAGAAACGCATCGATCGGGGCCGTTTGCTTGCCCGCCTCGAATTGATCGCGGCGCAAAAAGGTGACGGCGCGGTTTTGCACGTCGCGCGGGCCGATCTCGCACACCAAAGGCGCACCTTTGCGCACCCATTCCCAGCGTTTATCCACCGAGGCGCGGTCGCGCCTGTCCCAATGCACCCGCACCGGCTCGCCCCATGCCTTTTCGGCGGAAAGGCGCTGGCTTAGCTCTTGGCAGAAAGCCGCCACCGCCGCTTCGTCCTCCTCCGATCGCGTGATGGGGACCAGCACGATCTGATGCGGCGCTAAGCGCGGCGGCACGCGCAAACCGATATCGTCGGCATGCGCCATGATGAGACCGCCGATCATGCGCGTCGAAACGCCCCATGACGTCGTATGCACATATTCCAGCCCGCCTTCTTTGGTCTGATACTGAATACCGGCGGCGCGGGCGAAATTCTGCCCCAGATAATGCGAGGTCCCGGCCTGCAAGGCGCGGCCGTCTTGCATCATCGCCTCGATGCAATAGGTGTCCACCGCCCCCGCAAAGCGTTCATGGGCCGGCTTTTCGCCCATGATGACCGGCAAGGCCACATGTTCTTCAGATATCTCGCGGTAAATCTCCAGCATTTGCATGGTCTCGGCCACGGCGTCCTCGCGCGTGGCATGGGCGGTATGCCCTTCTTGCCACAGGAACTCCGCCGTGCGCAGGAACAGGCGCGTGCGCATTTCCCAGCGCACCACATTCGCCCATTGGTTCAGCAGCATGGGCAGGTCGCGGTAGGAGTGAATCCAATTGGCCATGGCTTCGCCGATGATGGTCTCGGAAGTCGGGCGCACCACCAACGGCTCTTCCAGCTCGCCATCGGGCTTGAGATGGCCGTCTGGCCCCATCACCAAGCGATGATGCGTGACCACCGCCATCTCCTTGGCGAAACCCGCCGCATGCTCGGCTTCTTTTTCTATAAGACGCAAAGGAATGAAGAGCGGGAAATAGCAGTTCTCATGCCCCGTCTCGCGAAAGCGCGTATCCAGACCCTGTTGCAGCCTTTGCCAGATGCCGTAACCCCATGGCTTGATGATCATGCACCCGCGCACCGAGGACGCCTCGGCCATATCGGCGGCCTTGATGACCTGCTGATACCATTCGGGATAATTCTCGGCACGGGTGGGAGATAAAGTGTTTGAGACGGCCATGGATATTCTCGATCGCAAGGGATGGATGGAGGGAAGAATCTTACAAAAGACCCGTCAGGTCAATCTGTGGCCGAAGATTTATGGACAGGCCCGATATGTGGCAAGAGGTTCAAAGGACGTAAAGAGGCATTGTCTCCCCGCACGCAAAAGCATCCTATGGCCCCAGATCTCGCGGCAATCGGAGATTCCAAGCTTTGTAAATAATATCTAGGCGCTGGCCCGGTTGGCTTCGACGGATTCGGGCGAGACGGTGAGGGTGATTTCGGGGGGACGGGGCGGTTGTCCCAGGGCCAGGCGGCGCATTTCCTCGCTGGCTTGGACGCATAGGGGGATCAGGTCTTGTTCGGGCGCGGCCATCAGGGATTCGGCTCCGCCGAATTGGTCCAACAAGGCGCGCACGGATTTGGTCACGCGCAGTTTCGCCATATAGGATTCGTCGCTTTCTCGGGGATCGCCCGGGGTTGCCTGTCCTTGGGGGCTTTGGTCGAAACCGTCCACTTCACCGGCGGGCGCGCTGAATCGGGCCAGCACATACAAGGCGCGGGCCTCCAAATAACGAACACGCAGCCGTCCCACATGCTCGGGCGAGGGCGCGCGCCCGGGATCGGCGCGCAGCTCGGCCAGAATCTCGCCCATCACCTTGGCGCTGTCCTCGATCCGCGCGGTCATGCCCAGGGGCATATTGGGCGGCAAGTCGGTCAAGGGGCCCAGCACGGATTCGGGCGCATCCGCGCCCCGGCTGACCGCGATGGGAGTCTCATGCGCCATCTCGCGCGGGATATGGCCCTTGGCCGCCATCACCTCGATCACCATGCCTTGCATGATGTTTAAAACCGAACGCCGCCAGCGATACTCGGTCGAATCCATCCGCGTCTTCAGATAGGGCAACAGCGTTTCCACGCTCAACGCCGCGATATCTTCCAAAGGCAACTGTATCGCGCACATCTGCGCAAAATCCTCGCCGTAGCGTTCGTGTAATTGAGTGATATCCATATCAAAAACCCTTTCACGGTCAGGTGGTTGCAAAGGGATATGGGGGATGAGAAGAGGTTAGTGACGGGCCGATGCAAAAAAGCGGGGATCTAAGACGGGGTCCTTCGTATCGTCGGACTGGGCGGACCAGGACTGCACCACGCTCAAGACCTCCTCGAACATATGCTGGGCCTCGTTGTAACGCCGTTGCAGCGTTTCGACATAGGCGGGTCGCGCCTCGCCCAATTCACGGTTCACATAGGTGTTGTCCACGCGCAAATGCCATTCGCGCCATGCATGGCATGCCTGATCGCGCAACAGACGCAGCAATTCAGGCACAGAGGCGGGCTCGGCAGTCATCGACCACAAAACCCGATTCAAACGCGACACGGATTCTTGCCCCAACCGATCAGCCACATAGGCATACAGCCGCGCCAGCGCCGCCCCATCATCCCCCGCTTCCGCGCCCGTCAACCCCGCTTGCCGCAAAGTCTGCGCCAGAGCGTTGTCGAATTGGGTTTCGAAATGTGTCGTGCTAGAGAGGGGGGCGGCGCGTTCAGGCTTTTTATCCATCGGCACCGACAGACGGTAACCGTGCGTTTCAGGCTTGTTTGTGAAATCAGGCATGGCAAACTTCCTTATGGCGTTCAGATTGACAAGAAAGGCATCCATATGGCTTTGCAGGTTGTGCTGAGTATGACCATATACACAAATTAGGTTCTAAGACAACCATAAAAAGGTGCGGCGAGGCAAGATTCCTGCTTTGGGCATTCCCTATAGTCGTTGAAACCAATTTTAGGTGTTAGATTGATGCATAAGGACAAATGAAGGGTAACGATTAACAATGCTGGAGCCTGAACAGCTTAGAGCGGCGCGTGCGTTGCTGGATTATTCGCGCGAACAAATGGCGCAAGCTGCCGGTTTGTCCCCTGAGACGATCAAAAGTCTGGAGGGCGGGAATAAGCGTCCGCTGTCCTCAACGGTCGAGGCGATCTATAAGGCGCTTGAAGATAGAAATATCGAATTGCTTTCCGATTGCGGGGTCAGATTCCGTAATGACACGGTCCGCCTGATTGAGGGCAGTCATATTTTTGTGCGTGTCTTGGACGATGTGTATTTGACGTTAAAAGACACTCAAGGGGAGGTTTTGTTTAGTTGTGTTGTCGATAAGATTTCACCGCCCGAAGTCGTCGAGAATTACAGAAGAATACGTCGGGCGAATATCAAAATGCGTTCGCTGATCGATGAAAAAGACACATATCTTATGGGCAATCTGGATGAATACCGATGCATACCATCGGCGTTTTTTCACAATAACCCCCAGGTGATTTATGGCGACAAAGTGGCGACAATGATTCTTGGGAACACCGAGAGCGCCATCATTATTCGGAACCGATCCATCGCCGAGGCGCATAGGAACTTGTTCAACCTCATCTGGCCACAACACAAGAGACCGGAGATGTCCGATGCCACAGAACGCTACGAGATTGACTGATCAATACTCCGTGCGAGTCAAGAACGGCGCCGGCTGGCGTCGTTTTTCGCGCTGCCGACTCATGATTAGCGTGGGACAGCCCTATCACGAGTCGGGGAAATTCGCGGCTTTGGTCGATTGGGTTAATAGAAATGGTTTCTGCGAATGCGAGATAAGCGTCAATGATACATTGCAGCGCTATAATCTGATCGCGCGAGGTGAAGGCTTGGATCAAGCATATGAGGCCGCAGAAAAAGAGGGGCGGGAATGGGTAAAAAGAAATATGAGTAAAATTTCAATGATAAATATCACAACTAAAATTATCAGATGGGATGATATAATAAACCGTTCAGATTATGTGCGTATAAATGACTTGCTGACTGATATGTTCTACAGCGATAAGGGCTTCAATGATTGCGTAACCTATGACGCAACATCGTATGTTTTTAGGCAAATAGATAAAGGAAATTTTCAAAACTGCTCAAGAAGCATTGCCGTGAGACTTTCAACGCAATATATTCTTGAGGAGCTATCGGCATTCTGCTTGTTGTCGATGAACTCTGATACTGTGGATATCTATCCGGGCAGTAATCTAAGAAGCGCGGAATATTTCAATGAAATGCGCGAAGATCAGTGTCCACCAGCACTCATTGGCTTAAAAAACAGATGCTTCACCAGGATTGATTTTGCCAGGCTTGCCACCTATGCGCATGAAAAGGTCCGCGTGGAGAATTCAAAGACATCTGACGATGCAATCGCGAACTATTCTCCCGCGTCTCCCGCGCCCTCGGGGATGACATCCAATCCTGACATATGTCCCAATAACGACGTTCTTTATGGGCATCGCCAAGCTCATCATCGCATGCGAGATGCGCATCCCCATTAAATGCCAGGTTCCCATTAGGGAATGAGGCTTCGGGCATTGCCGCTTTCTCTTAGGCTTGTCATCATGCGCGGATGAGTCTTCCTTCTTATGAGCGCGGGGCGGCCTTGTTGCGGGGCAAGTTGGCGGTGCTGCCGGATGCGCCGGGCGTATATCGCATGCTCGACGCCTCGGGCGCGGCGCTGTATGTGGGCAAGGCGCGCAATATTCGGCGGCGCGTGGCGCAATATGCCCAGGTCGCGCGGCTGCCGATCCGCTTGCGCCGCATGTTGGCGCGGCTGGCGGATGTGGAGATCGTCATCACCCGCTCTGAGGCCGAGGCGTTGTTGCTGGAAGCCAGCCTCATCCGGCGCGAACAGCCGCCCTTTAACATCATGCTGCGCGACGATAAAACTTACCCCAGCCTGCTATTGACCCGCGACCATCCGTTCCCGCGCCTGTTGCGCCATCGCGGCGCGCATACGGTCAAGGGGTGGTATTTCGGGCCTTTCGCCTCGGCGGGGGCGGTGCATGAGACGTTGATGGCGTTGCAGCGCGGCTTTTTGCTGCGCAATTGCACGGACTCGATGTTCGCGCAGCGCACGCGGCCCTGCTTGCAATATCATATCCATCGCTGCACCGCGCCATGCGTGGGCAAGATCAGTCAGACCGAATATGCGGGGCAGGTCGAGGGCGCGCGTCGCTTCCTCACCGGGCGCAGCACGCAGATTCAAGAGCAATTGGCCGCGCGGATGCAAGCGGCCAGCCAGATTCTGGACTATGAAACCGCCGCCCGTTTGCGCGATCGCTTGCGCGCGCTGGCCGCTGTGCAGACGGTGCAAGGGGTCAGTCTGCCGGGATTGGGCGATGCCGATGTCATGGCCGCGCATACCGAAGACCGGCAAAGCGTGGTGCAGGTGCATGTCTTGCGCGGCGGCCACACATTCGGCACGCGCAGCCATCGTTTGCGGCACGAGGCGGGTCAAAGCGCCAGCGAGGTGTTGGCCTCGTTCATCGGCCAGTTCTATGCGGATAAAGACGTGCCGCCTTTGATCTTGCTGACGCCTTTGCCTGCCGATGCGCCTTTCCTGGAGGAGGCCTTGACGCAGAAATCCGGGCGAAGCGTGCGCCTTGAATCGCCGCAACAGGGTCCGCGTCGGCGGTTGGTGGAGGCGGCCTTGCACAATGCCCGCGAAGCCTTGGCGCGACATCTGGCCGAAACCGGCGTGCAGGCCGGATTGCTCCAACAGGTGGCCGAAGCTTTTCATCTACCCGCCCCGCCCCGTCGCATCGAAGTTTACGACAACAGCCACACCGGCGGACGAAGCGCCATGGGCGCCATGATCGTGGCGGGGGCCGAAGGCCTCGACAAGAAATCCTGGCGGCGCTTTGTGATCCGCGACGACATCGCCCCCGGCGACGATCCGGCCATGATGCGCGAGGTGATGCGTCGTCGTCTGCTGCGTCTGCGCGAGGCCTTGGCGGCGGGCGAGGCGACGCAGCGTCCCGATCTGATCATCCTGGATGGCGGCATTACGCAATTGAACGCCGCTTATGGCTTGGCCAGCGAATTGGGCTTTGCCGATCTGGCCTTTGTCGGCATGGCCAAAGGCGAAGACCGCAATGCGGGGCGCGAGCGGTATTTCCTGCCCGGTCAGGCCGAACCCGTCATCTTGCCCGAAGGCAGCGCGGTGGCGTTCTTTCTACAGCGTCTGCGCGACGAGGCGCACCGCTTTGCCATCAACAGCCATCGCGCCAAGCGGGAGGCCGATTTGTTGCGCTCGCCCTTGGACGATATCCCTGGCGTGGGCCCTGCGCGAAGACGCGCCTTGCTGCAGCATTTCGGCTCGGCCCGCGCCATCTCCGCCGCCGCGCCCGAAGACCTGCAGCGCGTCTCGGGAATCAGTCTGCGCCTGGCGCGGGTGATTCTGGACCGGTTGGGATAGCGATCCAGGCCCTTGAATTGACGTATATTAAGTTTTTCTTAATGCGGAGGCCGTCTAAGTGAAAGCCTGGCGACATATCCCTGTGGAGAAGCAAGACATGCGCATGTATTCGGCCCTCCATATTCCGCGCATGATCTGTCGTATTTTGGTGTTGAGCTTCTGCGGCCTGTTGGCGCTGGGGGGCGCGGCTTGGGCTGCACAGCCGAAGGCCGAGGATCGGGCCAAGGCGCTGGCTGAACGCGCGGCGATTTATTTGTTGAAGGCCCACGGTCCCGAAAAGGCTATGGGGATGTTCAGCGACGCGAAAGGGCCGTTCGTCGAGGGGAACTTGTATGTCTTTGCCATCAATGCCGATGGAGTCATTCTGGCTCATGGCACACAGCCCATTTTGATCAAGCGCAGCATCATGGATATGCAAGACACAACAGGCAAGATGTTTGGGCGCGAGATCATGGCCATCCAGGACAGGGGATGGGTGCATTATAAGTGGCTCAATCCCACCACGCATACCTTCGACGATAAGGCGTCTTATATCATTCGCATCGACGGCTATCGGATCGGCGTAGGGGCCTACACCCATTAGACACAGCCAACAAAACTTAGCGGCGCCTAACCTATTTCCGGCCGAATCTGCAGCCGATTCAGTCGTTGCAGCAATTCCGATTCATCCCGCGCGGGGCGGGATTCGCCTGTGACAGCCCATTGGCCACGGTGATAGGCCAAGGCGGTGCCTTTCAGGTTGGCGGGTTGTCCCGCGCCGACTTCGCGCGCCAGGGCTAGGCCCAGCCCAATGGCCTGGGCATAAGTCGGCTCGATGACCTCGTTACGACGACCCTTCAGCCAAATTTCCATGCTTTTGGCATAAGGCGATTTGCAGGGTTTGCCACGCTCGGCGACATACATACCGATGGCTAGAAAGGCCCGTTCTTCATGGGTCAGACTGCCCATGGATTTGCTGGCCACCTCGTGCAGGACCGCCTCGGCCCGCAAATTGGGCCATTCCCGGCGAGGCAGGGTGGCCCATAGCGCCGCCAAGCGTGCCAGGCGCTCGATAGGTTGCCGTCCCGCACCTTTGGGCAGCAGGGGCAACAACCAGCGCGTGAGGGTGTCTGCGCCCGTCATGTCCGGACTCTCGCATTCCAGGACGAACAAGGCCGGATCGCGTTCTATGGGGCCAAAATCGGCCACTTCCTGGCTTAAAAAGCCCTCGCGCAGGCCAAAGGCTGAGAAGGCCACGGCGCAAGGTTCCAGATGTCCCAGCAATTCGGCAAGCAACCAGGCCGAAGCAGGCAGCGCGGCCTGTCTTTCCGTGCTGACCTTGGCCGTCTTCATGTCGCCGTCGCGCCAATTCGTGGCGATCTCGCGGAAGAAGCGCCGCGTGGCCTCGGTGGTCATCTCATGACCTTGTACGAAAGGCAAAGGATGCTCGGTGATATTCAGATGCGCCTCGGCCAAGGCGCGCGGCATGCCGCCGATGAGCACCAAGGGCTTGCCTTGCAAGGGGCGCAACATATCGGCTTGCTGGGCAAAGATATTCTGAACATGGCGTCGGGCGGCGGCGGAGTCGTGACGTATGGCGGTAGCCAAGGAAAGAGCGCCGATGGGCAGGCTGACACCGGGGCTGTCATCAGGGGGCTGGATTTCCAAACTGCCTCCGCCCAAATCGACCACCACGGCGTCTTGCGCGCGCGGCTCGCCATACAGCACTCCGCGCCGCCCTAGCACGGCTTCCTGCAGGTCTTTGATCACGGTGACGTCATGGCCGATGGCCTCGGCCAGTTCTGCTCGGAACGCGGGACCATTGACTGCGTTGCGCGTGGCGGCGGTGGCGATAACAAACACATTTTCGACTGACCGAATATGCGCCGCATAAGTGGTCACGGCCTTAAGGGCCTGTTCCCGATCCTCGTTTCCCAATATGCGCCGTGTTGGGTTTGGCTCCATTAGATGGCGGCCCAGATGGCACAATGATTTCTCGCGATGGATCAGAGGCATCCAGCGGCATGTGCCTTGCGAATCAAACAAGACTTGATAGGTCAGAAAGCGCACCGAGTTCGAGCCGATCTCAATCAGATAGGCGGTGTCGTTCTCACGCGCTGAAAGCGGTGGGCGGCGTGCAGTCATGTTCGTTCTAATCCGTCGTTGCGTCGCCGCCGCCGGTCAGGAAGTGGGCATGCGCGCAAAAGCCTTCGCGCGCTTGCTTACGATACCCGCCATCCGCATGCAGCAACCATGTTTGACGCTGATCGCGCAAATTGGCGGTCAGGATTTCACGAAGAATCCTTTGGTGCAAGTCTGGATGAGTGATCGGGATCAAGGTTTCCACCCTTCGGTCGAAATTGCGTTGCATCCAATCAGCCGATGATAGAAACACCAGGGCGTGGGGCGAGGGTAGGGCGTGGCCGTGGCCGAAAGCAAGGATGCGGCTATGTTCCAGAAAACGGCCGACCATGCTGCTCACTCGGATGGTGGGCGACAGCCCCGGCACGCCGGGCCTTAGGCAACACAAGCCGCGAATCATCAATTCAATAGGCACGCCCGCCTGGCTGGCGCGATACAGGCAATCGATGATGTCGGGATCAACCAGGGCGTTCATTTTTGCCCAGATGCCGCAAGGCTGCCCAGCGCGCGCGGCTTGGGCCTCGGCCTCGATCAACTCGACAAGTCGAGTCCGCAAGGTTAAGGGCGCTAAACTGGCCTTGCGCAAGGGTTGCGGAATGGCGGTGCCGGTCATGTAATTGAACATCTGCATGGCGTCGGCCATCAATTCGGGATCGCAGGTCAAGAAGGATAGATCGGCATAACTGCGCGCGGTGCCGATATGGTAATTGCCCGTGCCGAAATGGGCATAGGAACGCAGCAGGCCTTCCTCGCGCCGCACCACCAGAGTGATTTTGGCGTGGGTCTTCATGCTGACGAAGCCGTACACCACCTGCACCCCGGCGTTTTCCAGACTGCGCGCCCAATGGATATTGGCCTCTTCGTCAAATCGGGCCTTCAGCTCGACCATGGCGGTAACCGATTTGCCGTTTTGGGCAGCGGCGATCAAGGCTTGGACCACGGGCGAGTCGTCGCCCGTGCGATACAGCGTTTGGCGGATGGACAGCACAAAGGGATCTTCGGCCGCTTGGCGCAGGAAATTTATGACCAGATCAAAGCTCTCATAGGGGTGATGCAACAGCAGATCGCCCTGTCGCAACGTGGCGAAGGCGTCCTGGGTAAAGCCTTGAATCACGGCGTTCGAATGCGGTTGGTGCGGACGAAAGACAAGATCGGGCCGTTCATCGGCTACGATCAATTGCCGGGCGTCCGCCAGACCTTGCAACCCGTGCTGCAACAACACGTCCTCATGCGCGGCGTCGAGGCGTTCGATTAGAAAACCGCGCAAGGGTTCGGGCATGCTGGCATTGACGGTCAACAAAACCACACGCCCGCGCGCGCGACGGCGCAAGGCACGTTCAAAGCTTTGAGTCAGGTCCTCGTTGTCCTGGTCCTGGATGTCGTCTTGAACGTCGATCTCGCTGTCGCGCAACACGCGGAAAAAGCCGGATTCGCGCACCGTAAAGCCCGGGAACAAATTCGGCAGGAAATGTTGCACCGTGCGTTCAAGCATCACAAAACCCGCCTCGCCATCGGGGCGGGGTAGGCGCAAGAAGCGGGGCACGCCGCGCGGCATGACCACCATGGCATGAATATCTTTGTTCATGCGCGGATCATGCAGCAATAGCGCCAGCGCCAAATGGCCGTTGGCGACAAAGGGAAAGGGATGAGCAGGGTCCACCGCCACCGGGGTTAGCAGTGGGTAAATCTCGGTCATAAAATGCTCTTCCAGATGCGCCAGGTCGCTGGCGTCCAGCTCGCAGGTTTTAAGCAGAGGAATGCGGTGATCGGCCATCTCCTGGCGCAAGACGCGCCAGGCATTCTGTTGCACGGCGAATAGGCCCGGCGCTTCTTGACGGATGGCCGCCAATTGCCGCGCGGGCGTCAGTCCGTCGTCGCCAGGTCCCGAGCCGCCGGCCTCTTGGGCGTGCAAGCTGGCCACGCGCACGGTGAAGAACTCGTCCAGATTGGCGGCGGCGATGGACAGGAATCTCACCCTCTCCAGCAAAGGATGGCGGGAGTCCTCGGCCTCCTCCACCACACGCCTATTGAAGGCCAGCCAGGATAGCTCGCGGTTTAAGAAGCGCTCGGGGACATTATGTGGTGGCGTGTTGGGCATGGCCCTTAGTCTTAAGCCTGCCGCTTAGCAAAGCGTTAAGGCGCGCAATTGGCGTCGGCCGAGCCGGTGGGCGGGGTGATCCAGATGACAATGCGCTGCGTGGCCCCGCCTGCGGTGTACTGTATGTCCGTTGCGGCGTAACGTGCCACTACCCTCGCCAGTCCGTCCTTCATGGACTGGCTGGCCGTGCTGGTCGGCTGGATGCGGATGCAACGTCCGCCGCTGCTTCCGGCATTCACATAGAGCCACTCGTCAAAGCCTGGCGGCACAGGCCCTAAACTGGCGGCGCGTATTCCTGTCCATAGATTTTGTGCGCCGCCTTGGTCGCCGGGGCAGGTTAAGCTACGCACGGCGGTCCCCGCGCCGGCCGAGGTCGGATAGTTATTGGCGGCGTTGCCCATGTTGAAAGAATAGCATTCATGGATTTTGGCGCGGATCAGTTCGGCCTGGCTATAGACGATATTCGCAATGCGATCCGAACTGACATTGGCGCTGGATGTGCTCGTCGATGCCCCCATGGCGGCGGCAACGACACCCATCAAGGCTAGAATGAACAGGATGGGGCCGATGGCAATGCCCCTTTCACCAGTCGCCGGGCGGGCATCTGTGCAGGAATATGTCGTCACCTGAATCCTCCCTAGGGGAAGGCCAATCATAGTCGGTTAAGACTTAGAGAAAGGTTAAGGCGCGCATTCCGAGCTGGCCGCGCCGGTGGGCCGCGTGATCCACAGGATAAAACGCTGCGACATGCTACCCGAATCGTATTGCGCTTCGCGGGTGGTATAGCGTTTTATCACGCGCGCCAATCCATCCTTAATAGCCTTGCTGGCCGAACCCGTCGGTTGGATGCGGATGCAGCGTCCGCCGCTATCTCCCGCGTTGATGTAAACCCAGGCGTCAAAACCGGGCAAGACGGCCCCAAGGCTGCCGGGGCGCTGGCCCGTCCATAAATTGGAGGCTCCGCCGGTATCGCCTGGACAAGTCAGGCTTGTGACAACGGTTCCGGTGACATTCGAGGCAGGGTAATCATAGCCGGGATTGTCTTTTGTGACCGCATAACATTCGTGGATCTTGGCACGGATGGTCTCGGCTTGGCTAAAAATGCCATACACCACGCGATCGGCGGAGGCATTGGCGGAAGACGCGTCATTGCCCGCGCCCATGGCGATGGCGATCACGCCCATCAAGGCCAGGACGAACAGAATAGGGCCGATGGCGAAGCCATCCCGGTTATGCGGCTGCGTTGGAGTCATGGTTGGTGTTCGTTTTTTCATAAATGCCTTTGACGGTATCGGCAGAAATCTGGAGGCCGCCGATGCTTAGCACGGCTTTGCCGCTGCTATCGGTCTCGACGGCGGTTACCTGTCCGCGAGGGACGGCGCTGACGGTCAGGTCTTTGCCCGAACTGTCTTTGGCGGTGATATTGATCTTATAAAAGCCATCGGCCAATTGAGTGCCAGCGGCGTTCTTGCCGTTCCATTCGATCAGATGCGCGCCTTTGGCCGGATCGCCGTTATCGGCGAAGACGACCTTGCCTGTTGAATCCATCACCGATATCTGCACCGTGCTGGCGGCTTGGGGCAGGGTATAATTGAAGCTGGCCGCGCCCTGTTGCAAGGGCAGCTGCGCCGAGTCGAAAGCCACGGTCTTGCCGATATAATTCAGCAACGGCGTGGTGCCCGATCCGTTTTGTAAAGTGATCAACTGATCCAGCTTGGAATTGGTGCTGATCTGCTGCTCGACGCCGGTGAAGGATACCAATTGTTTGGTCATTTCATTGGCGTCTTGCGGCGCTGTCGGATCTTGATTTTGCATCTGGGCGACCAACAGCTTCAACATCATGTCGAAACTGCCGCTGAGCGAGCCTAGCGCCGAAGTGGTCGAGGCGCTGGTCGCCTTCTGTGTCGAGGCGGATGATGTGCTACTGCCGACGGCGCTGGTCATGGGAATGGCCCTTTCCGTTAGATTCGGATATCGACGCGCTGAGTGGATCCCAACATGTTATAGGCCGAGACGGCCGAAGCCTCGGGAACCAAGGCAAAAACATCCTGTAAGGCGCGCGTGGCACGGCCCGACTGGGATAAATGGGAAGCGTCTTGGTGCGCTTGCCTCTGATTTTGCTGTAAGCCAAAGTCTAGGCATCCGGGATCGGCCTTGAGTCCTGCATCGCTTAAGGCGCGTTCCAATTGGCGTTGGTCGCGTTGCAACATGTCCAAAGTGGCCGGGTTGTCGGCCATGATGCGGGCGCTGACTTTGCCGTCGCTGCCCACATCCAGGCGCACGTCGATCTTTCCTAGTTCTGCGGGATGCAGTTGAAAGCTAATGCTGTCTTTGCCTTCGCCTGCCTGATGCACCAGACGGACGGCGACTTGTTCGGCGGGGGTGGCGCGTGGGGTCAGCGTGGGGTCGGCAACCGCGCCGGGCGTGGCCACAGCCGCGCGGTTGGCCGAGACAGCGCCTTCATGCGTAAGGGCCGAAACGGCTTGGGCACCCATCTCAACCGGTTTGACGGTGATGGGTTGGGCCTTAGCTGCTGTCGCCACAGGGGCCGCGACCGCTTGTTCGGATGTGGGGGTTCTGGCGGCCTTAACCTGTGTTTGATCGGTCACGACTTCTTGGTTTCGTGTATCCGCCATCTCGGCCTTTGCTTGTGACTGACCCAATGTCCCGTTCGGTTGGAAGCGTGTCTGTCCTTTGGATTGCGTCTGGCCGTCATTCGATAATTCGGGACCTTGTTCGGCGGTCGGATTCTCGAAGGACGCATCCGCTTGCTGTTTGCCCTGATCTTCGAAAATGCCTGAATTCTGTGCCTTGGCGTTTTGAGCTTGCGGCGTAGGTCCGGCCAGATTTTGCGCGACCTGACCCGCTTGCCCCTGCGCGGCCAGTGCCTGAGAGGCGGCGTCTGGGGCGGCTTGTCCCGCCTGGGCCGGGGTCGATCCGATTTGGACGGGCCCGACAGCGGAAAGGTTTTGCCCCGCCTGCATGGCGACCGCCTGAGCGGCGGCTTCCTCGTCGTTGATATTCGTGGCGGCGGCGCTGCGTTGTTCCAAAGCCTTAGCGATCATCGCTTCCAGCTCGGCTTTGGCATCCGTCTGTGCGGCTTCCTGGGGCTGTCCGGCTGTAACAGAATTGGCTTGGTTATCGCCGGACGCATCGGCGGCCTGGGCGGTGCGTGCCGTCGGATCATTCGAGTCCGAGGCGGAAGAAGTATCTTCGGTGCGCGCCGATGGAGTCGGCTTGGGTGAGGGCGCGGAGGATCGCTCAATCTCCGATCGGCCACCTGTCTCCCGTTCGGGGGGCGGGGCGGCGGATTTTTCACGCACCGAAGAACTGTCCGAACGCGGCTTAACCTGCGCGCTCGGGGGTAACTGGAAGGCTTCGACCACCGCGTCCCGAGACGCGGCAGCGGACTTGCCCGCGCCGCTCCGTCCGGCTGTCGCCGGCAGGATGTCCAAGGTGATGGTGGTCAGAGAGTCGATCATGGTCTTCTACGCAAGAGGGTCTTCAGAAGGAGTGTTGCAAGGCGCGTGCCAAGTCGGTCGGCGGCGCGTCATATTTTTTTCCGGACCAGCATCGGCTGGGTCGTGTCGTGCGAGTCGATATGGGCGGGGCTTTGTCCGCCATAGCCGCCCGATCCCGGCGCGCGCGGTTGTTGTTGGCGTAAGGTATCGACGACGGTGCGCAGCAGGAAATCGCTGGTGCTGATTTCGCGCTTGAGCAGTTTCATATTGCGCGTGGTGGTCTCTTCAAGACGTTGGCCGATTTGGCGCAGAGCGTTGCGCTGCGAGTCGCTCATCTCGCGCAAACGCTCGGGCTCTTGCGCCAGGGCGCGAATGGTCTGGGTGTAGCGCACCACCAATTGCTGCTTTTGAGCCAAAAGATCTTTGTGCTGGACCTGGTGGCGGCTTTGGGTCAGCAAAGCTTCCTCGGCCCGCAAGACATGATCCAGCTCGGTCATAAGATCCAACAAGCCGTTACCCGTTGGAATCGGCATGGGGGCGGCATCGTGAGTCTGGGTCATCATGTCACCTTGTCGTTAGGGAGGATGAATGGGGCGCCAAAGCGACGGCGGGCTGCGACTTCGCTTCTTGTAGTCGCAATATCTCGGCATGGACCGAGGCGGCGATGCCGACCCCGCCGGATTGGGCCATGGCCTTGCCGTATTCTTGGACCATCACGCTGCGCATGGTCTCTTCGGCATGGCCACCGCCGAAATCGGGGTCCACTTCCACCGTCTCCCACATCGGGGCCAACATTTGGGCCAGCACCATGGCTTCGAAATCTTTTGCCGTGGCATTGGCCTTGGCTAATGCCTTGGGGCTGGGCGGCGCGGTGCCGGACGGGGAAGCTGCGGAAACGGAGGTCATGTCGCCTTGCCCCCCCTAGATCACGTCGATTTCCGCCTGCAACGCGCCGGCGGCTTTGATGGATTGCAAGATGGTGATCATGTCGCGCGGTCCCACGCCCAAGGCGTTCAGGGCCTGGACCAGAGATTGCAAACTGACGCCGCTGCTCAAGACCGCCATGCGGTTCTCGCCGCCCTCTTGGACCTGCACATCGGTGCGTGGCACCACGACGGTCTCGCCGCCACGCGACAAGGGTTCGGGCTGCGAGACCTGGGGAGTCTCGGTGATGCGAATGGTCAAATTACCTTGGGCGATGGCCACGGTGTTGAGGCGCACATTCTCGCCCATCACGATGACGCCCGCTTGTTCGTCGATTACCACGCGTGCCACCTGGTCGGGAGTCACGGTCAATTGTTCCAGCTCGGTCAGCAGCCCCACGATATTCTCGCGCCGCGCGGCGGGCGGGGTTAGGCGCACGGTGCCCGGATCGAGGGCCTCGGCCACCGGCATGCGCAATTTGGCGTTGATGGCCTGCACGATGCGCTGCGCGGTGGTGAAGTCGGGGTTACGCAGAGCCAGGCGGATCGTGGGAAGTTCGGCCAAGCGAAATGCGATCTCGCGCTCGATCAACGCGCCGTTGGCGATGCGTCCGGCGGTGGGCACGCCCTTGGTCACCGAGGCTCCGGCTCCCTGGGCCGAGAATCCGGCTGTGGCCACGGGGCCTTGCGCCACGGCATAGACCTCGCCATCCGCGCCCAAAAGAGGTGTGACCAGCAAGGTGCCGCCCAGCAAGCTTTTGGCGTCGCCCAAAGTCGAGACGGCCACGTCAATGCGCGAGCCTTGCGTGGAGAAAGGCGGCAAAGTGGCGGTGACCATCACGGCGGCGACGTTTTTGGTCTTTAGGCTGTCGCCGCGTGTGTTGATCCCTAGGCGCTCGAGCATGCCGACCAGGCTTTTTTCGGTAAAAGGCGAACTGGTCAGCCCGTCGCCGGTGCCGTTCAGGCCCACGACAAGGCCGTAACCGACCAAAAGATTGTCGCGGATGCCTTCGATATCGACGATATCCTTCAGCCGCGAAGCGGCCAGGCTTTGGCCAGGCACCAGCAATCCGCCCCATAAGGACAGCAGGGCCAACAGACACCCCAATCGGCGGAACAACAGACGCATATTCTCCCCCAAAGAGCGCGAAACTCCGCCATGATCTATGCGAATGGCGTGCCAAACTAGATGTGTTCGGTTCCGCGACGAGATGGAAGGCCCTGAAAATTCTTTTTCTGCTATGATGGTGCCGAATGCGATTTGATTTATCGGAGGCGGCGATAGTTAATAGATCATTATCTTTTCACACGGCAGAATTTGCCGGTCATACCTTATCAAGGCCATCGGAAGGCAGGTGATGATCAAGATCGGCGGACCCGACTCCACACGACGCAGCGAGGCTGTGCGCAAAACGCGCAAGGCGTCGGCGTCGTCCGCGACCGCGTCTCTGTTCGAATCCTTGCTGGATCCGGCAGCCGAAGGCGGCGCGGCGGCGTCCGGCGTTGGCGATGCGGCACCCTTAAGCGGCCTTGCCGCCTTGTTGGGAGCGCAAGAAGTCGATGATGATTCCTCGTCCGGCCATAAAAAAGCCCACAGGCAGGCCCATGATCTGCTTGATGAACTGGATCAATTGCGCGATGAGATTCTACTGGGCACCCTTTCTGTGCAACGCTTGCGCGCGCTTGCGGCGATGCTTGACCGACCCCGCCCATCGTTTCGAGACCCGCGCCTTACGCAGATTCTTGACGAGATCGAATTGCGCGCGCGAGTGGAGTTGGCTAAATTTGAAAGCGACTCGGCTTGAACTCTGTCGGCTTTCTCCTCTAAGGAACCTGCCAAATGACTAAGAAAACAACTCCGGCCTCCAAGGCCCGTTCCAGCAAGGCTAAGCCCGCTCCCGCTAAATCCGTGAAAAAGGCCGCGCCCAAACCCGCGCCTAAGAAAGCGGCCAAGCCTTTGCCCAAGAAGACGGTCAAGCCCCCCGTTAAGAGTGCGGCCAAGAGCAAGCCCCCTGTCAAAGCGGCGGCTAAGCCCGCAGCCAAGGTCGCGGCCAAGCCCAGTAAGAAAGTTGTGGCCAAGCCCGCTGCTAAGGCTGTGGTCGCGGCTTCGACACGGCGCCCGATTTTGAAGGCCATCGAACCGATCAAGGCGATCAAGATGCCCACGCGGCCCACGCGCCCGCATCGCACAACAGGCCGCCCGGTGCGTTTGCCCGATGGGTATGCGCCCAATGAGACCGAGGAATATATGAGCCCGGTCATGGTGGAATACTTCCGCAGCAAGCTGACCAAGTG
Source organism: Alphaproteobacteria bacterium (assembly GCA_016699305.1). NCBI lineage: Bacteria > Pseudomonadati > Pseudomonadota > Alphaproteobacteria > Alphaproteobacteria bacterium. The sequence continues at coordinate 1,554,184 of CP064970.1, forward strand.
GAAGCAAGATCTGTTGCGCGAATCCTCGGCCACGCTGGACGAGATGCGCGATATGGGCGGCATGCAAGAACCGGACATTTCCGATCGCGCGACGCTTGAGATCGATCGTTCCTTGGAATTGCGCGCGCGTGACCGCGAACGCAAGCTCATCAGCAAGATCGATGAAGCCCTCGAGCGCATCCGCGACGGCTCGTACGGTTTTTGCGAGGAGACCGGCGAGCCGATCGGCGTCAAGCGACTCGAAGCCCGCCCCGTGGCCACCTTGTCGGTCGAGGCGCAAGAGCGTCACGAGCGCAAGGAACGCGCACGTCGCGAGGAGGCGGAATGAACGCCTTACGGACACTCTCCCTGCTGGCCTGTTTTCTGATGGGCGTGGGGTCTTTGGCACAGGCGGCCCCTGCGCGTGCGGCGATCACCTTCAAGGGCGCTGCCCCGCTTTTATACGGCATCGGCGAAGTGGTGCTGCACCCAGCGGTCTTTGTGGACGAGTCGCAATCGGCCACATGCAACGTCTCGCCCGAGATTGTATCTCAATCGATCCGGCTTGCTCTTAAAAACTCACCCGTGCCTTTGCTGCTCGAGGAATCCGCGCCTCCCATCCAGCCGGAGATCGCACGGGTGCATCTATTGCCCGTCGTGGTATCGCTGTACGACCATATTCTGAATTGCACGTCTTGGATCAATCTGACGGTCGAGGCCGAACATGTCCTGCGTCTGCCGCCTGTCGGCTTGCGTAAGGAAGCGCGTGTGATCTACTGGGAAAAAGGGATCATGCTGACCAGTCCCATATCGGTGCATGACACGGTGATTTCAAAGGGATTTCGTGACCTATCTTTGGGCTTGGTCAAAGGCTGGAACGCCGCGCAACCCTCTAAGAGCGACGATCTGGACTCGCCTAAGCCGCCGGTCAGTGCGCGGGATTTGTTCCCCGTGCCAGGTGCGGATGATGCGTCGCCGTCCCCTACGTCTAAACCCTGAGGGGGCCTGAGTGAAGTCGTCCATATATGTGGTATTCCGGCAGCAAGATGGCCTCATAGGGGGGCTTGAACAAAAATTCACATTACGTTTACGGTGTTTTGAGATAGAATAGCGAGAGGCTGAGAAGCTTTGATGATGTCGGGCGTTGGTCGCGCGGCACGTTGTCACGATGGCAGTTTTTAGGGGCAGTTCGATGGATGCAGAACGCACATCTTCACCTCTCTCCAGCATCAATCAAGATCGTTCCAAGTTATCCATAGTATGCCGCGCACTGCTGGGATTGTCGTCTGTCTTGGCTGTTTTGGCCTTGTGTGTGCCGATACATGCGACGGCTCTTACGGCGGACGAACAGGCCGCATCGGAATATGGCTATAACGACTCGGCCGTGTCGGGAACTACGCGCAGAAGCTATGTCACACCGCCGACGGCAGACAGTGCCGGAGCGAGCCAGGGAACCTACTCGGCAAGCCCTCGCAGGATCCCCGCTCCCGTTTCGAGCGTGGGGGGCTCATCCAGTTCAGAATATGGTTATAACGACTCGGCCGTGACGGGCACTACGCGCAAAGGCTATGTGACCCCGCCAACAGCAAACAGTGCCGGAGCGAGCCAGGGAACCTACTCGGCAAGTCCCCGCAGGATCCCCGCATCTAGTTCATCGGGGGGAACCAGTGCGGGTCCAAGTGCGGGGGGCTCATACAGTTCGGGATATGGCTATAACGACTCGGCCGTGACGGGCACTACGCGCGGAAGCTATGTTACCCAGTCGACGGCCAATAGTTATTCTGCCAGCGGTTACAACGACTCCAGCTCGTCAGGTGGCAGCGGCGGCACCAGTGCCGGCCCATCAGGTGGTACCAACGGTGGCTCCGAATCCAGTTCACCAGGCGGAGCCGCAGGCGGCAGTGAAATGACTGATCGCGAACGTATGGATGCACAAAAAAATGTGCCTTCGGATTTTCAGAAGGATCTGACCAAGACAACGGCGGATTGCGATCCGGCCATCCGCGACCTTGAGGCGCGCGCCGCGCAAGTCGCTTATGACAATTACTTGCCTTTGGCATTGCGGGCGTATAAGCCGCCGGAGGCTATTTATAAAAATTTCTGCATTGAAATCATCGCCGATTTTTATAAGTTTCTGGAGTTATGGTCGGTGGGCTTGAATTTAATATTTGCGTTAATACAAGAGCTTATCAATGGTTTTTTAAATAGCATATGTCATAGGATAGCAGACCTTATTATGAGTAAGATGAATCAACTTCTTTGCATCCCGGTATGGAAATTCTGGGAAGATGTCCTGCAATGGATCAACGGGTTGAATGTGAATTTTGGCGATGGTCAGGGACGATGCGATGGGTGGTCGCCGGTAACTGTCGGGTCAGGTAAACCTTTGCCCGTGCCAAACCTATCCATACAGCCTGTGACGCCTGAAGGTCTGCGGCGCATTCTGGGGCTGGAGAATGTGGATATTCCTGGCCAACCATCGGGAACGGGGCGTGCCAGCGGGACATCCGGCACGACACCTGGTGCCGAGCCACGCTACTTCCAGTGACGAAGGCCCGGTGATGGCGGATGCGGCGGCAGTCAAGCAACAGTCAGGATGGCGGGCCTTTTTAAGGCTCGCCATCGGGCTTGTGGTGTTGCTGTCGCTGATGGCCCCGCCACGTCCGGCGGTGGCCGCCTGCTGTTGCGGCGGCCCGTGCTGCGAAGGCTGTATCTTTGTTGATGTCGCCGCCCAGGCTGCCGGCAGTGCCGTCCAGGCCGGATTTGTCAGGTGGGCGAAAAACATGGCGCTCTTCATGAGCTGGCTGCGCAACGCCTTTGGCGGCGTGATGCAAAGCCAGAACATGGCCATGACGGGATACAGCTCGATCAATGACGGAAAGAATACCTATAACTATCAATCCAACCGTGAGGTACAGGCCTCGAAACTGGCGGTTACTTTTGCGCCGCCGCTGACTGACACGGATTGCACGGTCAAGACCCTCAGCCGCGCGCGCGTGTATAGCGGGGATGTCAGCGAAGCCGTGAAAAGCGGTGTGACGGGCCTTTTGTTGGGTTATGTGATGGGCAATCCCAAGACGGACAAGGCTAATGGGCCTTTGGCTGCCGATATTGCGCTCTTGTCCCATCAGATGGAACGCTACACCGAGTGTCATCGCAATGTCCCTGGAGCGAAATGTCCGCTCGACGGTCAAGATGTCGATCTCACCAGTCTCAAGCGCACGAGGCCATGGTATAACGATATGCAGGAATTGGGCGTGGCATCGGCCTATATATTTAATCTGGCCAATCCCAAACAATTCGACAATGTACAAGGAATCCTGGCCAATACGCCCAGCGGTGCCGGCGCTTTTTTGCGGGAACGCACCTTGGCCTCTCGCCTGGCGGCATCGTGGATTCCTAGTGTCAAAATGATGGGTGATCGCTATTTGATCGAAGAATTGGGGGGGCCTTATAGCGATAAAGGGCGGCAGACTCTGGCCGAAGCAGGATATAAGGACCTGCCCCCCTTCTTACCTGCCGCCGCCCAAGACCTGGCCGTCAAGGCCTTCTATTATAACCGCCATTGGCAGGACGAGACCTTGCCGTCCCTGATGAATCGAAATTTGTTGATCGAGCAAGTGCGCCAGAAGATGGAGGAATTGCGCAGCAATTACAAAATGTACGAAAACATGCAGACCTACGCCGTCATGCGTGGCCTGAGGCTGACTCATGAAGCCCAGGCAGGATATCCCGATGCGCCGCTGGCGGCCACGCCCACGGTGGCGCCCGGCACGGGAGGGGGATAATGTCACGCTTCCCAATCAGACGCTTGCGGCCGTTGTTGATGCTGATGCTCTGGCTGTCTGCCGTTGTGCTTCCGCCTGCCAGCATTGCTCTGACCCCTCGACCTGCCCAGGCAGGCCCGACTTGCGCGGCGTGCTGCGCCTGTCACTTGGGTTGCTGTTTCTTTGATCCGGTCGCTGCGGGTGTCGCCACGGCGATCTCCGGGGTAATGGCGGCGTTTTGGGCGTGGCTCTATGAGGTTTTCTTTCCTGCCATGAAGGCCATGTTCTCCGGATGGATGGAGTCCCACCGTATTGCGATGACGGGGGACAGCTCGATTCGGGATGGATACAACGTCCATCAGTATGAATTGGCTCGACAAGAGGAGGCATCGCGCTTGGCGGTGGCTTTCGCGCCGACATTGCATTCCCAAGACTGCGTGACCAAGACCTTGCGCCGCGCCGAGGCTTCCACGGATGCATGTGGTCGCGCCACGGTGGCGGGGGTTACCAATGCCGCCATATCTTATCTGACCGGCGCTCCCGGATCGCCCACTTACTACGGCGCGATCGAGGCCTTGCGCCAACGCTATAATGCTTTTGCCGGTCGTGGCTTGCTTGAACTTCACCGTAACTATCCCGGCGCTCCAGGCGGTCCTGCGCAAGCCGGAGACATGGATCCGTACACCGCCTTATTCAAGCCCTTACAATTCCAGACCCGATTGGAACAGGAAGCGGCATCGGGGGCGATGCTGAATCTGTTGTTTACACCGCTCTTCGAGATGCCTCGCGGCGGTTTGGCTCTGACAGCCCAGGGGGGGCAGGACTTTTTATACAAAAGGACAATAGCGGCACGCACGCTGATGATGGGCCAAGGGATCATCGATACCTATGTCAGCCGCCTATCGCCGCAGACGGCGGATTGTCAGACGCCGCTGCAGCAAAAAGGCAAAGAAATCTTGAAGCAATCCGGTCGTATGCCCAACCCGCCTGAACATCTCAGTAACCGCGCCATCGAGACGGCCTTGCGCGAATCCCGCATGATGGACCCTTTCTGGTACGCCAATATGATAATGGATACGCCCGAGCAGGCCTGGCGTGAGACAATGCGTACCCGGATCGAGCGAATCGTGCAATTGGCCCAGATTAATCGGCGTCTGGAAACGGATGTGATCGGCGTGGGGCAAGATCTGGTGCTCAAGGCTGTCGCAACGCAATCTGAGGCACCCATAGCGGCCACGGTTCCCGATAGTGGCAAGCCTCTAGGTAATAAGGATTTAGCGGCGATGTGCTCGGGCGGATTGCCCAATGCCAATGCCAATGCCATGTCCCGATGCGAGGACCTATTGACCCAGGCCCTGCTTAACGGCCTGAATATTCAGGATACGTTGAATATGATGTCGGCTTTGGCGACGGCGGATCCCAATTGGTGGACCTATAACGTCAATATTGGCACTTATCATCTGACGCCCGAGGATTTGGCGGCGCATCCTGGAGCAGATCCGATACAGGCGACCTATACCATCACGAGGCCGGATGGCATGCGTATAGAAATTCCCTCTTGGTATGGTCCTGGCTTTATCGGCAAGACCATGGCGGGCGGATTGATCTTCCAAGATCGCCAGATGACAGGTGCCGATGGTAACCTCTATTGGCCGGTGGCATCGAATACGTATCCCTTAGGTACGCTGCTTATTGTATGTGCGACCAGTTGTACGATGGCCGTTGTCGCTGATACCGGCGGATTTGGTAAATATGGCCGTACAATCGATATGAGTGAGACCGGCCTATCATCCATTGGCGGTACGACGGACAACAAAGGAGCGAAAGAACCTGTGACCTCCAAACCGATCGGGTGCGACAGTGATACATTCGTGCCGAACCACCACAAAGGTCACTGTTAGTGAGCCAGAAAGGAAGATGGGCGATGTGCACGGACCATGACAAGAAACGCTCGGGCAGGGGTGGCTTTGGCCTGATGCAGCGTCTGCGCCGTGGCGTGGCTTGCGTTATGCTGGCGGCTTGTTTGAACGTCACGGCACCAGCCCCTCCCGCACAGGCGGTCTTGGTGGGCATTGACCCGGTATTGGTGGGAATTTGGACCAGCATTCTGACCTCGGCCACGGGCATGTTCACGTTCTTTTCATCGATCTTTTTGCCTTTTCTGCAACGGGCCATGGCAGGGGTTATGGAATCCGTGCGATTGCGCATGACGGCGGATTCGTCGATGTATGACGGGTTGAATGTGTATAATTATCAGATGGCGCGCAGCCGGACATCGGCAAGTTTAGCGCTAATGACAGCACCTCCCATGACGGACTCGCATTGCCGCGTCGCCACCTATTTTTACCGTCAAATTACCGCCCAGAACTACTCGGATCGTGTCTATACCGGAACTATGAACGCCATGGTGAAATGCTGGGCGGGCGACCCGCAATGCGATTCTTTTAACGGAGCCATGGCGCAGTTGACAGCTTCCCTCAACGATGTGGGGGCGGTCACGGATTTTAGCTCGGGCATCTACAAAAACCCGCCTTTGGCCAGTTATGTGAATGCGGACCTTAATCCTGGCCACCTGCTGCATCCTGAACAGCCCACTATTTATACTCCTGGAAAAGAGCCGGTAACCCCCACGCATGACAAATTGCGCACGGCTTGCTATGAAACACCCGATGAGGAAATGAAGGCCATTTATTACCTATTCACAGCTTGTTTTTCGCCGGGGACAATTAAGAATACCGTGCGAGGGCAGTTGGTCGCCACGGCTGAGGGACTTGAATCCCATATCGCCTATGAACGACCCGCTATCGCGGCCATGAGCCTGGGTTGCGCGCCGTTGGTCAAGGCCTTCGCTGAACGGCGTAAGATCACCGGCACCGGCACAGCCACCAACCCGACACAGTGCGTGGCCGAGCTGCGGCGGCGTCACGAATATTTGCAATATTCTTCGGACCAATCTTGGCTGGGCCATCTGGACACCATGAACGAGGCTCAGTTGATTAAATTTTCAACATTGCTAGAGGCTGATTTGCTATATCAGCAAAAGCGTTTCAAAGATTTGGTGGAAATGCTGAGCATGATCAACGGGTCATCGGGTATTTTGGAGATGAACCGTACTCTGCGCCCACCGCCGCGTGGTCTGACCCCGACACTGAAGAAGACCTAAGGACGATCGGGCATGACGGGCACACCCTCCCTTTGCAATACGTTCAAACGCCGCGCGGGCCGTATGACGCTGGCGGTGCTGTTGGGAGTAGGGGTAGTAGGCGCATCACCAAGCCCCGCGCGGGCCAACGTCGTGTTCATTTTCGATCCATGGCTGACGGGATTAGAGTCCTCCACAGCAGGCTTTATCAACAGCATTGCTGGCTTGTTCGAGATGCTGGAGTCAGGCATACCTGCCGGACCTATCCCGATTTTGTTCCAGCGGGGGTTTGCCGGCATTATGGAATCCGACCGCATCCATATGACGGCCCTCTCCAGTATGGCTGACGCCATTAATGTGGACCGCTATCAGCGTGCGCGTGAGACCACGGCAAAAGACGTCACTTTGCAATTAACGCCACCGCTGACCGATGCGTCTTGCGTCATGTCCAGCATGGCGCGCACCCGGCTGGAGGCGGACGCCAATGCCAACGCGTTGGGCGCGGGTGCGGGGCAGGTTCTGACCCGCTATCGCAGCGGCGATCCCAAGATTCGCAGCGGCAGCAGTTTGCTTGCCGCCATGGTCTCGCGTTTTGCCAGTTTTGGCGTGCAAGGCTATGTGCAATCCAATCTTGCGGGCTCAAAAAATGATTCCAGAAAAGCCTATATGGATATGGATGTGGTGACATCGGTGCTATCCAAGCCGGTCTTGGATACCCTGGATAAGCAAACGGCGGCATCGGCGGCGATGATCAATCTGACCGTAGGTGAGCCAATCGATAATGTCCGCGGCGGTTTATTTTTGCGCGACGCGGCTATTCAATATGGACTGGCCGAGCGCACGAAGATCGCAACATTGGGTGCCGAGTCCGAGCCGATCATTTCGGCGGTAAAGACACGTATGCCGATCCTTGCGGATAGCCCCTATGCCGAGCGTGGCAAGGATATTCTGCGCTCCGCCGGTTGGGCCGAAGATCAGATTCCTCAGCGCATGAGTCAGGCTATGATTGAGGACATCATTTTCAAGATCATGCCCGGCACGCCGCAATGGGGCCAAAAAGTAAGCACCTTCCTGCCCAATCAAAGCTTACGCTATAACGCGCAGATGCGGGGGCATGGATTGGGTCTTTTGTACGACACGAATGAAAAGCTTCAGGAAATGGCGCTGGCCGAATCCGGCAGTCTGGCAACGCGCATCTCCGAGGATCTGCGTCCAGCCCCGCGCGGGGAGACACCATTGGGGGGCGAGCCGATCGAGTGGAAGGAACGGCGTTCGTTGCTCAACATCATCGCCGAGGGCGTGGATGAAGAACAGGCCAAGTATTATTTGGGTCTGCTGCTCTTTGATGATGCGCTTATGAATTTGTGGTTAAATGGATATGAATACGGCTGGAACCCTCAAGGCTCCGTTTGCCGCAACAAGGACGGCTCGGTAACAACGACCGTAACCAATAACGGCCAATCCGTTACCGTTACGCAGCATCCCGATGGCACGGTTACGGATGCGTCGGGCAAGCGTATTGACGGCCCATTCCTGCTGTCGCCGGTCAACGGGGCCATGGTTTCCAGTCCTTGGGGGGCATGTCGTACGTCGAATGCGGGAGCATGCGGACGCACACATAAGGGCGAGGACTTTCCCGCCCCGGCAGGCACGCCTGTGCTCGCCGTGGGAGATGGCCGTGTCACCCGCGTCACCAACACGGACAGTTATGTCTGCAATTCAAACAACACCAGTACGGCGCTCGGTTGCGCCGTTTGGGTGGAACACACCTTGCCCAATGGTCAAAGGGTTGAGACTGTCTATGGCCATGTACAATGTGGCAGTGCTGGAAGTGGCGTCGGGGTAGGGGGGACTGTTACCCGTGGTCAACAAATCGGCCAAGTTGGTCATACGGGAAATGCAAGGTGCGGCGCGGCATTTGATCATGTGCATTTTGCCGTCTGGCAAAATGGCGCGCCGGTGCCGCCCACGAGTACGCTCAGCGGCTATAACAGCCAATTCGCGGGCCAGGGGACGCCGGTGCCGCCTGCCTCGCCCGACAATATCCCCATGTGCGCGGGGCAGGCCCCATAGAGGTATAGGTCTGCAAATCTGTTCCCTGATGACAATTTAGGGTTAACTTTCTTGTCATATGGTGGGGTGGCCGTGTCGGCTTTGCCACGGTGGCGCATTTATCTGCGTGATCCTAAGAGGAGGCGTGGCGTGGCCAGTGGGAAGGCTTTATAGTGCGCCCCTAGGTTTCCTATCCCCTCGGTGCAAGGAGAGTTTGCCATGCGTTCTTGGTCCCTTTTGTCCGTGTTGGGCGCGACGTTCCTCGCTCTTTCTGTCGGCTCGGCCCATGCGGCCCCCACCAAGGCGCAACCGGATCTGATCGCGGTCGGCGGCGGCTATTTCGACATGTTCGAAAACATCCATCGTAAGGAAGCGGCTGATTTTCGTCTGGAATACCGTTTCGGCAAGTCGCTGCTGGCCAATTGGACAGAGCCTTATTTCGCCATCCGCCCCTTCATCGGGGGTGAAGGCATGCATACCGGTTCGGTCTATGGTGTGGCGGGCATCATCTTTGACGTTCCCTTGGGAGAGCGCATCGTGTTTTCGCCCAGCTTCGCGCCTGGTCTTTATTACACGGGACGCGGCAAGCGGATCGGCTCGTTCATCGAATTCCGTTCTCAGGCCGAGGTCGGATATCGGTTTGAAAACGAATCTCGCCTGACCGTAGCACTCAGCCATATCTCGAATGGCGGCCTGTCTCCTGCGAATCATGGGGCTGAGATTCTCTCCGTTTACTACCAGGTTCCCGTGTCGATCTTAGGGTTAACGCCCTGAAATCAATGGGGTTATCCACAACTGGATCGATCCTTAATCTGTTGATAACGCTTATTTTCTGACGAAAGTAAGTCTTTGTTAACCATTTGGGCGAACCCTGGGCTTGACGATAGGAAAGCATGCGGTCATTGTTCACACCATGCTCGCGGTTCGGTTTTCCGATCGTAAGTGCCACTAAGGAAGAGGCGTAACGTTGAGTACGGCGTATGACGGGTCGGGCGAAGTGCTGGTCGCTTCTTTACCATCCCGTACGGCACGTGTTCGAGCGATCCTGACAGTTTGCATGACCGTGGCTACGGTCGGTGTCTCCGCTCAGGCTTTGCTGAATTCGACTTTATCATCTGTGGGGACATCCCCGGCACCGGCAGCGCGGCTCTTGTTCCGTCCTGTCACGCCGCTCATTCCCGATGCCACCACCCGTTCCAGCGCGTCGCGCGACCGGGCTTCCTTGCGCGATCCGTTGCGTGAGAGCATGGTTCTGGCCTCCAGCGATTCTTTGTCTAAGACCTTGTCCCGCGTCGATGGCGTGATGGATGAGGATGTGCGCGGCGTCATGACCGCCTTACGCGGCGTGCTCAACGCCCGCCGTCTGCAAGCGGGGCAAGAGGTTATCGCCCATTTCGAGGCCGTCGGGGCCTCGCGTCGCCTGACCGGCGTGCAATTGGCGCTTGAGCAGGACAATGCCATGCGCTTGGTCACCATCACACGGAGTGACAAAGGTAAATTCGACGCTCAAAAGGTGGATCGTCCCTATGACCAGCGCCGTTTCGCGGCGGATGCGGTCATCGGCACCACCTTGTTTGATGCGGGCCGCGCCGCCGGGGTTCCCGACAGCGTCATGGCCACCTTCATTCGCGTCTATTCGCATGAGGTGGACTTCCAGCGCGATATTCGCCCAGGCGACCGCTTTGAGATCATGTATGACCAGCCGGTGACCCCGGATGGCCGTAAGGTCGGCTCGCCCGATATCGCCTATGCGTCTTTGACTTTGGGTGACAAAGTCCTGCCGATCTACCGCATGACCTTGGCCGATGGGCGTCGCGATTATTTCTCGCCCGATGGCCGCAGCTTCCGCCGTACCCTGATGCGTACGCCGGTCGATGGCGGGTATATCACTTCGACTTTCGGCATGCGCAACCACCCGATCCTTGGGTTTAGCCGCATGCATAAGGGCGTGGATTTTGGCGCGCCCGTGGGTTCGCCCATCTATGCCGCCGGTCACGGCGTGATTGAGGAAATCGGTCCCAAAGGCGCGTATGGCCGCTATGTCCGTCTTCGTCATGGCGAAGGCGTACAGACCGCCTATGCGCATATGAGCCGCTTTGCTCAGGGCCTGAAGGTCGGTGCCAAGGTCGAACAGGGCGAGACCATCGGCTATGTCGGCAGCAGTGGCCGTTCCACCGGTCCGCATCTGCATTACGAAGTTCTGATGGACGGCGTGCAGATGAATCCCCTTAAGCTCAATATGGCCAGTGGCACCGTGCTGCGTGGCCGTGACCTGGCCGAATTCAATGAGTTGCGCACCTTGCTGCAGCGTGAATTCGCCCATCTGCGCCACAGTGTCGAGGGTGTGATCCTGGCGCGTGGCGAGACTTTGACCCAAGAGGCCCGCAATCGCCGTAATCAAGAATTGTGATTGCGGTGATTTTGGTTATTGAAGCCCCAACCGGAAATAGCCACGGCATAATAGGTCAAGCCGCTTGATCTGGCGGCTCGGCATGGGTATGGTGGCAACCGTCCTTGATACAACAAGGCCCCTGTGGCGGAACTGGTAGACGCGGCAGACTCAAAATCTGTTTCCTGAAAGGGAGTGGGAGTTCGATTCTCCCCGGGGGCACCATTCTTTTTGACAGCCGATTATGGCTCGGCTCATGCCGCGATCCAGGTGAGATCACGGCCTACTCTCAGTCAAAAAACGCGGAAAAGTTAGGGAAGGCGCCGAGTGGCCGTTGGCATGGTACCCTATCCTTCGTGGCCTGCAGGTGCAGGTGGGCGCCATATACCAGGACCACGGTCCTGACAGGGACAGCTCCCAGAAGAATGAGCTATCGGCCCCGGGATAGTGAAGCCTGACTTGCTACCCAGCAGGCCTTCCCTAAAGGGTACTCTACCTCTCTTCGAGCCGGTCAGCAAGCGATCCCAGCCTTTGCCCCATACGCAACACGGCCTCGGCTAAGACTTCCTGCTCTTGCGCCGCCTGGCGGCCAGTGACGCTGGCGACGCCTTTCTGTCTCATATCAAACAGTTCGTCGGCCAAAGTCAGGCAGGTTAAGACCAATAGGGTTGATTCAGGCTGCGATCCCGCGCGGCGGGCCAAATCAGACAGTTTGCTATCCACATGACGCGCCAGAGAGGTCAGACGGTCCTCTTCCCCCGGCGCACAAGCCAGGGAATAGGCCCGGCCACCGATGCGGACTTCCATTCGGTTCACGAGGCTTCCCGATCCTCGTCCAGCGTCTCATCCATCGCGGCACCCTCTTCCAAGGCGGCCTCAAGACGGGCGATGGCCTGATCCAGGCGGTGGGCCAGACCCTGCACCAAGCCGGTATGGCGACCGCATTCCTCGGTCATTTGCCGCGTCAGCGCCTGACTGGTCTCGCTTTGGCGAGTCAGCAGCTTATCAATGGCTGATTCCATATGAGTCAGGGATTCATCCAAGGATTCCAAGGCAGTGATCAATTTGTCATTCATGACGCAGGGGACCTTTCGGGCAGGATCGAAGAAAAATCAGTGCCCCCAAACTACCGGTCCACCCCCCGCCTCGTCAACCGATACAGCCATGCTTTTGTGGTGCCAGCAGGCGAGGGAAGAATGCTATAGTCCTCCGGCTATGAACCCTTCACTTCTCCTGAATCATCATGTCCGCTGACGCGACCAGGCTGGATGCCAAGTTCCAGCGGCTGTTGGAGCACCATGCCGAATTGTCGTTGGCTTTACAGGCCGCGCCCACGGACATCGAGAGCTTCCAGCGTCTGTCGCGCGAATATGCTCAGCTGACACCGGTGGTCGAGGCCATCCAGGCTCTTCGCGCGGCCCAAAGCGAAGAGGCCGATCTGACCGCTTTGCTGCAAGATCCCGACATGCGCGCCTTGGCCGAGGCCGAATTGCCTGCCTTGCGCGCGCGTCTGCCCGATCTGGACATGGCTTTGCGCCGCCTGTTGTTGCCGCGCGACGAAGCCGATGAACGCAGCGCTATCCTAGAAATCCGTGCGGGGACTGGCGGGCAAGAGGCGGCTTTGTTCGGGGGCGATTTGATGGGCATGTATCGGCGTTATGCCGCTTTGCATGGCTGGTCGTTCGAGCCGATCTCGGTCTCCGAGTCGGATCTGGGCGGGATCAAGGAAGCCGTGATTAACGTCCAAGGCTCGAACGTCTTCGCGCATCTGAAATTCGAATCCGGCGTGCATCGTGTTCAGCGCGTTCCCTTGACCGAAGCGGGCGGACGCATCCACACTTCCGCCGCCACCGTGGCCGTGCTGCCCGAGGCCGAAGAAGTCGATATCCATATTGAAGACAAAGACTTACGCATCGACGTATTCCGCTCCAGTGGGCCGGGCGGACAGTCGGTCAACACCACCGATAGCGCGGTGCGCATCACGCATTTGCCGACCGGCCTTGTGGTCAGTCAGCAAGACGAAAAATCCCAGCACAAGAATAAGGCCAAGGCCTTGAAAGTGCTGCGCGCGCGTCTGTATGAGCGCGAGCGCGAACAACGCGATTCCGCCCGCGCCGCCCAGCGCAAAGGCATGGTAGGCAGCGGCGATCGGTCCGAGCGCATCCGCACTTATAATTTCCCGCAAAGCCGCGTCACCGATCATCGCATCGGCCTGACGCTGCATAAGTTGGACAAGGTGATCGCGGGTGAGGCCCTGGATGAAATCATCGAAGCCCTCATGACCCAGGACGAGGCCGAGCGCCTGGCCGCCGAGAACGATATGGGGCATTAATAGGGCCCAGACCGGCAATGCGGCCTATAATTTACAGACAGAGAGTGTTCTGTTCCTCGACTTGAGTCCTCTCAATCGTCCGGTACTGAGATTGAAGAGTCGTACAAAAAAGCCCCCTCGTGCGATTCATGATAAGATGCGCGGATCACATCCTGTTTAAGATTGGATCCGCGAAAATAAAAAATAACGCCGGATGTTAGTTGCTCCCTCTAGAGTCATATTCCGTTGCAGAAATATATAAGGCCGCCGTGATGGAACAAGCTGATAACCCTATGCCGTCCATATGGATGGGTGGCTTCATGGCCATTCAACGATCACTGAGGGATAATGTCATCGACAATGAGATGGCCGTCGAGCGACTGACATCCCTCTTGGATATGCTGGGGCCGCAAGCCGCATATAACGGACATCACGATGTTTGGAAGCGCCTGATCTGCCGCCGCTCGGGATTGCAGATCCGCATCGGGCGCTATGCCGAAGCTGCCAGTGCGCTAAGACCTTATCTAGGCGCTGGACAGCCTTTGCAATTCGATTCGTTTGCCCATAATCATTATGCTCGGGCCTTGATGTATGGTGGCCGCCCTGATCGGGCAAGAAGCCATTTACGGCAACATACCAAAGCGGGCGGCGTCCTATGTGATAACCCTTTTGCCCACGTCCTGCTCGGCAAATCCCGTCATAAGATCAAGAATAGCGTATCCCCGCAGATCCTGGTGCCTCCATTGAGATTGCCTCCCGACGCTCCTTGCACCGCCGTGGGGCTTATTTGCGCGGCGAACAAGCTGATCAAAAGCGCCCAATATGAGGAAGCTATCGCGTATTTGCAGCCTTTCTTGCGTCCCGGCAACAGCTTGTGCGACGAGGCGGTTGCCCATAACAGCTTTGCCAACGCCTTGATCAAGGCGCAGCGGTCACGGCAGGCGATGGATTATCTTTGGCCATTGCTGCTGCCGGGCGGAATGCTCCATCAAGACGGGGTGTCGCATAATACGTTCGCAAAGGCCCTACTTACCACCGGTAACTATCAGATGGTGCAGAACCATCTGCAGCCCCTGATGGAATCGGGCAAGCTTTTACATGAAAACGCGTTCTCTAAGGCCATCATGGCGCGCGCAAGGGCGGCTCAAGATGAGCATGAAAACGAAGAAAGGGGCCTGCCAACCCTACAGACTCCAAATGCCGATCTTCTTCCCGCCCCCTCCCGCGCCGAGAGGCCAGCCAGACAAGAAATACGTTTTTCATTGGCTGCATTAAGAGCCATAAATCCGAATAGACATCCGCGAAAACTCAAACCCTACCGCCCGGACACACGTAAAAAAGCGTACGAGAATGCCGTCCCCGCAAAAGGATGAGATTCCGTATCTGTGCATTCTGGTGCTCTGGGCGCGGTTAGCCCGTGGAGGCCATGGTCCTTGTCGTCGAAAGCTTGGCTGATCTGCGCCTGGAGCATGCCGTGATCGCACTGTCTCCTCCCTCGTAAGGATTAACCTGTTCGCAAGCACAGCCCGGGCGGCCCTGTACGAACTGATTTTCGCGCGGTAGATTGGGGGCTTGGAATCACCTCTATCCCTGCAGAGATCCGATGTGTGCGATGAAACCGTCCCCCCCCCCCCCGCTGGTCATCGGCGTCTGAATCAGGCATAGCCATTGGGCCGATCCTGTGGGTTGTGGCGATTCTGGCTGTCTTGGCCTCTGCCATTGCTGCGGCGTCGGGTTCGTTCAATGGCGATATTTCGACAATCAGTGCCAAGGCCCAGGCAGCAGCCATTCTCGAACAGGCCAATGAAGTAAAACTCGGCGTGGATAGATTGATTGCTAAGGGCTGCACCGATACGCAAATCAGCTTTGAAAACCCTATCGTCAGCGGCTATGTAAACTCGAATGCGCCATCGGATAAATCCTGTCATGTCTTTGATATTAATGGTGGCGGAATTATATATAAAGATATATCTAGGGACGCTACAGATAAAAATTTTACTTCAGAAAGTGAGTATGCTCGCGTCATTTTTAGTGGCAATGAAAGAGTAATGCAAGTAGGTACATATCTTGGGGAAGAGCTAATGATGTTTTATCCATATATAAAACTTGATGTGTGTTTAGAATTAAATAAAATTCTTAATGTAAAAACTTCAAATGATAGCCCGCCTGTATTAAATGCATATGATGTTAGTATTTCTAAATACGATGGTTATTACTCATATAATGCCGTTTTTGGATTCGGTGTTGGGCAGGCACCTGAAATGATAGGGATGATGTCTGGTTGTTGGAATCAGATGACCAATCCAATATCAATCGGCTTGAAGCCAAATTCTTATCACTTTTACCAAGTCTTAGTTGTCAGATAGAGGGCGTTATCCGTCACGTCTGTTATTACTGCCTTCCTCGTTATCCTGCCCAATAAAAAGGGGACGCCCCATCGGGCATCCCCTTTTTTTGCCGATACTGTCCAAACGGGATTAGCGCTTCGAGAACTGGAATCTCCGGCGAGCCTTCCGGCGGCCGTATTTCTTGCGTTCCACCACGCGCGAGTCGCGGGTCAGCATGCCGGCCTTTTTCAGGGGGCTGCGCAATTCCGGCTCAAAATACGTCAAGGCGCGCGAGATGGCATGGCGCACCGCACCCGCCTGGCCTGAAAGACCGCCGCCGGCCACCGTGCACATCACGTCGAACTGGCCGACGCGATCCGCGATTCCGAAAGGCTGATTGACGATCAGCTGCAGCACGGGGCGCGCGAAATACACCGATATATCGCGGCCATTGACCGTGATCTTGCCCGATCCGGGCTTGATCCAGGCGCGGGCGGCGGCCACCTTACGGCGGCCCGTGGCATAGGAACGGCCCAGTTTATCGACGATGCGCTCACGCAATGTCGGAGTCTGGGGCGAAGCCTGTGTCGGGGCCTGGGTGGAATCGACGCTCGCCGCTTTGGCGGCGGGGGTAACGGCCTTAAGGTCGGTCAGGCTGTGAATAGTCTGGCTCATCTGGGGTGCCATCCTTGCTTATCGAGAGGTCAGATCGCGCGAGCGTTCTTGGGGTTGCGTGAAGCGATATCCAGCACCTTGGGGGTCTGGCCGCCATGGGGATGTTCGCTTGCGGCATAGACATGCAGGCGGCTCATCTGCTGACGGCCCAAAGGACCGCGCGGCATCATGCGCTGCACCGCCAGCTTCAAGGCGCGCTCGGGAAAGCGGCCTTCCAGCATATGGCCGGTCTTGATGGTCTTGATACCGCCGGGGAAGCCCGTGTGATAATGGAATTCCTTGTCCGTGCGCTTTTTGCCGGTCAGGCGGACATGGGCGGCGTTGACCACCACCACGTCGCTGCCGCCGTCTTGCCAGGGGCAGTAATCGGCCTGATCCTTGCCGCGCAGCACCTTGGCGATCTCGGTGGCCAAGCGGCCCAGCACAAGACCTTGGGCATCCACCAGCACCCAGCGGCGGATACGGCCTTCGATTTTGGGAACAAAAGTTTGCATCGTGTGTTGTCCTGTTGTCTGACGCTTTGTGTGACTGGGTTTTAGACCATCGATGCGCGGCCTGTCAACGCAAAAGCTTGCGTGGTATCGCTTTCAACGGTGAGGTAATATATTACCACAATTTGGATAGCGCCATATTGCCAGACTTGACACACAGGGGCATTCCTTGATACACGTTATGCGTGTTGTGAACATAACAAGAACATCGTGGGTTGAGCAGGACTTCCATACTTCATTCATCACACGGCGACAGCCGGAAAAGGAGGGCCAAGATGGCGACAGGACGTATGCGACGCGCACCGGTCAGCAGCGACAAACGATTTCGCCGAAACAAGACGGTCCAAGTGGCCGATCACGGCACAGCGGAACGCTGGCAGCATGGGGCGCGGGATTGGGTGGCCACCGAGGTGGCGGGCATGACCGCCGCGCGTGCCGCAGAGGAATGCGCGCTGGACTCCTTGCATCGCGCCGGAGTGATCGACACGGCGGCGCATGATGCGGGGTTGCGTCTGCGCGGGGATTTCGAGGCAGGGCGCGTGGGGCCGCGTTTGGCGGGGTCCTATAGCCCCTGGAGCGCCCTGCATCTTCCGGCCCAAGCGCGTGAAGACCGCAGCCCCGCGCAGGAGAGGGCTTATCGCCGGTGGAGCCAAGCCATCCAGGCCGTCGGTCCGCAACCAAGCCCGGCGGTGGTCTCGGTCTGTTGCATGGGCCTGCCCCCTATACCAACGCAAACGCCTTTGCTGATCCTGGGCCTTGAACGCCTGGCGCGGTGGTATGGGCTTTGACGATAGGCAAAAGGGTTAAGGCCGCACGGGGGCGATATCCACCGGCGGGGGTGCTAGGCGGGATTCGCTCATCATCTCGCGCATTGTTTGCTGACGCTGGGCGGGCGGGGTGATCTGGGTGGGTTTGGGCGGCACGGTGGCCAGATTGGGCCAGGCGGCGTGTTCAGGGTCGCGGCGCACGTAATCGGGCCGCAGATTGGTGCCTTGGGCAATCGGCGGCTCGCCCGAAGCCCAACTGGGCAGGTCGATATCCGCGCAGGCTCCCAAAACCAGTGCCGACAACATAACAAAAGGCAGATGTGATCTAGACATAACGCGCATCGTGCCAGAGTGCCGCGCGACCTGCAAATGGGATCAATAAAGCCGCATGCGGACCAAAACCCCACCGCGCGCAAGGCTAGGGAATCAGGTAAGATCGATTTTTGCGATTCCCCGCTCTTGTTTCATGATGAGGCCGCCTGATGCCCAAAGCCACGCCGCGCAAGCCATCCTCTTCACGCAAACCCGCCGCCCATAAAAAGGCCGCGCCCGTTGCGGCGGCCAAGCCCAAACGCCGCGCGGCCTTGCCGCCCATCTTGCCCGATATCGCGGCAAAGCCTGCGGCAACATCCAAAGCCAAGGCCGCTTCTTTGCGCCCGACCAAGGCCGCGACCAAAGCTTCCAAGCCGCGTCGCGCGGCCTTGCCCGCCATCTTGCCCGCGCAGCCTATTCCCGCGCCACAGATCAAGCCCGCTCCCGCCCCCAAGGTCACGGCGGCCAGCGCGCCACCACCGACCGACAATGTGCGTGTGCCCGATGCGGTGCAGATGTCGCAGCATTGGCGCGATCTGGCCGAACGCGCGCAGCCTCTGATCAAGCGTTTCATGGACAAGCAAAAGCTGGAAGCGCCCGAGATTCCCGGCTTTGATCCCTATAATCTGGCCAAGGTCATCTCCAACCTGTCCGCACAGGCCGCGCAAACCAATCCCGCCCATTTCCTCGATGCGCAACTGGGATGGTGGCAAGATTGGCTGGAGATATGGCGTCGCAGTTCGCGCCGCTTTCTGGGCGGAGAGACCGAAGGCAACGAACCTTTACTGCGCGCGCCTTCGGGCGACCGCCGTTTCCAAGACCCGGCCTGGACGGAAAACGCCGTCTTCAGCTTTATCAAGCAATCCTATCTGCTGACGGCGCGCAGCATGCAGTCGATGGTGGAGAAGGTGGAAGGCCTGGACGAAAAGACCGAACGTCGTTTGGATTTCTATGTGCGGCAATTCGTGGATGCCCTTTCGCCCAGCAATTTCCTGGGCACCAACCCGCAAGTGTTGCGCGAGACTCTATCCAGCGGCGGCGAAAACTTGATCAAGGGCCTGTCCAACCTGCTGGAGGATCTGGAGCGCGGCGAGGGCGATTTGCGCATCGCCATGACGGATGACAGCGCCTTTAAACTGGGCGAGAACCTGGCCATCACGCCGGGCAAAGTGGTGTTCCGCAATCATCTGATGGAGCTGATCCATTACGAGCCGATCACGCCCAAGGTGCATGCCGCGCCCTTGCTGATCGTCCCGCCCTGGATCAACAAATTCTATATTTTGGACATGCGCGAGAAGAATTCTTTTGTCCGCTTCGCGCTGGAACAAGGCCATGCGGTGTTCATGCTGTCTTGGGTCAATCCCGATTCCCGCCACCGCGACGTGAATTTCGAGGACTATATGTCCGATGGAATCCTGGCGGCACTGCAAGCCATCCACAAGGCGACCAAGGCCACGCATGTCAACGCCATCGGCTATTGCCTGGGCGGCACCTTGCTGGCCTCGACCATGGCGTTTCTGGCGGCGGGCGGCGCGCAAAAATTGGGTCTGCCTGCCAGTCTGCCGCAGATATCCAGTGCCACTTTCTTTGTCACCTTGATGGATTTCGCCGAGCCGGGCGAGTTAGAGGTGTTCATCGACGAAGAGCAAATCCACGCCCTGGAATCCCGCATGGCCGAGCGCGGCTATCTGGAAGGCCATGAAATGGCCACCACCTTCAACATGCTGCGCGCCAACGACCTTATCTGGTCCTTCGTGGTCAATAATTACCTGTTGGGCCGTGAACCTCTGCCGTTTGATTTGCTGTACTGGAACGCGGACTCCACCAACATGCCCGCCGCCATGCACAGCTTTTATCTGCGCAACATGTATCAAAGAAACCTTCTGGCCAAACCGAACGGCATCAGCCTGCACGGCGTGCCGATCGATCTACGCCGCATCAAGACTCCCAGCTTCTTCCTCTCCACGCGCGAGGATCATATCGCGCCATGGGCATCGACCTATGCCGGGACGCAGTTGCTGAAAGGGCAAAACCGCTTCGTTCTGGCCGGATCGGGCCATATCGCCGGAGTCATCAACCCACCCGCTTCGGGCAAATACGGCTATTGGACGAACACCCGTCTGCCTGCCGAACCGCAAGTCTGGTTGGAAAGCGCCAAGGCTCAAGAAGGCTCGTGGTGGCCGCATTGGGCGCAATGGCTGGGCGAACATGCCGGCCCCATGGTCACGGCCTGGAAACCGGGCGCGGGCGGCCTGAAAGCCTTGGCCGACGCCCCCGGCACCTATGTCCGTATGCGCATGGCCAGCTGACCGGAGCGGGACATTTCGATTGCAGACAAGGCCGTATCCTATCATTTAATATGGCCTTATAGTCCTCCTGCATTCACCTAGAAGGCTTGGGTACACTGGTCATGAAACCCGCATTGATATCCTTGATCAGTCAAGGGCTTCGTCTGGCGGCCCTGATCAGCAAATTCGTTTTGATCATGTATATGGGGAGATACCTTCCGCTAGATGATATCGGCTGGTATGGCGCGCTCATGGGGGCAGTGGTGCTGTACTCCAAGCTGGTCGGGATGGGCCTCAATTATGTGGTCAACCGCGAATGCGCCACGTTGGGACGTGAATCCCTCCTGGCCCTGCTGGTGCGTCAGTTCAAGATGTATGCTCCCGTCCACTTGGTTATCGCGCTAACCGCTTTGATAGCGGCCATCGCATTGAAAGAGCTTGATATCGGCCAGACATGCCTGATTCTAGCTATTCTGATCGGCGAGCATCTGGGACAGGAAACCTTACAGGTTCTGATTGTGCGCCAGAAGCAACTGATGGCTAATCTTACTTTTTTCCTACGCTCGGGCCTGCCATTCCTGATCGTGCCCATCCTGGGAATTCTGTTCCCGGAGACTCGCCATTTCAGCATGATCCTGGGCCTATGGTTGGTAGGGATCATCGTCTCTCTGGTGGTGGCGGTCATCGCGCTACGCCGGAATATCGCGCATGCCTCTCCCTCTCTTCCCCATGAACCTCGTCAATGGGATCGCGCTTGGCTGGTCGGTGCCTTAAAGGCCGGATTGTGGCCGATGTTTTCGAGCTTTGCCCTGGCAGGCAGCCTGTATGCGGATCGCTATGGCCTCAGTGTCTTTAGGAGTATCGAACAATCAGGGAGCTTCGTCCTGCTGTGGTCCTTTG
This sequence comes from Alphaproteobacteria bacterium, assembly GCA_016699305.1. Lineage (NCBI taxonomy): Bacteria > Pseudomonadati > Pseudomonadota > Alphaproteobacteria > Alphaproteobacteria bacterium. Next base: position 1,575,584 of record CP064970.1, read on the forward strand.
CCAATGCCGTTTACGTCTTGGTCACGACGGGAGTCACGCAAATCAGCTATCCGCAAATGATTCATGCGTGGCGCAACGGAGAAAAAGATGTGTTCCGGCAGATCAAATCCCGCATGCAACGGCGTCAGTGGGCCGTCAGTCTGGGATTGTCCCTCGTAGCCCTTGGCTTGCTACAACCGATCTTGTCATGGTTGGGAAAGGCGGGCCCCGAACAGGCGTCGCTGATTTTCGGCCTATTGCTGGTAGGCTTTGCGTTGCGCGCCGCCGCCGATGGCCTGACCTGGACTTTTTATGCCCGTTCTCATGACCGCGACGTCGTGATCTTGAATCTCGCCGCGCTGGCCGTGGCGGCTCCGGCCACCTTAATTCTCGTGCCGATGGCGGGTATTCTGGGCGCGGCCATGGTCCTACCGATCAGCTCGGCTGTGGCGCTCGGGCTTGGCCTGTTCAAGGAACGGCGTTTGGTGGAATCACCGTAACGGGTCGCTGAAGGTCACGGCGCACCTGCTCGGCCGGAGCGCAGACGCCGTCCGTGTCCTGCAGGATGCCTCTCACATTCTCCAAGCTGGGCTTACCTTGACGATCCCAAGTCATAAGCCCATAGCCGTGTTCTCGATTCTTGATATCTTCCCCGCTATCCTGCCATTCGTAAATGATGGACAAGACGACCCTGGAATCGGCCCCGACCTTGAAAATCCCCGGCACCATCTGTGCTTGGCGCTCTGGCGTACTTATGGGATCGTCGGCTAAAACGGAATAGCCCCATTCGGAGGCGATAAGCGGTAAGTCGCGTCCGCCGCCGCGCTCGCGCATCACGGTACTCATCCAGTCATAGGTGGCGCGCGCAGTGGATGGATCGGTGGTGCGATAGGGGTGCAGGGAAATGGCATTTACACAGGCGCGGACATCCTGCGAGTCCATGACGGCGCGGAAGATCGGTTCGTCCGCGGCGGTGGTCTGAACGGGGAACTGCGCCCAACCCGGGCCGATGATCATGGCATCGGGGACGGCCTGACGCATGGTCTGACAAGTCTGCGCAAAAAGGCTTGCAAAAATTTTCGGATCCCCGCCTTTGGGCCAGAAGGTCGACGTTTCCAGATTGGGTTCGTTCCATATCTCCCAGATGGGGTCATAAGACAGATAGCGTTGTGCCGTCATGGCCGCAAAATTCGCAAAGCCTTCGATTTCCTGGGATGTGGCAGGCGCAGGACGTCCTCCCGGCAGATCGCCGCTGATCAATGTCACCAAGGCTTTCAGTTCTGCCTTGGCCAGCTTGGCGAAAAGATCATCAGCGGCGCGCCAATCGAAGACGCCTGGGCTGGTCTCGATGGCCTGTTGGCGTAGGCCAAAGCGCACATAGCTGAAACCGGCCTTGGCGATATCGGTAAGGTCATCTGAAGTGACTAAGGCAGGCTTGATCTGAACCCCGCAAGCATGTGCCCTGGCATCAGGGGCGTTCAGCGTCCCGGCCAACAATCCCATCAGAGCCAGAATTTTGACCATCGGCACGGGCGGCTGTCGTTGGGCCATGGGCATCCGCCATTCCTCTGTTGTCAAAATATTGGATCAGCTCGGCCACGACCCTGTCGCTGGCCTCGGCCAGATCCATGCGCCGCGCGACATCGGGTGGGCGATGGTCCACCTCACCCAGTATGCGCCAAATTTCCTCCACGCCAAATTTTTCGGGAGCGATCAATCGCTGCGGCATGTCCACGAGCTTGAAAAAGGATTCCAGTTTCGTATCCCACAGCAAACCTACCGCCGGAATGCCCATGGCATAGGCCACAATATGTGCGTGCAATCGGTGCGCGATCAGCACGTCCAGGCCGGATATCTGTTGGACCAATTCGGCGGGCGTGCTGGCGCGGGGCATGATGGTCAAATACGGCGATCCGGCCAAATGTTCGCCCAAGGACACCACCACCTCATTCAGCCATTCATGATCTTCTCGCGCGCCGTTGGTGAACACCACCACGCGGCGTTCTTGGTGAATCAGGCGGGAGATGATCTCGCGCCAGCAGGCCAGATGCTCGGCCACCACAAAGCCCGTGTCTTGGCCGGATTTTGTGTAGAACTTTAACTCGCGCGGGTCCGCCAGATTGATTCCAACGCCGCCCATTATTTCCGTCGGGCGGGTATAGACTTGCGCAGCCAAAAAGCCGGGGTCGCGCGCCAAATCCACTTGCGCTTCGGTCAGGTTCAGGTGATGGACCAGATGCTGACGAGATTCCTCGTCCCGCACGCTTAGCCGTACGGCCTGCGCGCGCCCTACCACGCGGGCAAATAGGCAGTGCGCCAATCGGCTCCATCGCGCCGAGACTCCAACGGCATGCAAGGCCGTGGCCGCGCCTTTCCGATGCGCCACCGCGTCCAGCGCGGCCAGCTTCATCGGAAAATTCAGGTGCATGTCGCATAGAAGGTTTCCACCACCGATGATGACGCGGTCGCCCGGCTTGATCATGCCGCTCCACCGCCGCGACCATCCGACCAATCGGACTGCCAGCAGCGCCGCGACCAGCACGGGCCGTGCTACGCGCGGCAAGATGCGCAATATACGCAGAGCCAGTTGCTTTTCAGGAAGATAGTCATGGCCGAAATGCGTGCGCCCGGCGATATCCAAAAACACAATTTCACTGGCCGGGTCATGCTGGCGCAAAGCGGCTGCCAGGCATTCGGCGATCACGCCGTCCCCCAGATTGTCGCTATAAATCGCGCCGCATATTACATAGCGGTGGCGGGACATGGGACCTCCCTCTTGATCAGAAAACGTTGTTCGCGCAGGGCCAATGCCGGGATCAGATAGGCGAACACGGACGAAAAATGCCTGAAATAACTGCCCAGATCCGGCTCGAACAGCCACAGCACCAGGACATGTGAGAGGAACAGCGTAGCCAATGTCTTCTCCCGCATGGCCCCGTGGCGCAATGACGTTCTCACAAGGCTGGCATAGATCAGCACATTGATGAACAGCACCATATCGCGCGCGGAGAGAAAAGAGACAAAGGGAAAGTTCAGCAAGATGGCCGCATAGACGTAGTTAACCAGGAAATGCCCCAGGCTGTCGGGCACCAGTGGATTGAAGAAGGCGGTGCGGTTATCGGAGAAGGCGATATATTGAGCATATGTGTTCGATTCGTCCCGCGTGCCTTGTAGCTGCATAAAAATGTCGTTTGGAACTAGCAAGATAGCGCTCGTCGCCAGTATCGCGACTACGATGCGCAAGGCCATTGGCAAGCGGGAATAGACCACAAGAGCAAGGAACAAGCCCAGGATCAGCAAGTAATAGTCGCGCACCAAGCTGCCATAGGCCAGGTATAGGACCAGGCAAGACACCATCACAGGCAAAAAGCCGCGCCCCAGCCGGGATGCTGCCAGGATTACAAATGAGATCATAATGACCAGGGTTTCTTTGGAAGGTGCAACCAAGCCCAAGATCAGCAAGGGAAATAAGATGGTCAGAGCCGTAATAACTCCCCCCCAACTGCGTAAGACCCGGAAGGTCATGACGATCATCGCACAGCCCAAACTCACGACCAGGCCTGTTTGCAGACCCTCGGGGAACAAGGCAAACATCGATGCGGTCATGTTAAAGGAGTCGCCCTCGGTGCCGATATCCTGGCCTGCCAGAATATCGGCGATCGTACCCGCGTCCACCATGAACTTGGCCGGCAATAGATCAAGCAGCGCGAAGCGGAACAGCAGATATAGACCCAAGGTCAGCATCATCATGATGGTGCGTATCGTTGGGTCGATGGGACGCGCCCAGATTTGAGACGCGTCGCTCCATCCTGCGCGCACGCGCGCAGGCACGTTTCGATGAGACGGAACAATCGAATAAGACTTCATTCTTTCTCGCAATCACTGAGTTCCATCTTCATGACAGGATGGTCTTGGACGATGCATAACGGAGTGTACCAAGCCCATCCACCGCTGCCCAGAGCGCATTTCGATATCTGGGCTTATTCCGCCACCAGAGATCGATAGATATCGAAGGTCTCTGCGCGATGGTCACGGTGTAGGCATAGATGTTCGAACCGCGCACGCGCGGCAGCGCGCATGGCGTGCAATCGATTCCCATCTAAATTCTGTAGCAGGCGAGTCAGTTGATCGGGATGGGCTGGGTCGAACAGAAAACCACTGACACCATCTTCGATCAATTCGGGCAGTCCGCCGCGTCGACTGGCGATGACGGGCGTGCCGTTACGCAAAGCTTCCACGGCCACCAGGCCAAAACCTTCAATTTGTGAAGGCATGACCAAGGCATCCATTCCCGCTAAGTAAGAGTCCACCTCGGTCTGCGGAACCCAGCCCGATTCTTGGATATGGGGACCAGGCGGCGCATGAATCTTGTCTCGCTCGCGGTCATAGCCACCAAAAGCTAGAAAGGCCATGTCAGGGCGTCTCACATGGCTGGTCGCAGTACAAAAAACGTCGTAACCCTTCTGTGGATCAAACCGTCCAAGAAAACCGATGGCCAGGATGCCCGACTTCAAGCCGAAATCACGTCTGGGGGCGGGCGGACAGTCACGAAGCGTGGTGGGTAGACAGTGAATGATGGAGTCCCGAATACCGATCCGTCGAGCCTGACGGGCTTCATGCTGCGAGATAGCGATGATGGCATCGCTGCGCCGCGCCAGCAGATTTTCGGTGACCTCATAGGCTAAACGCGCCGAGGTGGGGAGGGGTTGACTAAAGCTCCAACCATGCGGGCAATAGACGATCTTCGCATGCCCCCGATCCCAACGCCCCGGCAGGCGGCCATAGACTCCGGGAAAGGTGCTGTGCAGATGCATGATATCGGGGTTCAGGTCGCGCAATATCTTCCACAGTGCCGATAGGGTACGCGGTAAGGCCCATGGGCGGCGCGTGGTCGGGTATGGCACGAATTCCGGCGCGGCCGCGCGCAATTCGGGCGTTATTCGCTGTGGATCGCCCACCACGACCAGGCGCGAGATGTCCTTTTGCTGGCGTTGATGGTCCAGCAGGTCCAACAGATAGGTCGCCACGCCGCCGCGCACCGCCTCGCACAGATGCACGACGCACAGCCCCTTACTGTCGGGCGATCCGGTGGAAGACGGCGCGGTCTTTGTCAACACGTCGAGCCTTTTTTCAGTAAGGCGGGCAAAGTGCGCAGCAAGATGACCAGGTCATGCCACAGCGACCAATTACGCGCATACCATGAATCCAGGGCCACGCGCTGCCGGGCGGTGAGGGAGTTGCGTCCGCTGATCTGCCACAACCCCGTGATGCCGGGCCGCACGCGCTGATAATGCGCGATGTCGCCGCCATAACTGGCCGCTTGATCGGGAAGAATGGGGCGCGGACCGACAAGGCTCATCTCTCCCCGGAATACGTTGATCAATTGCGGAAGCTCGTCCAGGCTGGTCTTACGGATAAAATCGCCCACACGGGTGATGCGCGGGTCTTCGCGCAGTTTCCATGTGGTTTCCCATTCGCGGCGGATATCGTCGTTCTCGGCCAGGAAACGCTGCAGCTTTGCCTCAGCGTTAAGCTCCATACTGCGGAATTTCAGGCAACGAAACAGACGCCCGTCGCGGCCCACCCGCAGGCCCCCGTACAGAGCCGGGCCACCATCCAAGCGTACCAAGGCGGCGATCAACAGCATCAAGGGGCTAAACAGCAATAAAACGCACCCCGATACCATGATGTCGAAAGCTCGTTTCAGCGACAGAGCCAACACATCGGCCAATCCATCCTGATGCACCAGGAACAAGGTGTCCTGACCCATAAAGTAATGGGGTTGCAGGTTGATAACAGGCATCGTTTGATAGGGTGGCACCAAGATAAAGGGCACGCCTTGGCGGGCAAGATCGGCCAAGACTTCTTGATGACGATCCAATACTGCCGCCTCCAGGGCCAGCATCACGCCGCCGCTGGCGCCGCGCATTTCGCACAGCCCCCGCCAATACAGGGCTTCGCCCACATGGGTCAGTGCGGATTCGGGCAATTGGCCCACGATCTCATACCCTGTGCCGTGGTTCGCCTGGATCGTCTCATGCGCGGCCCTGGCCAGAGGGCCTTCGCCTACCATGATGATCGGCAATCGCCATAGGCCGGATTTTCTCAGAACCCAGCGCGTCAGCTGACGCATGCAAGGCAGCAGAAGGGCTGCCGCCAGCCACGCCGATCCCACCCATAGGCGGGAGAAATCTTCGCGCATCGCGAATTGCACAAAGCCGTCGATGATGAATCCCGCGACCAAGGCGCGCAGTGCCTGTCCTGTTTCCGTCCAAAACGGTAGGCGGCGATGGTAATGCCCCTTCATCCCCATCCACAAAACCACAAGCCCCGCTACGAATAGGTAGGTCACCAGGCGATCTGTCATCTCGATACCAAGTTCGGGCCGGGGCTTGCTGGGGTCCAAAACCATGCCCACCGCGTTGGCCAACAGGCCGCCAGTGGCGAAGGACAAGATGATGGCAACAATATCCGACGTAACGAGGCTAAGGGAGACAATATGCCGCGACAACGGGTGCGGGGGAGCCTTGATTGGCACAAGATGGTCATGGGCCAAATCACCTGCGATCACGCGCAGACGGTCCAACCCATCTTTGGCACGCATCTCCCATTCCAGATCAGGTGTGACCGGTTTCGGAGCGCCTTGCATGTCAGGCGTGGAGGTGTGGGCAGGAGATGCGGGCAACGCGTCCGCTTTAGAATCGCTCGCAAGTAGTCCTTGTTGGGACAAAACAGCCACTCCCAATTGCCGCGATATCTCTATTGGCCCGATCTGATTCGGCAAGCAAGAATGATCGCGATATAATTTCCGGTAACGAACTTGTTACCATATGGAGTGTAGGGGAATTTAAATTCTGTGTAAATTTCTTTTTTGTTTGCTAACCGATGACCATTCTCTCACGGCTTGACCTGTTCTTGCAGATATCGCATGAACGATCTGGCCGCCGATGAGGGGCGGAATCTCCATTACGAAGGGAATGGTCATGAGCGCATCGCAAGGCGATTTCTTGTTCACCAGTGAATCAGTTGCCGAAGGTCATCCCGATAAAGTGTGTGACCGCATTTCGGATACCATCGTGGACATGTTCTTGCGCGCCGATCCCCATGCGCGCGTGGCGGTCGAGACCATGGCGACCACCAACCGCGTCATATTGGCCGGTGAGGTGCGCGGTCCGGAAAGCATCACGCCCAAGGAAATGGAGCATGCCGCGCGCGAGGCCGTGCGCGAGATCGGTTACGCGCAAAAGGGCTTCCATTGGCAATGGGCCGATGTGCAAATCTATATTCACGCGCAGTCCAGCGATATCGCCATGGGCGTGGATGCTGATGGTTCTGCCGACAAGGACGAGGGCGCGGGCGATCAGGGAATCATGTTTGGCTATGCCTGCAACGAGACTCCGGCGCTGATGCCCGCCCCCATTTGGTACGCGCATCGCATCTTGCGCGCCATGGCCGAAGCGCGACATTCGGGCGCGACGCATCAGTTGGGGCCGGACGCCAAAAGCCAAGTCACGCTGAAATATGTGAACGGCAAGCCAGTGGGCGCGCATTCGGTGGTCGTCTCGACCCAGCATGACGAAGAGGTCGACCAAGCCCAGGTGCGCGAGATCGTGCGGCCCTATATCCTCAAGGTCCTGCCCGAAGGCTGGATGTGCGAGGACAATCAGCTTTACGTCAATCCCACCGGACGCTTTGTGATCGGCGGTCCTGACGGCGATGCGGGCTTGACCGGGCGCAAGATCATCGTGGACACCTATGGCGGCGCGGCCCCGCATGGCGGCGGCGCGTTCTCGGGCAAGGACCCCACAAAGGTGGACCGCTCGGCGGCTTATATGGCGCGTTATTTGGCTAAGAACGTCGTGGCGGCGGGGTTGGCCGATCGCTGCACCATTCAGATAGCCTATGCCATCGGCGTATCGCATCCTCTGGCCGTGTACTTGACCACCCATGGCACCAATAAGGTGGACGAGGCCAAGCTGCTTAAGCGTCTGCAAGAGATGGTCAATCTCAGCCCGCGCAAGATCCGCGAATATCTGGGCCTGAACAAGCCCATTTACGCGCGGACATCAGCCTATGGCCATTTTGGCCGCGATCCGGAACCCGATGGCGGATTCTCGTGGGAAAAGACGGATTTGGCCGAGGCGCTGAAAAAAGAATTCGGCGCGTAACGCAAAACTGCAAGATGCAAAACGCAGCCATGGCGGAAACGCCATGGCTGTTTTTTGTGGGGACATGATTGGATGTGGCCGACGCCATCTTCGGGGGTTCTGGCCTATCCGGCAATCGTTCGAAACTGGGTTTGCCAACAAGAATCAATCTCCAAGCCACCCATCATCCCCATGCGGTCCGAAGAATTCGTCCATAGAAGGGCGGCTCACCTCTCATCGGGACGTTCGGGCGCGTCTTTTTCTAACTCTTTGGCGGATTCGCGCAGGTCTTGGGCTTTTAGGCGCAGGGGCGAGCCGGTGGGAAGTTGCTTGATGGCGGCTTCGGCCATGCGGCGGGCTTGCTTGGCATCGCCCCGGGCCAGGGCTTCTTCGGCCAGGGCGTAGGTGGCGGCGGGTTGGTCGCTCTTGCGTCCCCAGGCGGTGGCCATCAGACGCCACAGGGAAGGTGTTTGCGGTTCTTGGCGCAAGGCGGCCTGAAGCTGGGCGACGGCCTCATCCAACAGGGCCGGGTCTTGGCTTTCCAACAGGGCATGGGCCAGGGCGCTTCGCAGCAGGGGCGAGTTGTCCGCCAAGGCCACGGCGCGGCGGTAATCTTCGACCGCCAGGCGCGGTTTGCCGTTTTCCAACAGCATTTGGGCCTTCATCTCGTGGAAATAGGGATTGTCGGGTTCGGCCTTCAGCAAATCCTGGATTCCTGTCATCGCCTCATCGAAACGGTTGCGCATATGCAGGGCCTGAACCCGCGCGTAACGCGCCTCGATGCGCGGATCGGCCGCGCCATAGCGCAGCAAAGCGGCCTCGGGCTGCATATAGCCCAGCAATTTTCCTTTCATGCGCTCGAAACGCTGGGCGAAGTCGGGGGGCAGCGCGTTGATGCTGCTGGGCGAAGACGCGATATGCGCGCGCACCGCCTCGATGCGGTCCAGGCTTAGGGGATGGGTGCGCACAAAGGCGATTTGGCGATCTGTGGGCAGCAATTCCTGGCTTTGCAGCTTTTCGAAAAAGGTCAATAGGCCGCGCGCCGACCATCCGGCGCTGTCCAGGAAACGCAAGGCGGCGGCATCGGCGGAGGATTCTTGCGTGCGGCTGAAGCTAAGGAAACTGCGCTGGGCGATATTGGCCGCGCCGCTCATCACCGCGCCGGTGGCGTTGCCGTTGCCGGTGGCCACGCCCGCCGCCACACCCAGCACAAGGCCCAAGATCGTCTCGATCGAGGCGTTGCGGATGGCGTCGCCCGAGCGCAGCAAATGCCCGCCCGATATATGTCCGATCTCATGCGCCAACACGCCCACCAATTGCTCGGGGCCGGTGGCCGCTTGGAGCAATCCGGTATGGATAAAGACATTCGGCCCGCCCGCCACATAGGCGTTGATGGCGGAATCGCGCACCAGCACAAAGCGCGCGGTCTGCGGGTTTAATCCGGCAGCTTGCAGCAAAGGCGCGGCAAAGACGCGCAGCGTGTCTTCGATCTCGGCATCGCGCAGGATTTGGATGCCGGGACCGGATGCGGCCCTTGCTGGCGGCATAAGCATGGCCAAGGCCAACACGGCGCACAGCCCCAGGCGGCAGGCATGGGCAAAGCGGCGTCGAAGGATCGTCATCTTCATGGGGGGATAGCCTGACTTATAACCATGGCATAAGCTTGGCATCATTCATAAAGCTTCATCAACCGCCGTGATTGAGATGAAGAATCTGCGATTCAGCACCAGCGTCAAAGGCGGGTGATGGATGCCCGCATGCGCGAGCATGACTCGTGGAGAGGGTGGTTTTTATATGAATCGGCATGGCTTGTTGTGATCCTCCCTCTCTTCATGCGTCACTCCCGCGAAAGCGGGAGTCCATCACTTCCCCTGGCCGATGGCGCTGTGTTTCAGAAAAGAGTCTGCGATTCAGCACTAACGTGAATGGCGGGTGATGGATGCCGCATGCGCGAGCATGACTCGTGGAGAGGGTGGTTTTTATATGAATCGGCATGGCTTGTTGTGATCCTCCCTCTCTTCATGCGTCACTCCCGCGAAGGCGGGAGTCCATCACTTCCCCTGGCCGATGATGCGGGAATTCAGAATAAAGCCCATACGGGCTAACCCATCAAGGACCCCAAGCTTTGCCCTGGCCGGGCGGCGATGCCAGATTTATGCAGACCAGGCGTATCCGCGCTTAGGATATCCCGCCTATCTTATAAACCGATCCTGCAACTGAACGGTCATGGTGCGCAAAGGGCGATAGGGAAGTTCGGTCTTGCCCCATGGATTAGACAGGTCTTTATTTCTCTTGCCAATCTGCGCAGCAAGCTCAGCCATGGCGATATACTGACGAGAAGGCATGGCCGCGGTATCGCCATTGGGCGTCCCCATGCGTTCCAGAATAGCCTCGGCATACAACTTATACCTATTTGCAAGAGCGGTCAGGGTCATTGACAAGACATCCGCCAGACCTTCTTCAGGATCTGTGCTCGGCTGATGCGTATCGGGTGAGGCAAAAATATCCACTAATTTCTTAACTCTCCCGAGCTTTATTGAACCGCGCGCTCTAGGGCTTTTCCACAGAATGCGGCCGATATTACGGACGGCTTTGTGCTTGATGTACGGCTGGTCGCTGTCAAGTCCGCTTGTGGCGATCTCCAGGGCGGATCGCGCGATGCCCAAGGACAGGCTTCTATCGTCGCGCAGCGCAAGGGCTAGGGCAAACTGTAATAGGGATGGATCCACACTTGCGTCTTCTTCAACAAGACGATCCAGGGCCTCGATAGCTTTGAGGGGTCCGTTCTTCTGTCTAATCAGTGTCCCAACCATCCCCCCGATCAGGTTAGATTTTTCATTTAAAACGTGCCGCATCGCCGTGTGATAATCATGCTTGTTGGGCTTGGTAACATTATATGCCACAAAACGCCCATAGGCGACCGAGACATCCATCATTCCAACACCTATGAAGGCATCGGGGGAAAGCACCAGGCGACGCACAGCGGCGGCAGCGCTTGTCACTTTGCTCTTGTTCTGCGCGAAGCCCTGGCGCGTATCGTCTGTCTGCTTGTCGGTGGGCATCAGGCCTGCATCCATGGCCTTTGTCATCACGTTGCAGGCGGCGGCGATAATGTCGGTCGTTTGTTCGGTGACACCAAGCTTCAATATCTGAGAGCAGGTCTTCCATAATCTGTCAATGCGCTGCGGATCGTCTTGGGCCAAAAGATGCAACAGGCGCAGCGCGGCGACATCGCTGCGGTCGATAGGGGGATATTTGTGATTGTGGACGGCAAGCTCTTCCAACCAATCTTCTTGAGCCATTCCATGGGTTGTCTTCGCATTCTCGTAGGCGCTGGTTACCACCCTCAGCATTCGTGCCAGATTGGGCTGCGGTTCGCCATGATGCATGGACAGCAGCATCACAACCTTGTCGTTAAGTTGACGAACCTTACATTCTCTTGGAGGAATATCTTTCCAGATATGCCCAAGGGACGCCTCTAATTTTGTGGCGACGCCTCTGTCTTTTTCGTCATAGATCGCCTCTATCAGCCAGTCTTCTTCTCTCCTGACGGCGTCTATCTTATGGTCGGTAACCTTGCCTAAGATATCGGCTCCTGCCGAACGAATCTCGGCGGGTTGATCGGCATCCAGGGCCAGTTTTGCAATCCCGATGGCCAGATCAGCTTGCGGGTCTCCGCAATTGTAACTGACTATCGTTTTCTGGAAAGATTGGATGAATTCAACCCGCGCCTGGATGGCTGCGGGCGTGTGCCCAGCTGCTTGATTCCATGCCTCGGTCACATCATGAAGAGAAAGTGTTTGAGATTGATGCGCCATTGCCGGGTTCCCTTGTAGCCAAAAGGTCATTGGCGAAGGATAATATGCGCATGATAGGCATTAATCAATAAGACGGTAATATTATGATCTCAACACTATTTAGAGTTGTTCGGCCCGCATTTGCAATGCCTGGCGCAACGAATTAGGCAGACGCGCGGGCGCGCCGCTGGCCAGTTTCATGCAGACCAGGCGTATCTTGGCGTCCGCCAGGTCGGTTTCCTCGCGCCGGACCATCTGATGTAGGGAAAAACTGGCCCCGCCGACCTCTTGAACGCAAGTGACGACATGCAAAGCGTCGTGCAAGCGGGCAGGGGATAGATAGTCGATCACACATCGGCGCACCGCCAGCACCAAGCCCGCCGCATCCATCTGCGCCAAGACCTCAGGGGCCAGCAGGCGCAAACATTCCATGCGTGCGCGTTCAATCAGGCGCAGATAATTGGCGTAATAGACGACACCCGCCGTGTCGGTGTCCTCGTAATAGACGCGCACGGGGAATATATGCCGCTCATCGCGCCAGAATCCGGTGGGGGGCATTTCGTATGCGGGAGATGTCATGTCACAAGATTCCTGTCAAAGCGGGTGGGGCGGCCTCCTCGCTTTCCGCGTCCAAGCCCGGCAGGGCCAACATCATGGGCGGGGTTCTGCTGTGGCTCATCTTCATAGGGCCAGTATAACATTTCTTGTCATATCCTCTAATCTCTAGATGCCCGAGATTGTCGCGCGTGCAGAGACGTTCGAACCCAATGCCTCATCAGCAAGGATAGAAAAGGCAGAGCGGCCTTCTGCCAGATTTTGAGGCGGCCTTGGTGTGCCGGTGTAAGAGCGCCAAATAACCGGCGCAACGTCCTTGCTAAGGGCTTGGCTGACTTTGCCCCGGCTGATCAGGTGCCCCTTGCTTCTGCGGTTCTGTGGGTGCCGGAACCAGTTTCATGCCCATGGGCAATTGCAGATTGAAGGGGGGCGCAGGCGCGTTCGCGGGTTTGACCTCCTGTTTAGGCGGAGCCAGGGTGGGCATCCATTCCACGAGAAGCGCAGCGCCATCGGCCAGGAATGGCCGTGTTTGGGCCTTGGACAGCCATATCGGCTGTTTGCTCCCCACGGACATTTCAACAGTATGAGGCGTGTTGCCCATGGGCTCGGTCGTGGGCGGCTGGCGGACCGCTGTGAGCGTCCCATGTGAACGCGGCGTAGAATCTTCGGGGGCGGGGGGCCATATCCATGTGCTTCCCAGATAAACCAAAGTCATGATCAACGCGCCGCGCGCCGCGCCGAATACCAGGCCCAACGTCCGGTCGATCATGCCGATGGCCTTGCCGCGCAAGATCAGCCCGGCGATCAAATGCCCTACGATCAACAATGCCAAAAGACTGATGGCGAATAGGCCCAGTGCGGTCACCCCATCGGCAATGCTGGGGGAGGAGATATGCGCGCGCACCAGCGGCGAGACATCTTTGAATAGTGCGTAAGCCACCACGCCCGCGCCGATCCAGGCGGCCAGGGAAAACACTTCGCGTAACAAGCCGCGCGCCAATGCCAGCAAAGCCGACAACAGAACCACGCTCAAGACAATGATATCGACGGCCATCATGGCGAAAGGTCCTTATTGACAAGACAAGACGATACAGCTTAACGCGCTTGTTCTTAAAGCGCCACGAGGTGTCAGAAAAAACATGATTATGTTTCTGTACGGGAATATTTTGACGGTATGTAACAGGTGGAGACGCGAATCATCCCAATCTAAAGGTGATTCGTTTTGAGGTGCTGTGTGACTACAGTTCGTATCTCGGGGACCAAAAAAAACGCTTGACAGGGCAAAATAGTGACCTATCTGCAACTCATAAGGGAGATATCATGTCTTTTTCTATGCTTACGACTAATTTTTTGACTTAACGATTGACGAGACAACGTGACCTTATCAGCATTTGACTACTGGTCTCACATCGCGACCTTACAACAGGAGATACCAATGGTGACCAAGAAGGCTCCGGCCAAAAAGACTACGACAGCCGTGAAGAAGGCTCCCGTGAAGAAGGCTCCGGCCGCCAAGAAGACCGCGACCGCTGTCAAAAAGGCTCCGGCCAAGAAGACCGCGACTGCTGTCAAAAAGGCGCCCGTGAAGAAGGCTCCGGCCGCCAAGAAGGCGCCCGCCAAGAAGGCTGCAGCGAAGAAGTAGTCTTTCTGTTCTTCAGTAACCGCCGATCCATTCCGATCAAGACAATCGGAACCGGGTCGGCGGTTCGCATTTGGACAACGAAGACCTGGCAGGAAGATGCCAAAACGGAGCCTGACGGCTCCTTTTCTTTGGGAGCGTCAGATATGCCAAGGCCTTGCGTCCGATAAGGAATCTTGGGAAAGATCACACCCATGACGCGGCAAAAGCACAGAAAAAACGTATGGCACCGTTTCGCCAAGGCTATGCCTTGGCGGGAATTGGCGTGTTTTTCCGCGATCGGCGTGGTGGGTTTGCTGGTTGATATGGGAGTCTTGATGATGGCGGTGCATGGGTTGGGACTTGATCCCTATAGTGGCCGGCTGCTGTCATTCTTGGCGGCGGCCACGGGGAACTGGGCTTTGAACCGCTATGTTACCTTTAAACGCCATGATCGGGGCGCGCCTTTGCGGCAATGGGCGCGGTATCTGGCGGCCAATGGCGTGGGCTTTGCCGTCAATTACAGTGTGTATGGGCTGCTTGTCGCTTTGGCTCCTATGGTGAAGGCTCAACCCTTGTGGGGTGTGGCCGCCGGATCTGTGGCGGGGTTAGGGGTCAATTTCTTGGCCAGCCGACGTTTCGTCTTTCGCGCGCATCCACCACGCTGACAGCCGCCTTCTCTCGTGCTAGAACCAACGACACACATCAAACCATACACACGGATTTATCAGGGGGAGTCGCGCATCATGTCCTATATCGTCACGGAAGCCTGCATCAAATGCAAATACACCGATTGCGTGTCGGTTTGTCCCGTGGATTGCTTCTACGAGGGCGAGAACATGTTGGTCATCAATCCAGATGAATGCATCAGTTGCGGCGTGTGCGAGCCGGAATGTCCGGCCGAGGCCATCATCACCGACGCTCATGCCGATGCGCCGCGCTGGGTCGAGGTCAATCGGGAATACGCGGCCAAATGGCCCAATATCAGCCGCAAGAAGCCACATGCCGAGGACGCCGATTCCTATAAGGGTGTCGCGGATAAGTTCAAGCAGCATTTCAGTCCCAAGCCGGCCGGTGGCTGATGGTGCTGCATTCGGTTCCTATCCCGGATTGGCGGAGCCAGGCAGCATGACGGTCAAAGACATCAAGATAGGCGACGCCATCCACGAGATGACTTCGGACGACCGTTATCTAGAGCACATCGCCCAGGATTTCGAACCGCATATGATCAAGCTGTTCGACGTCGTCATCAATAAGGGCGATACGGTTTTGGATATCGGGGCCAATATTGGCTGTTGCGCGCTTTTTTACGGCAGCAAGGCCAGGGAGGTTCACGCTTTCGAGCCGTCGCCCAGCACCTTCAATCTGCTGCAAACAAATATCGATAAGGCCCGGATGCCGCAGGTCCACGCGCATAATATCGGTCTAGGCATTAAGAAGGCGACCATGCCGCTCTCCTTCAGTCCGAACATGCGCGCGGGCGCGTTTATATCGGACAAAACCCAGCCATCTTCGGGGCATGTCATGGAAAGGATATCCATCCGAAAATTGGACGATGTGGTGCGATCTTTGAGGCTTAGAAGGGTCGATTTTATCAAGATTGATGTCGAAGGGTTTGAGATGAACGTGATCAAGGGAGGGCGGACGACCTTGCGCAAGCACCGACCGGTTGTGGTCTTGGAATTGAACCATTGGTGCCTGAACGCCTTCCAACGCCTCAGCGTTCCGGAGTTCTTCGATTTTCTCCGCTCGATTTTCCCCATCCTTTATGCGGTCGAGGGCGATTCCTATATGAATCTGCATGATCCGGGCGAGAGCTATATCGTCATGTATCAGCACATCGTTCGCAATTTCCGATTCTCGAATATTGTGGCCGCTTTCGATCCCTCGCAGATCGTGCGTTTCGATGGAAGCTATCACCACGGCTTTCATCAGGCCTAGGCGCTGGCTCGGTCGACTTCGACGGATTCGGACGAGGCGGTGATGACAATCCCGGTGGCTCAGTTTGGATATGGGAAAACAGATCAAAGATCTGTCCCGCAAGATCAGGTAATGACAGCCTAACGAACAGGCCTATCCCGGATAACGGAAGCCAAGTTGGTTCAGCATCTGCGTCTCGTGCGGACCGAGGGGATTGCCGGGGCGTAGGCGGCCGGCGGCCATCTCGTCCATCGCCATAGCGATGATCGTCTTAGCCTTGTCGTCGGTGATCTGGAAACGCCGGACCTGCGTTTCCACCATGCTTGCCACATAGGACAAGGTTCGATAGCCCCGATCGCGCAAAACATGCGCGGAATGCATATCGACATCGGCGCGATCAAAGGCGTTGACGCTGGCCAGGCGGTCATAGGCTTCGTCCAGTTTCGCAAAGTCGCATT
This sequence comes from Alphaproteobacteria bacterium, assembly GCA_016699305.1. Classification (NCBI taxonomy): domain Bacteria; kingdom Pseudomonadati; phylum Pseudomonadota; class Alphaproteobacteria; species Alphaproteobacteria bacterium. The sequence goes on from CP064970.1 coordinate 1,592,058, forward strand.
CTTCGAACACGTTGCGGATATTGGCGGCATAGTTCTGGGTGATGAAGACGATCTGGTCAAAGCCTATCTCATGCGCCATGGTCACGGCGCGGTCGAGTTCCTTGATGTTCGGTTCAAGGATCACCCAGTTCCAGCGCATATGCCGGATCACGCCTTCTTCGCGCCAGCGCTTCAGGCCTTTTAGATTGCGTTCAAACGTCTCCCACGATGCGCCGATCCGCACAAATTCATAGCTTTCCTTGCTGCAGCCATCGCCCGAGACGGACAGGCGTTCGAAATGGTTGTGGCGGATCTCCTCCATCAGCTCGTCGGAGAAACGTGTCAGATTGGTGGTGATGCCAAGGCGTATGCCGCGCGAGGAGAAATAATCGCTCTTCATGCGTTCCACGAACGGCTTGAAGATGAACGGCTCGCCGTTGCTGCTGGTATTGAATTGTTCCATCTGGCCAAGGTCAACGATCTCGTCCAGCTCTTGCATTGCCGCATCGACATGCTCTTGATTGACGATAATCTTCGCGTTTCGGCACATGCGGCAAGCCAGATTGCACCCGTCGTCGATATCGTGCAGCACATATTGCGGGCCGGTGGTCAGAACCTTGGCGCGTGCGTTGATCTGCTCGATAATGTCGGGATGCGGGGGGGCTTGCGGCGTGGGGCTGTTCAGGACCGGGCATATCTCGGTTCGGCAATGCCGGTCATAGCGCCCGGAATAGAACGAGTCGCGCATGTCCTGGATATGGGGGCCGTTCCACGCGCCTTTCATCACGCCGGATTCGCGTATGCCGCCATAGCTGTTGTACTGGTTCAGCCATCCGGGGCAGGCGCAAGGATACATGCTGCCTTGTCCGGTCACGCCCATGAAATTGAAGGGGTAATAGCATTTGAGCGGCGCGATCACGAAATCCCGGATGGAGTCCGTGCTGCGGATGCCGTCGAAGACAAATCGGGTGTCGGGGGACAACGCTGTTTGCTCTGCTTCCGTCCCGACGGCGCCGGCGAAAAGCCGCACGATCGCCCGGTCACCGGACAGCATGATTTCAAGTCGCGCGCCAAAGGATTCTCCCCAGGAGCGGATCGTGACCCGGTTCAGGAGACGCCCGTCCGCTCTTTCGATCACCGCAGTGATGGGAAGCGCGACCTCGCGTCCTTGCGCCGGGCGAATGCCGTCCAGGCGCAGCATGGCCGCCTGGCGCGTCAGACATAGGGCAAAGGCTGGCTCTAAGGTCAGCGTATCATCCGAAACATATTCCGGTCGCGTCGCTTCGCGGTGATGCGCCGCCGGTACCTCGATCAGATCAGCCCAGGCGGGCGCTGTTGCCACGCCGGACTCGGCGTTGGGATCGCGGTACATCATGTCTTGCCTCTTCATTCGCGGCTTGTTTTGCGACTTCTCGTGCGAATTCTAGAGTCCCATGGTAAAGCCTTGGTTAAGGACACGACTTGTGCGTAGCGGTCATGGTGGTTTCGGAATCATCATCGATGGGCATAGGACGGCCACGGGCCTAAAGGATGGACTTTGCTAACCATTTCAGGCGACAAATAGGATATCGGCCTCAAGCGTCAAACCGACTTAGGTCTTGATGCCCTGTTTCCTCGGAGTTCCCCCGCCTCTATGCCTGCCAGACCGTTTCGTTTTATCCGCCGCGTGGCGTTCGAGATCGTGGCCTCTGTGCTGGCGGTGACGCTGGTGTTGGCCGGTGGTCTGGCTTGGCGTCTGGGCGAGGGGCCGGTGACCTTGGACGTGCTGGCCCCGTATCTGGCCGAGGCCCTCAGCGTTCCCGAACGCGGTCTGAAGGTCGCCGTGCCGCATGTTCAATTGGTGCGTCAGGATCAGGATATACGCCTGCGCATCGCCAATGCTCGGTTAGAGGACATGGCGGGGCACTCTTTGGCCGCGTGGTCTTATTTGGATCTGCGCCTTAATCTGGCGGCGTTGCTGGGCGGCGGCGGCAGTTTGGCGGCGCTGCAAATCGACAATCCCAGCATGACGATCATTCGGCGCGCGGACGGCACATGGTCTTTGTTGGCGACGGATGCCGCAGATCCTGGACAAGCCCAAGGACAGCAAGAATCGTCGGGCCTAGGACTTCGCGCCTTATTGGCGGCGGTGCCTGCGGTGGAAGTGCGCTTGAATGCCGCGCGCGTGAAGATACGGGATGAGTCCCGGCCCGATCAAGCGGCCTGGGACATGGAAATTCCTTCGGTCAGCCTGTCGCGCCAAGGGCAAGAGGTGGTGGCCGATTTGTGGCTGCGCCGTCCTGGTCAAGAGGGCGATATTCGCGCCAGCTTGCGTCAAGGACGCGAAGGGGGCGATGTGCGCACGGAATGGACGATCCGTCATGTGGATTTGCCCGCGTTTTTGCTGAACGCGCCCTTGCCTGCCGATCTATCGCCCTTTGTGGGGGTGGTGACGTCTCCGCTTTCAGGGCAAGGCCAGGCGCGATTGTCGGCCGATGGCGAGGTGATGGAGGTTCAGGCCAAACTTGAAGCCGAGGCCGGGCGCGTGGATATCCCTGGTGAGACAGCCGGGGGTGAGACAGCCGGTGTCGCGTCGCGGGGTAAGGTGGAGTTCGATCATCTGGCCTTGTCGCTGGCCGTAGCGCATGAAGGTCCGGCGCAAATGCGGATGGAATTGCGGCAAGGTCCCGCGCGCCTATCGGCGCAGGTCGATGCCGGACCAGCCCAGCAGGGAATCAGGGAATGGTCTGGCCAGGCGCAAGTGGCCGATGTGCCGATGGACGATCTGGGCCGCTTATGGCCTCAGGGCTTTGGAACCAACGCGCGCGATTGGATCATCACCAATATGCACGAAGGCCGGCTCAGCGAGGCCCAGATGCAGATTCAAGGCCGCTTTACCCAGACTCCTTCCGATGGCAGCGAACCGGTCAGCGTGGCGGGTTTGTCGGGAACCGTCGCGATCGAAGGGGTGCGTGTCCATTATATGGAAGGCTTGCCCGATGTAACGGAAACCAAGGCCTTCGCGCGTTTCGACATGAACGGCTTTGATATCGATGTCTTGGCTGGAAAAATTGAAAACCTGCCGCTATCGCCCTCGTCCAAGCTGACCATTCGCGGCTTGTCCGATCCCGAACAGGTGATGGAGGTGTTCGCCCGACTCTCTGGTCCCTTGGCCCCCGTGCTGGATATTTTGGATAGGCCGCGTTTGGGATATCTGTCTTCGTTGGGGCTGGGGCCTAAGGCTTTCTCGGGGCAGATCGAGGAATTGGCGCTGGATTTCCGCTTTCCCTTGCTGCGCGACCTGCCCGCCTCCCAGTTGGTTTATGCCGCCAAGGCTAAGTTGAAGAACGTGCAGGCTCAAGGCGTGTTGCCGCGCCTGTTGGCCCAGGCCGATCATCTGACATTAAGCCTAGACCGCCAGGGCATGGAGCTGGGCGGCCCCGTCCTCCTTAACGGTCAGCCGGTTGCCATGACCTGGCAGGAAAAATTTCTGCCGGAGGCTTCTTCTTCGGATCCCGTTTCTGCCGCCGCTCCGGCCTGGCAGCGCCGACTGACCGTCAAGGGCAGCGTCGGTTTGGCTCAGGTCTTGGAGATGGTGGGCGGAATGCCGCCGGGCCTGCGGGGCGGGAACGGCAAGATGGGGCTGGATTTGAGCTATGAGTCTCTGCCTTCGGGCGAGGCGCGGGTGGCGGCGCAGGGCGATTTGACCCAGGCCAGCCTGTCGGTGCCCTTGTTGGCATGGAGCAAGGAACCGGGTTCTCCGGGCGCGTTGTCCTTGAAGATCACCTTGCCGCGGCAGGGCGGCGTGTCCTTGGACCGTCTCAGTCTGATGGCGGGCTTGGACTCTTCCGAGATGAAGGTCGAGGGGGCTTTAAGCATCGCCAAAAACGGGAGCTTGGATTTCCTGCGTCTTGATACCGTGCGCCATGGCCGCACCGATATGACGGTGGCCTTGCGGCGGGTGGGCGGTCAACTGGATGTGACTTTGGCCGGGCGCTCCTTGGATACCCAAGGGCTGTTTTCGGGCGAGGGGTTGGATTCTTTGGAGGCCGAGGTTGCCGTGGACCAGAAGACGCCGCCGTCCGCGCCGTCCGCCGCACCGGCATCTGCCCCGGCCACGCCCACGCCCTTGCGCGTGCAGGCCGATATGGAGCAGGTGTGGTTCGAGTCTGGCGCGTTGCGCGATGTGCGTCTTGAAGCCGCGCGCGAATCCGGGTCGTGGTCGGCCTGGCAATTGACCGGCAAGATCAATGACGAGCGTAGCTTAAGCGCCCGATTCAGCACATCCGCGCCCGGTCGCCGGGCCTTGGATATCCGCATCTCGGATATGGGCCTTCTGTTGCGCGCATTGGGATGGAGCAAGGGCGTCGTGGGCGGCGCGGTTTCGGCCACGGCCGAAGGTCCGCCCGACCGCCTGGAAGGCAAGATATCGGGGACCTCGTATCGCCTGAAGGGCTTGCCCTGGTTGGCGCAGCTGGTGGGTGCCGTGTCGCCGATTGGCCTTGCCGAGCTTGTGGGCGGCGAGGGGATCGCCTTTGATCGCCTGGACAGCCGCTTTGTCTGGCAACCGCGCGAGCAAATCATCACCTTGGTCGAGGGTCGCACCGCCGGGGCTTCGTTGGGCATGAGCGCGGATGGCACGATCGATATCGGCCAATCGCGGCTGGATGTGCGCGGCACGGTGGTGCCGGTCTATTTCCTCAATCATATTTTAGGTTCGATCCCCTTGTTGGGGACGTTGCTGACGGGCGGGGAAGGGCAGGGATTGTTCGCGGCGACCTATTCCATGACGGGCGATTTGGATGCGCCCAAGCTGCAGATCAATCCCGTCAGCGTGTTAGCCCCGGGGTTCTTGCGCAATCTGTTCTTTATGGGATCGGACAATGCGGGCAAGGAGTCGCCTGTCTTCGTGCGTCCAGAAGCCGCCAAGCCTGCTCCGTCCGCGCCGCCTCTTCGTTAATGGGCATCGATCGATCTTAACGATGATTTTTTATCGCGCGGTTAATCGGCCATCAACCACTTCCGCCTAATCTGTGCGAGGTGTGTTGTCAGCCGGAGTGGCCCGTAATGCTGATCGATTGGGATGCTAAGTACTGCGTGGGACATCCCAGGATCGACTCGGATCACAAATGCCTGATCGAGATCATCAATATATTGTGTCGTGTGATGCTGACCCACGAAAGCGATGAAGTTTTGCATGACCTCTTGCGCCTATTGCTGAATCAAGCCCAAGGGCATTTCGATCGTGAGGAAGGCTATATGCGGGATGCGGATTATCCGGCCTATGAAGATCACCACGCGAAACATGTTGTCTTGTTAGAGCAGGTCGTCGATCTGGCACATCGTTTGGAGGAGAACAGGGAGGATACGGTGCCGGAATCCACCGTCAAATTCCTACACGAATGGCTGATCGATCACATCGTCAGTGATGACAAGCCGTTGGGCGCTTATCTGGCGGCGCGTCGGCTTTGACCGCAAGGTGTCGAAACATAAGACAGGATCGGAAAGGAGATGTCACATGCTCATTGAATGGAACAGCAGCTTTTCGGTGGGGCATCCACAAATTGACAATGACCACAAGAAGTTGATCGCCCTGCTCAATACTTTATGTGAGGAGATGAACAAACAGAAGGGGCGCGAAGCCGTCCGCACGGTTCTGTTGGAGCTGGTGGACTATACCAGGACGCATTTCGCGCGTGAGGAAAGCTATATGCAGGCCACGAAATATCCGGCCTACGAGGATCATCACGCCAAGCATGTGGCCTTGATCGAGCAAGCGGCGGACCTGATGCGCCGCGAGGCCAATAACGAGTCCGTTGTGACCATCGCTACCTTAAACTTCCTGCGCCAATGGCTGACCGATCATATCCAAGGGGACGATCGGGCGCTGGGGGCCTATCTGGCGACGCACCAAAGCTGATCTTGTTTCTTTGTAGGAATAACCCGACCTTTTTGTAAGATGTCGGGGAGTGGTTTCTGGAATCCCTGCTCGCGCGGGGAGCGGGGAGGCCGTGATTTCCGGAGGGGGGGATATGCGGCCTCCCCGCGAGTTGCTTAATTACAACAATAGAGGCCAAAAGCCCTCATGGTCTGAAAAAACCCTGACAACATACGGCCAGAGCATGATATGAAAATTGACGGAAGCGGAAGGCACAAGGCCGATTCCCCCATTTATTGCCCCTCAACAAGAGAACGAGGATGACGACGATGCGTAAAATGACACTTGCAAGCCTATTGGCCGTTGCTTCGGTGGCCCTGCCTCTGGCAGCCCATGCCGAGCAGACCAAGGGCGTTTATCTGGGTGCTGGCCTTGGCGCCGTGTTCCCCGAAGACAGCGAAACCCGCGTGGGTGGCGTGAAGAACCGTCTGGACCAGAACACCGGTATCGTGGGCCTGGGTAACCTTGGCTATGCTTTCGGCAACGGTCTGCGGACTGAAGGCGAACTCAGCTACCGTTACTCGGACATCGATGGCGTACATGGCCTCGGTTCGGGTCCCGACTCGCGCGGCAGCTTTGGCGTGTTCGGCTTCTTGGCCAATGCGCTGTATGACTTCGACCTGTCCGGCTTTGGCGTTCCCAGCAACATCAAGCCCTATGTCGGCGCCGGTGTTGGTGGTGCGTTTGTTGATGCCGACCGCAATGGTCGTGTTGGCGGCGTTCCCGGCGGCACCTTCCTGAAGGGCGATGATGTTGTCTTCGCTTGGCAGGCCATTGGTGGCGTGGGCGTTGACCTGACCAACAGCTGGACCGCCACGGTCGACTACCGCTACTTCGCGACGGAAGACGCCACGTTTGATACGACGACGGCTGGCGTGAATGGCCGTGCCGACTATGCGGCTCATTCGGTGATCGCCGGTCTGCGCTACAACTTCGGTGGCGATGATGCGGTGAGCGATGTGACGGCTCAACCCCCGGTGACCCCGGTGGTGCAGGCCCCCGTCGTTCCGGCCGTTCCCAGCACCTATATGGTGTTCTTCGACTTTGACAAAGCCGAGCTGACGCCCCAGGCGAAGGCTGTGCTGGCCACGGTTGCCAAGAACATCGTCTCGGGTGGTGCGGCCAAGATCAAGGTCGTCGGCCACACGGACCGCTCTGGCTCGTCCAAGCACAATGCCGCTCTTGGTGCCAAGCGCGCCAAGGCCGTCAAGGCTGAGCTGGTTCTTCACGGTGTGAAGTCTGCTGAAATCTCCACCCGCTCGGTTGGTGAGAACGACACACTGGTCCCGACCGCCGATGGCGTCCGCGAGGCCCAGAACCGCCGCGCGGTCATCGAAGTCGATGCCCCCAAAGCCCCCAAGGCTGCGGTGAAGAAGACTCACAAGGGCCACAAGTCAGCCCCCAAGGCCGGCAACTAAGAGAGATAATCTCTGATTGACCGGAGCCTGAGGTAACTTAGGCAAAAGAATCAAGAGGCCGTCGCGATGAAAGTCGCGGCGGTCTTTTGTTGTGATGTGTTGGTTTGTCACTTTCCTTGACATGTTTGAAATGCCCATTTCTATTTTGCCTATACGTTATTCACAAATATCAAAACGCTAGATTGTTACGATGGGGGCTAAGCGAAGCGCCGATGGCAAGGAAAAGAGATGGACATGGAGATCATGTGAGGATGACTTACAGGAAAAGGAATTCTTATTGGCAGAGCTCATCACGAGCCATTCCCATCCCCCCGCTTCGTACTGTTTGTGAATGGCGGGCCTTTCCATGGGCAGCATTGGATTCCCGTTCCGTCAGCATTTGCCAAGAACTTCTTTATGATTTTTAAGGGTCTAGTCAGAATTTGCCGACAGGTGCATTCGGCATCTTCCGATATATCATTTGAGACGATATGATCCCGCGCATGTTGCACATGATCAGCGATGAATCTTTAGAAACGGCGGCCCAAGCCTTGCGGCAGGGCCAGTTGGTGGCCTTTCCCACGGAAACCGTTTACGGGTTGGGGGCGGATGCTACCAACGGCAAAGCGGTGGCGGCGATTTTCGCGGCCAAGGGCCGTCCACAATTCAATCCGTTAATCACGCATGTCCCAAGTGCGCGAGAGGCGCGGCGTCTGGGGCGTTTCGACCGCCGGGCCGAGATTCTGGCCGAGGCTTTCTGGCCTGGCCCTCTTACCTTGATCCTGCCTCGGCAAGAGAACTGCCCTATCCATCCTTTGGCCTGTGCGGGATTGCCAAGCCTAGCCCTGCGTGTCCCCGCGCATCCGGTGGCATTGAATCTGCTGGATCGGGCCGGTGTGCCGGTGGCAGCGCCCAGTGCCAACCGTTCGGGCGGGTTAAGTCCCACAACTCCCGCCCATGTAGCCCGTTCCTTGGGGCAAGAAGCCGCCCTTATCTTGGCCGCTGGCCCGTGTGTCGTGGGGCTGGAATCCAGCATCGTGGATTTGACGGGCGAGCATGCGGTGCTGTTGCGCCCGGGCGGGTTGCCCAGAAAGCGGATCGAACACGCCCTTGGGGCACGCTTGGTCGATGCGCCGTCCCTGATAGACCCCGACCGCCCGACTGCGCCCGGCCAATTGGCCAGCCACTATGCCACCACTCTGCCCTTGCGCCTTGAGGCCGTATCGGCGGAAAGCGACGAGGCTTTGCTGACTTTCGGCCCGGATATGGGGATCATGGGCGGTTGCGCCCGCGCCAGCCTAAGCCCTCATGGCGACCTGATCGAAGCCGCCGCCAACCTATTCGCTAAACTGCATGAATTGGACCTTTGCGGCGCACGCGGAATCGCCGTGATGCCCATTCCATCCGAGGGCCTAGGCGAGGCCCTCAATGACCGCCTACGCCGAAGCGCCGCGCCACGCTGATCCTTTGTTTGCACGAAATGTGGTTCTCACGAATGATAGGCCGTTCTGCTCATACCTATCCCGTATCGAATGCGCCCCGAGGATTAAGGCGATGTCTTATTCGCCAAGGCGTCAAGCCGTGCCAAAAGGACGGATGTTGGCGTGACATGCGAAAAAGTGTCGCGCAGCTTACCCTCGGGACCGATCAGATGAATGGTGGGCGGAATATCGTTGCTGGCTTCGCTTTCCAACTCGCAGGGCACGCCCCATTTGCGCGTGAGATGCCTCATCGCGGACGCGCTGCCGGTCAACCGTCTCACGCCTGTCATGCCTGTCATGCTGACGGTTTGGGCCATGGCATCGTATGAGCGCGTCGGGATAGCCAGGGTGATATGCAGCGCTTCGGCGGATATATGCGCCGGCGCGTTGGCCTTGGCTACAACATCGCTCATGGTGTGCAAAGCGGTCTGGCACTCGGCCTTACAGGTTTGACCCGACATCAACACCAAAAAGTAACGCCCTTTCAACTGTTCTGCTGTCACGAAATGTCCATCAGTCGAGACGAAGGTTCGCTCGGTCTCCTCCATCTTGTTGACCAATATGACCTGATCGCGCCCAACCAACAGCGCCACCCCCAAAAGGATGATCGCTGCCAGCACACTCCGCCATGTACGATGTTCTTTCATGCTTTCAATTTAAAGCACGAAACGGATCAATGTAAGGTTACGAAAGGTCGCGGTACAATTTGTCGCAGGCAAAAAAATCTTGATGGGTATAGGCTAGGTCTTGGTTATATAGGACTATTTTTGTATATGTAACAATATCAAGTGGATTGCTTGCTCTTCCACTCGGTTACCGCGTGAGTCAGGTCGGCCGAGGCCTTGGTGTAGTCGCCCTCGGTTTGCATGTGTTTCTCGGCTTCGGCGCGTTGGCCCTTTAAAATCATATCCAAAACCATGGCAGCTTTTTGGTGAAAAGCCGTATGCAGTTTGCACACGGTTTCATAATGTGCCGACTTTTTGTCGGAAGCCTGTATCTCGCTGCCATACAGCCATTGGCCGAAGGGGCAGACATTGTTCTTTCCGGCATCCGTCACCGACACGTCGCATTTCCCTGTCTGCAGGGCATCGCGCAGCCGTGTCTTCCACTTCGCATGAGCCAGAATGGCACCATTCAACTGTTCGTCAAGATTGGCCATGGGATCACCTTTGTGATGGAGACTTTTGCAGATATCAAGCTAGAGATAAAATCTCTAAGAAAGGGTAAATGTTAATCATTCCTGTATGTTACGGCTGCCAGAGAGGCGGTTTCTTAACGAGGGTCACACGACCAATAGGCCTTGTCCATCGCGTAACACGGCTTGGACGGCGGGGCTATAGGTCGGGCCGACGCCGTCATGCAGCGTCAATCCTGGCAAGACGCGCAAAGGCGCGCGGCCTTGCCAGCAAGCGGTCACCAGAATCCGCACCGCCGCTTGGTCTATCCTTGGCCATAAAGGGAACAGGCGAATGCTGCCAAAATGTTGGGCCGTCAGGGCGGACAGAATATCGGCCATGCGTTCGGGGTGATGGATCAAGACCAACTGGCCGCGCGGTTTTAGCGCGCGGGCGGCGGCCCCGATCCAATCGGCGCAAGAGGTATCTTCGGCCTCTCGATGCGCCTTTTGTCGCGCCGCATCTGGCGATGCGCTATGGGCGGCGGCTTTGAAAAATGGCGGATTGGCCAAGACATGATCGAACTGGCGCGAAGGGAAAGGATTGTGCCGAATATCCGCGCCGATCACCTGCACGCGATCATCCAGCGCGTTCCGGCGGACGTTTTCTTGGGCCAATGCGGCCAGATCCGTTTGCCGCTCTAAGGCCATGACCCGCAATCCCGGTACGCGCCAGGCCAGGCACAACGCCGCCGCGCCGGTGCCGCAGCCCATCTCCAGCGCCATATCGCCGTCTTTGGCGTCCACGGCGGCGGCAAGAATGACCGGATCAATGGCCGCCCGTTCGCCCTTGATCGGTTGCAGCAAACGGATGCGTCCGCCCATCAGGGCATCGTCGCTGTAATCGGAGGCGGGGAAACGGGTGATCATGAGATGGGCTTAGCGTGGGCGTATGATTTGGCCGATCTCGTCATCGGCGGGCAGAAGATCGCGGTAATGCTCGCCGCGGAAATCGTCGATGGCCTTTTCCACATCCTCGGCATCCGCGCCCATCATGCGCAGGGCATAGCTGGACAGCTCCAGGCTGGCCTCGATGGTCTCGGGGATGACGGCGGCGGCACCCACACGGCGCAATTGGCGCGCATGCACCTCGTCTCTCGCCCGCGCCAGGATGGTCAGATGCGGGCAAGCGCGATGCAGTTGCGATACCGTGCGTTCCACCGCCACCGGATCGTCAAAGGCCACCACAGCCAGGCGCGCATGGGATGCCCCCACGGCCTCCATGCTTTCGAAATGCACCGCATGGCCATAGATGACGTGCCATCCCTTGTCGCGGCCTTGCGCCACGCGCTCGGGATCGGAATCGAGGGCGGTAAAGCGAATGCCAAAGCGCGACAGCAATTGCGCCACCGTCTGGCCAACGCGACCGAACCCGGCGATCACGGCATGAGGCTGTTCAGAATCCTGGGCATGGGGCGGCGCGTCTGGCAGATGGCGGCTTTCCACCATCTTGCCCATGCGGGCCGCCAATACGGCCAATAAGGGCGTCAATGCCATGCTCAGCGCCACGGCGGTCACGAAGATCTGTCCTTCGCCGCGCGGAAACAACCCGCCTTGCATGGCCAGGGCGAACAGCACAAAGGCGAATTCGCCGCCGCCTGCCAATAACAAGGCCAGACGCAACGAGTCGGCCATGCTTTGCCGGAACACACGCGCCAGTCCTAAAATGACGGCAGCCTTAATGAGCAAAAGGCTTAGCAGCAACAGCCCCAGACGCTGCCATTGGGACATGACCAGCATGGGATCGAGATTCATGCCGACCGTCGAAAAAAACAGACTCAGCAACAACACGCGGTAAGGCCGCGTATCGGCGTCGATCTCGTGGCGATATTCGGTCCCAGCCAGCAGCAACCCGGCCAAAAATGCGCCAAGGGCCATGGATAGGCCGCAAATATGGGCGATCCAGGCCGTCCCCAGGCTGACCAACAAGGCGGTGGCCGAAAACAAATCGGCGCTACGCGCATGCGCCACCATGCGCAGCACGGGACGCAGCAGGAACCGTCCGATCAAGATGATCGAGCCGCCCGCCAGCAACGCCTTGAGAAAGGCTTCGCTCAGCAGGCTTTCGATGGGCATCGAGGTATTGCCCAGCAGAGGCACCAGGGCCAGCATCGGGATGACGGCCAAATCCTGGAACAACAGCACGGCAAAGGTCGTGCGGCCATGACGACTGACCAGCTCGCCGCGCTCGACCAGCAATTGCAGCACCATGGCGGTCGATGAAAAGGACAACGCCACGCCGATCACTCCGGCGGTCAAAGGCGGCAATCCGCCCAGCCAGCCCATCAGGCCAAACAGCAAAGAGGTCAGCAAGACCTGCAAACTGCCCAGGCCGAACACGAATCGCCGCATCAATTTCAGGCGTTCGATGGACAGTTCCAAGCCGATGGAAAACAGCAAAAAGACCACGCCGTAATGGGCCAAGGTCTCGGCCAGGGCAATGTCTTTTAAGATGCCAAGCCCATGCGGACCGACCACCACCCCCGCCACCAGATAGCCCAAAACCGGGCTCCAGCGCAGACGGTGGAACAGCGGCACCACGATCACGGCCGCCATCAAGACAATCAGCAGAGTTTCCAGCCAAAGAGGCGCGGCATGCATGGCAAGCTTCCGGCGAATCGCATAGGGTTAGCGTATTGAACGCCATCTTGTTCCGGGTGGGAAGGAAAAATCAGCCCGATGGGGTCGATGGGGGAGTGTCATGTTTGATTCTCTAAGGCAATCCTTGCGTGATGCGGCGCGAGAGCGGAGCCGGCGGCGGCGTGAGCATGAGCGGCAGGAACGGGAACGCAAGCTGGCCACCGACCGTGCGCGGCGGATGCAAGAGGATATGGAACGGCGTATTAAATCCGTGCGGGTGATTACCGGCGATGTGCGGTACCGCTATTCCATCCTCGACACGCTACGCGCCCATGGCTATCGGGTGTCCGAGCCTTCCCAAGACATGGCCCCCACACTGGCCACCGAAGCGGCCATTCGCTCGCTTCAAGAACAGGCGGTGACTTTGGGCGCGGATGCCGTGATTCATGCCACGTTCAACATCTTGCGCTATACCGCGCCGCGTCGCGGCTATGCGGTGGCCACGATCTATGAAACCCACGCTTTTGGCACCGCCATCAAGGTCCTGGGTCCCCCCAGCGATTGGGAGGGAGCGCAAGGTGAATCCGAGGATGAGGGGACCTAGAATCTGTTAGCAGATATCAAGAATGGACATGGATTCCAGCCAAACAGAGTGTTCGAAGAATGCCGAAGAGCTTTTGAGAGTGTTAGCCAGACGGTTTATGGTGCGGCGGCGGTTCTTGCGTAGCGCGATGAATGCCGGTAGGAATCCTCGCTCACTGATCCATAAACGGGATGGGACGAATGGCGCGGGAATCGCAATCGGGCCGGGCAACTCTTTTGGCTATGCTGGGTGTGCCGATGGCAACCCTGCTATGCCTGGGCTTGGCTGTGTTCGGGCTGGATTATCTGCACCACATGCCCGGACCGGTACCCGGCGGAAGCTTGGACAAAGGCAAGGCCGTGCTGATTCCTTCCGGCACGCCCACGCTTCGGATCGGCCAAATCCTGGCCCAAGAAGGCGTCATCGAATGGCCGTGGTTGTTCGTGATGGCCAGCCACTGGCCGCTGCAATCCCCGCCCTTGAAGGCCGGGGAATATTTGATTCCCTCGCGCGCCAGCGTGGCGCAGATCGTGGCGCAATTGCGCGGCGGGCGCACCGTGATGCATTCATTGACCGTTCCCGAAGGTCTTACATCGGCTCAAATCGTGGCCTTGGTGCGTGCCGAGCCGTTATTGGCGGGCACGATCCCCGCCGTGCCGCCCGAGGGCACGTTGCTGCCCGACACTTACGGCTTTTCGCGCGGCGATAGCCGCGAAGGGATGATCGCGCGTATGACATCGGCCATGCGTCGCGCCGTGACCGAATTGTGGAGCGCGCGCGTGGCCGGCTTGCCTTATCGTTCGATGGACGAAGCCGTGGTGATGGCCTCGATCGTCGAAAAGGAGACGGGACTTGCGGCCGAGCGTCGGCGCATCGCCGGCGTCTTCGTCAACCGTCTGAAGCGCGGTATGCGTTTGCAAGCGGATCCGACCGTGATCTACGGCCTGACTCAAGGTGAAGGCGCATTGGGCCGTCCTTTGACCCGCGCCGATTGGCTGCACAACTCGCCCTACAACACTTATGTGATCGACGGCCTGCCGCCGCGCCCTATCGCCAATCCGGGACGCGCGGCATTAGAGGCCGCCTTAGATCCCATGCCGCATGACGATTTGTATTTCGTGGCCACCGGCCAGGGCGGTCATGCCTTTGCCCGGACGTTGGAGGATCATAACGAACATGTCACCAAGGCCGCGCGGGACTTGACGAAAACGAGGAACTAAAATAGAACATAGATATTCGCTCTTTGTTCGATGACACGGGCTAAGGCAAGAGGGGGGAGACGGCATGTTGACGCGCAAACAACAGATCTTGCTGGGAATCATCCATGAAAGGCTGGAGGCCGAAGGCGTGCCGCCGTCTTTCGAGGAGATGAAAGAGGCTCTGGGCCTGCATTCCAAATCCGGCGTGCATCGTCTGGTCACGGCATTAGAGGAACGGGGATTCTTGCGCCGATTGCCGCACCGCGCCCGCGCGATGGAAATTTTGCGTCTGCCCGAAAGCATGGGTAAGACGCCCGGTCTGGTTCCTGCTTCAGGCGGTGTCCTTGCTGGCGTCACCGCGCGGCCCCGTCGGGGCGGGGCGTCCCGACCGATGGCGGCGGCCGGTTCGTCGCGGACTTTGCCTTTTTACGGACGGATCGCCGCCGGCGTGCCGATCGAGACGACGGGCGATGCGCCTGCGACCTTTGATGTGCCTCCCGCCATGGTCGGTCGGGGAGAGCATTATGTGCTGGAAGTCGTCGGAGATTCGATGATCGAAGCCGGAATTTTTGATGGAGACTTGGCCTTGATGCGCCAGACCGAACAAGTCGAAGAAGGCAGCATCGCCGCCGTCCTGGTCGATGAAGAGGCCGTGACCTTGAAACATGTGCGCCACCGTGCGGGCAAGATCATTCTGGAAGCGGCCAATGCCCGTTATGCGCCGCGCGAATTGCCGGCGGATCGGGTGCATATCCAGGGGCAATTGGCGGGATTGATCCGGCGTTATTGACGCGCCGTTTGCCAGGGACGTGTGGGGCCATACGGGTCGGCGCTGTTCCATCTGAGGCCCCAGAACGGGCCGATATAAACCGCATATGCGCCGTGACGCGCCAAGTCTGACCGGGTGACGGCGGGAAGATGGGGACAGGGCGTATGGTCGGATTGCGGGGCGACCACCATATCCAACCTCGCGCAATCCGGGGCTTGATCGGTATCGGCCAGCCAAATAGCGCGGTCGCGCAGATGATACAGGCATCCGGTGTCTTGGCATGACAAAAGCGGGTCTGTGGATATATCGGGCCAATCGGCCAGGGCGTTCACCGCTTCGCGCCGCCGCCAATGATCGGCGGTCTGACTGTGAGATGGCGCGCGAGATAGGGCCAGGCGACCATCGGCCAGGCGCAAGCCGATCAGGCTTCCATCCTCGGCGATCAGCATATCCGGACGCGGCATGGTCAATCCAATGCCCAGCGCCATCAAGATAACCGGCACGCCCAACAGACGCCAACGGCCCGGCATCAGGCACAAGAACAATCCGCCCGTTAGCATGGTCAGCAAAGACGCCAAAGGCAAAGCGGGAAGCCGGGTGACGGCACCTGGCATATCCGCGAAGAGATGTGCGATCCGCACCATGCCCTCGATGCCCCAGCCGGTCACCATCAAGGGGATATGTTCCAATCCTAGGGGCATCGCCAGCAAGGCCAGCGTCAAGGCAGGCATGATGACGAAACTGGTCAGCGGCACCGCCAGAACATTGGCGGCCACGCCGTACCAGGAGATTTGCTGGAAATGGAACAAGGTCAGGGGTGCCGTGGCCAGGCCTGCCACCAACGAGGTGAGAGCGATATCGAAAGGCGGCCTTTGCCAGAATGGGCGATGATCGCTGCCGTGACGACGCAGATTTTGCGCACGAATCCGCCGCATGGCGTTATAGACGACGACCAGCGCGGTGGCGGCGGCAAAGGACAGCTGAAACCCGACATGCGTCAAGGCGTGGGGCTGAACGCAAAGAATCGCGCTGGCGGTCAGGGCAATGACACGCAGGCTCAAAGCCCTTCTGCCGACCAGGATCGCAACCAGCACCAGGGCCGCCATCAACAAGGAACGCTGGGCCGGAAAAGGCGCGCCCACCAGCAATGTGTAGAAAATAATGGGCGGCAAAGCGGCCAGCGCCGCGATCTTGCGCGTATTCCAACGCAGCGCGATAAACGGGATCAAGGCCAACAAGGCGCGTAGCGAGAAAAAGACAAGCCCCGCCACCAAGGCGATATGCAGCCCCGACACCGACAGAATATGCATCAAGCCCGAATCGCGCATGGCCTCGGTGACAGGCTTGCTGATTCCCTGTTGCGCCCCGGTGGATAAGGCCACGGCGATGGCGGCGGGATCGCCATTCAAGGTCACGGCGACGCGCCGGGCGATGGCTTGGCGCAACAAGGCCATCGCGGTTTGATCTTCGGGCGTGGCTGCCGGATCAGTCACCAAAAGCGGCGCATAGGCGTTGCCCACCGCCGCGATGCCGTTAAAGAAGCACCATTGCCGATAATCGAACGCGCCCGGCGCGGCGGGACCGGCCGGAGGCACAAGGCGCGCGCTCAACCGAATGCGCGCGCCGGGAGAGGGCAAGCGATCGGGCGGCGTCATCATGAACAGCCTTGCGTGTCCATGCCAATTTGGCAAAGAGGGCACAGCCAGATCATCCAACAGCAGACGCACGCCCTGGGGCAGGGTTGTCACGTCAAGCAGGCGTCCCTCGATGGTCTGCGTGGGCTGGGGACGATCCAGCATCACGGTGTGGTTATGCGCGGTTGACAAGGTGGCGGCCAGGAATCCGCCCGCGACGATCGCGCCGGCTTGCGCCACGATACGCAACCAGGCCCATGCATTGCGCCAAGCCAGTATAAGGGCCAAGAGAGCCAATCCCAGCCCAGGCAGCAACGGGGCCAAGATATCCGGCTCATACGGCCATGAGAAATACAGCCCGATGCCGATCCCAAGCAGGATAGGGGAAAGGACCGCCATATCCACGTTTTCAGGCATGGGAGCCTGGGCGGCCAAGGTTTCGGGATGTGGCATGTCGGGACCAGAAAGATCGAGAATGCCGGGCATCCTAGGCCCTTGGGGGCATGAGATCATCTTGACACAATGCCGCATCCCAAGTGCTATGATGCCCAAAGACCTATCAACCTCGGCAGGAGACGGCCCGGTGTTCAAGCGCGGATTTGGAATCGCGATCTTCGTCGCGGCGATGATGGTTTGGTTCCCGCAGATATCGGCCCAGGCAGCCGAAGTCAACCTGAGTCTGGGCCAGCAATGCATGCCTCTATGCGTGGGCGGGATCAATTCGCCATGCGCCCAAGCATGCAACAGCATCGACCGTTGCCTATCCTCATGCCCGGGTCCGCTGACTTTCTCCGATTGCGGCGCGAAATGTCTGCGCACATGCAGCGGCTTGTGCCGATCCTCGCTTCAGGATCCGTCATGCCTGACGGCATGCGGTCTGCCCGTCTATGCGATGATGACCCAGTGCATGCAATCTTGCCCATACCCCGATAAATTGGACGGCTGCACGGGGCGCTGCGTGGGGCAATGCTCGGCAAGCTGCTCGGCCTCGGACGCGCCCGGCTGCGCCAATACCTGCACGGCCAGCCTCGAAAGCATGGCGGCCATGTGTTACAAATCGTGCAAGCTCGGCGACAATATGTGCGCCTTGCAATGCCACGGCCTATGTACTCAAAGCTGCCAAGGCTTGTCGATCCCCGAGCGCATCGCCTGTTCGGAAAGCTGCAATCGCCAGAATGCCGACATGCCACGGGGCGATTCAATCACCCCGGACCAAAACGCCTGTCTTCAAAAATGTCCCGACGATGCGCGCGGCATGGCGACATGTTCGGTCGAATGCATGGGGGGCAAGGCCCTGAAACTGCCCAATCCGGCGGATTTGGATATCGGCGGCAAGCTGCAGCTATGCTCGGCACGCTGCGGAAATTCGCCTCAGACCATGACCTGCATGCAAGAATGCTCGGCCAGCGCCATACAATCCATCATGCCTTCGGGCGGCGAATCTGAGGCGTGCATGCAAAAATGCCAAAGCTTGCCGGCGGCCCAGCAGCAAAACTGTACGGTGCAATGTCTGGTGCCGCGCTACGCAACCCCCGAGCAGGACCGCCAAATGGCTGAACAGATGGTGCAGCGTTACTCGTGCCTCTCTCAGTGCCAGGGGCAGCCCAATGAGGCGGCATGCACGCAGAATTGCTTGGCAGCGCAGCAGGCCGAGATATCCAAGAGGTATTATCCGATGGGCGTTCCCGGCTCATCCTCTGGTGGCGCGACGCCTTCAACTCCGGCTCCCGCCCCTTCCTCTGCGCCCAAACCCGCGCCTAAACTGGCTCCTGCCACGGGCGGCGTGCCTCAGTCCCCGATATGGCGTTAACCTGGCGTTAAGGCTGTCCGGTTAGGTGTCTGTTAAAGGCCTGAATACAGGCGTTAACAAGAGAAAAAAAGGGGGGGGACATGTCGCGAGTAGCCGTGGTGACGGGCGGGACCAGGGGAATCGGCGGCGCGATCAGCCTGGCGCTTCAGGTGGCCGGATATAAGGTCGCGGCGACCTATGCCGGACAAGATAAACGCGCTCAAGAATTCGCCGCGCATAGCGGCGTGCATGTCTATAAATGGGATGCGGGCGATTATGACGCCTGCCACAAGGGCCTGACCCAGGTGGCGCGCGAATTGGGCCGCGTGGACGTCTTGGTGAACAACGCCGGAATTACGCGCGACGCCGTGCTGCACCGCCTGACCCCCGCCCAGTGGAACGAGGTGATCCAGACCAACCTCACCTCGTGCTTCAACATGTGCCGCGGCGTGATCGAAGGCATGCGCGAGGGCGGCTTTGGCCGCATCGTCAATATCAGCTCGATCAACGGTCAGGCGGGGCAGATCGGCCAAACCAATTACGCCGCCGCCAAGGCAGGCATGATCGGCTTTACCAAGGCCCTGGCGTTGGAAAATGCCGCCAAAGGCATCACCGTCAACGCCATCGCCCCCGGCTATATTGACACGGAGATGGTCCAAGCCGTGCCGGAAGATGTTCTTAAAAAGATCATCGCCAAGATCCCCGTAGGCCGGCTGGGCCAGCCGTCCGAGATCGTGCGCGGCGTGATGTTCCTGATCGCCGATGACGCCGGATTCATCACCGGCTCTACCTTGTCGCTCAATGGCGGCCAATATATGGACTAAAGGCGATGTGCCGCTGACTCGTATTTTTTAGACACGGCCAGCAAGCCTTGATTGGGTGCGAAGGCAGATTCATTCTAAACCAAAGCACCCTCGGCAAGGACAGGAGATGGACTCCCGCTTTCGCGGGAGTGACGCATAAAGAGAGGCTCGCTCACAACAAGCCATGCCGTGTTTCTATGCGCCACACTCTCGACAAGTCATGCCCGCGCAGGCGGCATCCATCACATGTCGTCCGTGCTGACGCTGAATCGCAGACTCTTTCCCAAGATTCGTCATACCACCACTTCATCAATTCTCGCCGATGATTCCTAGGCGGTGATGCGTCTGGGGGCTGGCCATTCCAAACTGGGGGCGGCTAGATTTTCGAGGGACTCGCTGTGCGGCGCTGCTGCCAGCCGCGCCATCTCACCGCGCATTTGCATGCACATATCGGTCAGGCTGTCATCGCTGGCCTGCATCAGATTCTGTGCGCCGCCGGCCCAGTCCAACAGCGCGCTCAAATGACGTCCTGGGCGATCCGATGTCGAGGCCATGGCTTGATCCTGCGGGAACAAGTCCATCACATCGGCGGCAGGAGTCATGTGTCGCACCAGGACATGCAGCAATTCGCATTCCAGATACGCCGCGCGCAGATACGCGATATCGGCATGGACGGGATCGCTGGGTTCTTGCAGGGAGGTCAGAATCTCGCCGATGGCCTGTGTGGCCATGACAAGCCCCGTTTCAACGCAAGGATCCGCCGCGCATAAGCATGGCGCGCCGAATTGGCGCGTGGGCGTGGCCACCGGCTCGCACGCATAACAGGCGTCTTGCACCGCGCTTTGCCAACGGTTCTGCGCGATCTTGGCCCGCGCTTGCAGATAGGGCAGCAAGGTGCGCGGGCTTAACGCCACCCGCTCGCTCTCGGTCAAATGCCGCGCCAATAACTTGGCCAAGGACGGGCCGTAATGGGTCTGCAAAACATTCATATCCATGGTCGTGATCCTTTCGGTGAGGATGGATGCATGTATGAAGAAGATCAGCGAGACTGAGTGCCCGTTCTTTTCGATGAGTGGGCGGAGATGTCATGCGCCCGACCATGTCCAAGCTCTTCCGCCAAGGCCAGAACGGCCTGGAAAAGGGCGTCGGCATCGTCAAAGCGTTGTTTGAGAATCTGGATGTAATCCTCGCGCGCCGGCCCCATCTCGCGGTTGACGTAGCTGTTGTGGAGCCAGAGACTCAATATCTTCCAGGCGGACTCGGCCAGGCCGCGCAGGAAGCTCAGCAGATCAACAACTGATCGCGGCTCCGCCGCATAAACGCGAATAGCGGTCTGCAGTTTCGACGCGACCTCTTCGCCCAGCCGCGCCGAAAGCGTCTCGTAGAATTGCTGCAAAGTTTCGCGTTCGTCGGCCTGTGCGGAAATAGGGAGAACGGCGTTGTCATTCCCTTGCTTGGGTAAATATGTCTGGCACACATCATGCGGCACATCTGAAAATCGCCTATCTCGTGAATGAACCATGGGCATGGCCTTGATCTCCCCGGTGCAATGACAGCAGGACAATCCGCTCTCTAGGTTGCAATCTAGCGCCAATTCGTTAAGAAATGGTTAACGAATATGCTATTAGAATAAAAAAAGTACGTTATTTTTGTATTCTGTTTCGAATGTATAATATGACGTATTTATAATAAAATATAACAATTACTTGCAAATATTGACATTTATATGTGTAGGAAATAGCGTTTTATTTGAAGACTCTTCGACTTACTCGCGATGGAGAGATCGCCATGATTAATGCCGGACAGGTCCGAGCCGCCCGGGCACTTGTCGCGTGGAGTCAGGATGTGTTGGCTGAAAAAGCCAATCTTTCCAAATCGACGCTCCAGAAAATCGAAACCGGCCTTATCGCGTCACCTCGGGCGGCGACGATGGAAGCTGTCCAGAAAGTGTTCGAATCTGCGGGAGTAGAGTTCTTGCCCAATTCGGGACTGCGGATGCGCGACTCGATGATTGTCACGTTGGAAGGCGATAGTGCGGGGCAGAAATTATTGGATGATGTTTACGAAACGCTGCGGGGCACGGGTGGCGAAGTCATTATATTTGGAGTCGAAGAAGATATCGCCAGCAGTGTTCTTGAAGAAGATTCTAATAAGAAAGGACAACATGATAAGTTAATATCTCATATTGATAGATTAAGGAAGGCAAAAATACGAGAGAAACTACTAATTAAGGAAGGTGATACGAACTTTATGGCACCTCAGCATTGGTATCGCTGGATGCCAGCCGAGTATTTTGCGCCCTATCCTATTTACGTTTATGGAAACAAAATCGTCATTGTTTATTGGGGGCCTCCATTCAAAGCGGTCATCTTCGAAAATTCCGAGATAGCCATCTCCATGCGTAAAGTGTTCGATTTTGTTTGGTCGAAATGTGAGCCGGCGCGAAAGCTTGAAGAAGATGACGGCTGAAAATGATGTTACCTAACATGAATAATTCGTTACGAAAGCGGCCCTATACGGCTGTTGTGTGCTCTGAAAGTATGTTGGAAGTGGGGCCAGATACGGACAGGGAATCGTGGGAAATGCAATTTGAGTCCTTGCCTAATGTCGAGCGCGTAACTCCAGAGCTTTGTCAGCCTATCAGGAAGTATTTGAGCAGCCTTTCTTCGGTCGATACTTACAGTATATCAATGGCTTATTATCTCTTTACTGGTCGCAAGGGTTTATGGGTTTTCTATGGTGATAGGGGATTCGGATTGGTGTGCTGGCATCCTAATGTTGAAGGTAGAATTCTTGTCTTCCTGCCAGGTGGCCTAGATACTGGAATTATTCATCAAATAATGGACTGTATGCCCCCTCCTCCAAAGGGAGCGCAGCTGTCGCGTGTACTACCTGAATGGTCTGATGCTTTGAGAAGGGAATGCGGCCTGCGGCCCTGCAAGGAAGAAATTTTAGATTGGATTTTCCCTTGCCATTTAATCGATGTCAAAGAAGTGGCTGGCCTGCAAGGTGGTCAATTTAGCAGTGTTCGTCTCTGGGTAAATAGAGCCAAGAGATACGGCGTTCAATACATGCCTTTTAGTTCTAAACTCCACGGAAGTTCCTGTGCCGACGTCACCTTGTCGTGGGCAAAGAACAGAAATGATTCCAGCCTCAATTTAGAAGACTATTGCAGCCCACATCTATACTTGCTTAAATTAAGCGGAACGCAAGAGCTATCTTTAGAAGGGCTAGCGTACCATATCGAGGGACATTTGAAGGGCTATGCCATATGGGAGAAATCGGCAGGTAAGATAAAAATTGCTAACTGCTTCGGGGGCGTTGTTGATCCTGGAATTAAAGGACTCATGGATTTTTCCGTATATGCTTTATGCCAGACCTTAGCCCGTCAGGGAGTGGATTTTGTGAACTTGGGTGGATCCGAAACCCATGGCCTTGATCAATTTAAACGCAAATTCCAGCCCAGCACCAGCTACCAGCTGTGTTCGATGGAGATAAGCAGCATCTAAGCGACGCTGATAGCCGCCTAACGGCCAGGCCCCCTTATCCCGCCGGACTCACCCTCACTGCGCCGCCGGCCCCGTCTTTAACGAGTCCGCCACGGCGTCCAGAAGTTCTTGCATGGAGAACGGCTTGGCCACGATGCGGTGGACCAGGACGTTCAGGTTATGGGCGCGCATGCGCTCTTGCGGATAGCCGGATATCATCACCACGCGCAGATCGGGCCAGTCGCGCGCCACGCGCAGGGCCAGGGCGATGCCGTCCATTTCGGGCATCACGATATCGGTCAGCAGCAGGTCATAGGTATTGCGCGTCAGCAGGGTCAATGCCTGCTGGCCGTCGCAAGCGGTGGTCACCTGATACCCGGCGCGGTCCAGACAGCGCGTGATGAAGGCACGCACCGAAGGCTCGTCCTCGGCCACCAGAATGCGCGCGATGCCGGGTTTGGGCCCAGGCTTTGGGGCGGAAAAGACGGGCGCGGCAGGGGGCGGATCAATGGGCGACAAGGCTAAGGGCGACACTCGCCACGCGCGTGTCCTCCGAGGTTAGGGCAAAACGAAACGGCATCTGCGCGCCTGCAGGCATGTCCTTGGCGTCTTGGGTCACGGCGCGATCTTCTTGGCGCAGGCTTTGGCCGCCGGCATCGCGCCACTCGATCTGCAGGCTCGGCACGGGCCGCGCGTCCTGGCCTCCATTGACGATCATTCCTTGGATCAGAACGCCTTTTCCTTCGCGTTGTATCTTAACGTCCTTTAGGCTCAGCCCTTGCAAGCGTGATGCGGTGGGCACACCCGCCAGATGGTACAGACCGGCCAAAGGTGGCGCGTTCGCAAAGGCGGTGTTGCGCAGCAACAGCAGACCCACGACCGCCGCCAGCAGCACGCCGATGGCGACAGGCAGCCACAAAGGCGAATGCGCCTCATGGCCACCGCCCATCAGGATATGGGAATCGTGCCGGGCGCGCGGCTGGCCCATATCCGCATCCACCCGCAGACCTTGCGGAATGGGGGGCATCTCGTCTTGCGGGATGTCCAATGACGGTTCTTCGGGCACATAGGAAGGCGGCGGGGCGGGCGCGAAAGCAGTCGCCGATTCGGCGCGCGACACGCCGCCGATCTCGCGCCATTTGAAACCGCAGCGCCCGCAGACCACCACGCGCGGTTTGCTCATCTTGTCGTCTGGGACAAGGAATTTCACCGCGCAACTGGGGCAGCGAATGATCATGTTCGAAGCGACTCGCCTGACTGCGGGAACAACAAGATAAAGTAAAGCACAGGCCAAGCCCCGATGAAAGGCGTCACCGCGCCGAGGCCAAAACCGATATAGGACGTTGACAGTCCAGTTTCATTTTGAGAGTATGGCGGGATGCCTATGACCAAAGACGATATTGAGCAGTCCATCCGCGCGGCGATCCCCGATGCGGTGATCGAGGTGCGCGATCTGCGCGGCGATGGCGAGCATTACGCCGCCAAAGTCTTGTCGCCTATGTTCCAAGGCCTGCCGCGCGTTCGCCAACACAAGATGGTCTATGACGCCTTCAAGGGCGGCATGGGCACCCAACTGCACGCTCTGTCTTTGACCACGGGCGTTCCCGATCCTTCCGCCGGAGGCTGATTCGCATGACCGAAGAAAACCCCCTCTTCGCTGGCTTTCGTCAAGATATCGCCGCGCATGACGTGGTGATGTATCTGAAAGGCACTCCCGAGACGCCGTTTTGCGGCTTTTCGTCGGCGGTGGTTCAGGTGATGAAAAAGCTGGGCGTCACCTTTCACGGCGTCAATGTGCTGGACGATCCGGCGATCTTCCCGGCCCTGAAGGAATTCTCGGATTGGCCCACATTGCCCCAGATTTATATCAAGGGCGAATTCGTCGGCGGCTGCGACATCCTGCGCGAAATGGCCGCCACGGGCGAATTACAGGCCATGCTGAAAGAAAAGGCCATCCCCTTTACCGCCGAGGCGGCGTAAGGGCGGGGGTCTCGACAGCGTTCACAAAGAGTGGAAGCGCGATTCAACCCCAGCGTAAACGGCGGGTGATGGATGCCGCATGCGCGGGCATGACTCGTCGAGAGGGGCGTTTTCATATGAATAGGGCACGCTTTGTTGTGAGCCTCCCTCCCCTCATGCGTCACTCCCGCGAAGGCGGGAGTCCATCTCCTGCCCTGGACGATGGTGCTGGATTCCAGAATAGAGTCTGCAATGTGAACCGCGCCTAAAGCGCGTCAACGCGGGAAAACAATTTCAAGAAATTGGCGGTGGTCGCGCTGGCCAGTTCGGCCAGGGGAACGCCTTTAAGCTCGGCCAGGGAGGCGGCGGTGTGGATGACATAGCCTGGCTCGTTCACCCGGCCCCGATGCGGGATGGGAGCCAGAAAGGGCGCGTCGGTCTCGATCAACAGGCGGTCTAAGGGAATGTCGCGGATAATCTCACGCAAAGCCTGGGCGTTGCGGAAGGTCAGGATTCCCGAACACGAGATGTAAAAGCCCATCTCGAGGGCGGCCATGGCCAAATCCCGGCCCGAGCTGAAGCAATGCAGCACGCCTTGCAGATCATTGCCGCCTTCCTGCTTCAGGATATGCGCGGTGTCGTCATCCGCCTCGCGCGTGTGCACGATGATGGGTAAGCCCGTCTCGCGCGCGACATGGATATGACGGCGAAAGCTTTCCTGCTGCACCTGGCGCGGGCTGTGTTCATAGTGGTAATCCAGGCCCGTCTCGCCGATGGCGGCCACGCGCGGATGGCGCGTCAGGGTTAGCAAATCTTGCGCCGAAGGCGACTCGCCCGCCTCGGCGCAGTGATGCGGATGCACCCCCACGCTGCACCAAACATCCGCCTCTTGATCGGCGATGGCCTGCACACCGGCATGGCGGCTGTAATGGGTGGCGATGGTCAGGAATCGCTGGACCCCCGCCGCGCGCGCGCGTTTGAGCACATCTTGGCGTTGCTCGGCCAGTTCCGGAAAGTCCAGGTGGCAATGGCTGTCGGCAAAAATCATCGGGGCAGCCTTTATTCCTCAATACGCGGGAACAACCCTTGCGGCGCGGGCAAACGGGTTCCGGGCGGCACCGTATGCGCCGGGTCCAAATGGCTAAAGCCGCGCGCATCGGCGGGCACGCCCAGTTGATCCAACAATCTTCCCATAGTCTCGGGCATGAAGGGGATCAACAAGATGCCCAGAATGCGCAGCGCCTCGGCCGAGGTGTTCAGCACCGTGCCCATGCGGGTGATATTGGTCTTACGCAAGGCCCAAGGGGCCTCTTGATCCAGATAGCGATTGGCCAGGCTCACGACATGCCATATCTCGTCCAGGGCCTTATGGAAGGCCAGATCGTCCATGGCGTCGCGCACGGCGGGCAGCAGGCCATAGGCAGGCCCTAAAAGGGCTTCGTCATGGGTGTGCAGCTCTTCGGGGTCAGGCATCACGCCATCGCAATTGCGCTGAATCTGCACCAAGACGCGCTGCGCCAGATTGCCCAGGTCATTGGCCAAATTGCCGTTGATGCGGTGGATCAACGCCGCTTTCGAGAAATCGCCGTCCTGGCCAAAAGGTACCTCGCGCATCAGGAAATAGCGCACGGGGTCCAACCCATAGCTGCGCACCAGCTCGATCGGGTCGATGACATTGCCCAAGGATTTAGACATTTTCTCGCCCTCGGCGGTCCACCAGCCATGGGCGAAGATGCCCTTATTGGGCAATTCCAAGCCTGCGGCCATCAAGAATGCCGGCCAATAGACGGCATGAAAGCGCAAGATGTCCTTCCCCACCACATGCAAGGCGTTGGGCCAGAAATGGCGATAAAGCGGGGCTTGCGTGTCGGGATAGCCCAAAGCGGCGATATAATTGGTCAAGGCGTCCATCCAGACATACATAATATGCCGTGGACCTTCCGATTTCTGATCGGGAACGGGGATGCCCCATGTGAAGGTGGTGCGCGAGATGGACAGATCGCGAAGTCCCGATTTCACGAAGCTGATAACCTCGTTGCGTCGAAAGGAAGGGCGGATGAAATCGGGGTGCTTTTGATAATGCTCTAACAAACGGTCTTGCCAAGCCGACAGGCGAAAGAAATAACTGGGTTCCTCCACCCATTCGCATTCCGCGCCGCTGGGCGCGATCTTGCGCCCGCCGGGTCCGTCACGCAATTCGTCCTCGGTATAGAACGCCTCGTCGCGCACGGCGTACCATCCGGCATAACTGCCCAGATAGATATCCCCCCGCTTTTCCAATTCGTTCCACAATGCCTGAGCCGCTTGGATATGGCGCGGCTCGGTCGTGCGGATGAAATCATCATTCGAGGTGCCCATGGCCTTGGCCAAAGCCTGGAAATTCTTGACCAGGTCGTCCACATAAGCCTTGGGGTCTTGCCCGGCATCCTGCGCGGCCTTGGCGACCTTTTGCCCGTGTTCGTCCGTGCCGGTCAGAAAACGGACGTCATGGCCATCCATGCGCATAAATCGCGCCAACACGTCGCAGGCGATGGTGGTATAGGCGCTGCCCAGATGCGGCTGGCCGTTGACGTAATAGATCGGGGTGGTGACGTAGAACGGCTTCTTGCTCATGGCTTTTTCAAGATTCCAAGGACATCCAGATCGGCAGCATAGCGCAACCCGACGCATCCGGCCAAATGCTTGTTAGACGCGACGAAAAACAGCCTGTTCTTAACTACGGCTCACAAATATTGGGGAATCGGCATAACATGCTGCGGGTTAAAAAGAATCTGCCTTTCAGCCTATGCCCGAAGGCGGAAGCCAACCCGAACAGGATATCCAATAGGCCAGCGGCATCCACGCCCCGTTGAAGCTGGAAAGTCAAAAGATGGTTCGGCAACGACAGGGATGAGCTGCCATTTTTAACTAACGCGCCATCAGCACGACAAAGAAGAAATAATAGGTTGCAGGCCAGGATGTTGGTGATAGAGGTGTTTTTTCTACACACCCCATCACCTTTCCCTGTGGCCATGCTCCGCCATCATCAACAGAATAATGGTCATGAACGTATTGGCCAGTAAAGCGGCCCCTGGTTAAATCTGATGGGTTACGATAAAGGTCTTGACCAAGATACCCCCCCAATCCAAGGCCCGTATTTAGCTGTTTGCACAGATCCAGCGAATCAATGGGCAAATACCCCACTAAATCCGGGATTAATTCGCCAAGCCCATGAAAAGTGGCGCTACCTTCAAACACAAATTTCCCACCGTCTGTTGTGTCAGACGTTGATGCCGTAATTGTTGGAAAGTTTATCCCGCCGCCGTTGACATCAAAGACATGGCAAGATTTATCGGATGGGGCATTTGAGTTTACATAACCGCTGACCATAGGGTTTTCAAAGCTGATTTGGGTATCTGTACAGCCATGCCCCACTACGCGCTGAACGGCGATGGTCAGTAAATTGGCTTGTTCAAGAATGGCGGATGCTTGGGCTTTGGCTTTGACGGCAGAGATATCGCCATTGAACACGCCCGACCCCGCCGCAATGGCAGCGGCCAAGACGGCCAGAATCGCGACCACCCACAGGATCGGCCCAATGGCTATGCCTGATTCAGACGCCGATGCCCAGCGCGGGGGGATGACGGTTTCAGCGCACACATCGGATCTCTGCAGGGATAGAGGTGACTTGGATATCCTAATTTGACCTATGAAAATCAATTTGTACAGGGACTTATGCTCAGGCTTGCGTGGTATTTGGGACGGGGTTTGCTGTGCGTGTGCTGCAGAGACCAACAAGAACGCCTACGAAACACTTTGCCATAACGCTCCCTCAATCCCGGTCCCCTGTCTTGAGCACCGCGATAAACGCCGATTGGGGGATTTCCACTTCGCCGAATTGGCGCATGCGTTTCTTGCCCTCTTTTTGCTTGTCCAGCAATTTGCGTTTGCGGGTGATGTCGCCGCCATAGCATTTGGCCAGCACGTCTTTTCGTAGAGCCGAGACGGTCTCGCGCGCGATGACGCGGCCACCGATGGCGGCTTGGATCGCTACTTTGAACAATTGGCGCGGGATCACGTCTTTCAGTCGTTCGCACAAATTGCGGCCACGCCGCTCGGCGGCGGTCTTATGGATGATCGAGGCCAGGGCGTCCACCGGCTCGTTATTCACCAGGATGTTCAGGCGCACCAGATCGCCCGTCTCGAACCCGTCCAGATGATAATCGAAGCTGGCATAGCCCCGGCTGATGGATTTCAGACGGTCGTGAAAGTCGAACACCACTTCGTTCAGCGGCAAGCGATAGACCAACAACACGCGGCTGCCCGTATAGGTCATCTCCACCTGCGTGCCGCGCCGCTCGGTGCATAGGGTCAGCACCCCGCCCAAATAGTCCGAGGGCAACAGCAAGGTGGCCTTGATCCATGGCTCGTCGATATGGTCGATGCGCACCGGATCGGGCATGTCGGCGGGGTTGTGCAGCTCTTGAATCGTGCCGTTATTCAGATGCAGGTGATAGACCACCGAAGGGGCGGTGGCGATCAGGTCCAGATTAAACTCGCGCTCCAGGCGTTCTTGAATGATCTCAAGATGCAGTAATCCCAAAAAGCCGCAACGGAACCCCAGCCCCAAAGCGGCGGAGCTTTCCATCTCGTAATGCAAGCTGGCATCGTTCAGCTCCAGCTTGGCCAGGCTTTCGCGCAGACGTTCGAAATCGGCGGCGTCGGCGGGAAAGAGGCTGCAAAACACCACCGGCACCGAGGGCTTAAAGCCGGGCAATGCCTCGGCGGCGGGGCGGCGTTCCTCGGTCAGCGTATCGCCCACGCGGGTGTCGCTGATGGTCTTGATGCCGGCGGTGATAAAGCCGATCTCGCCCGGACCCAATTCGTCTTTCAGCACTTTCTTAGGCGTAAAAATACCCACGCGATCCACGTCATGCGCCGCGCCGGTCGAGATGAAGCGGATCTTCTGGCCGACCTTAAGCACCCCGTCCACCACCCGCACCAGCACCACCACGCCCAGATACGGATCGTACCAGCTGTCCACCAGCAGGGCCTTTAGCGGCGCGTTGCGCTCGCCTTGGGGCGGCGGCAATCGCGTGACGATGGCTTCAAGCAGATCGTCGATTCCGATGCCGGTCTTGGCCGAGATGCGCAAGGCGTCCTTGGCGTCCAGGCCGATCACTTCTTCGATCTGCGCCGCGATGCGATCCGGCTCGGCCGAGGGCAAGTCGATCTTGTTCAGGACCGGCAAAATATCATGATCGGCGTCAATCGCCTGCCAGGCATTGGCCAGAGTCTGCGCCTCGACCCCTTGGCTGGCATCCACCACCAAGAGCGAGCCTTCGCAAGCCGCCAGGCTGCGGCTGACCTCATAGGAAAAATCCACATGGCCGGGCGTGTCCATCAGATTCAGCTGATAGGTCTGGCCATCTTTGGCGGCATAGGCCAAGCGCACCGTCTGCGCCTTGATGGTGATGCCGCGCTCGCGCTCGATATCCATCGAGTCCAGCACCTGCGCCTTCATCTCGCGCTGCTCCAACCCGCCGCACCGCTCGATCAGCCGGTCCGCCAGAGTGGACTTGCCATGGTCGATATGCGCCACGATGGCGAAATTGCGGATCAGAGATTGAGCGGACATCATGTTAACCTTTGGACACGGCGAAGCTTATGCGAGGAACCACGGCCTTCCTAGCAACTTCGTCCTGTAAGGTCGAGAAAAACAGGAAAAACGGCCCAGGCACGGCACGAAGCGGGCCGCCCCCCATCGCTTAGACCAGGAACCGGGGTCAATGAAGGGCCTCTTACGCCTGTTTTATTCCGCAAAGTTAGCGCGCCGCCCGGACGATAGCGAGCAAGGCATCGTCGATGCGGGTTTGCCAGCCCGATCCCTTGGCTTTGAAGAAGTCCAGCACTTCGGGCGATAAGCGCAAGGTTTGCGAGCGTTTGACGGGCGCCTTTTGGGGGCCGCGTTGGCCGCGATATCGCAACTCGCCGCGCTCATATGCCGCCACAAGATCGGGCATCGCCTCCCGCGCGGGACGCATCCGCTTGAGTTCCGCCTCGGTCAGGGGCGCATCGTCGGCGTACCGACGTGGTTTTTCAGCTTTCGACATAGGCTTTCTCCTCGGTTGTGTTGGCACGGCGCAGGCTGATAATCCGAATATTCTTGCCCCGGATAGTAAAAATCAGCGTGAAAAGCTTTCCGCCGAGATAGCCTGTGGCGGCGAATCTGGCCTCGCCATCGGTATGACGCGAACGATCCGTCAAGTGCGCACCACGCCAGTCAAAATCCACGGCAGAATCAAAGTCAATGCCGTGCTTGACTTTGTTCCTGGCGTTTTTGCCTTTGTCCCATTCGTATTCCATCAAGGACCATGATGCGTGAAATCGCGGCCCCGTGTCAATTTTTTTGTTGTAACTAAAAAATACTTAACATGTTGTGTTGTTGGCGACCCCGGCGGGATTCGAACCCACGACCACCTGCTTAGAAGGCAGGTGCTCTATCCAACTGAGCTACGGGGTCGCGCAAGGCTGGATCGGTTTATCGGCGGCTATTGTGCCTCAGTTGTCTTGAAATTCTGCAAATAATTTTTAGGGCCGATGGAAGAGGCCTGATGGGGCTGGATTTCATAGGTCCAGCCTTGGCGGACAGCGAAATCAACCGCTTGTTCGGCACTGGAAAAGCGCAAACGGCCATATAATTCGCCCATTGTGGTGCCCGATTGAGGCCACCCCATCAAGGGATCGGGCGGGGTGGGGCTGGCGGTGACGGGCTGGATGGTCCAAAAAACGCTCCGGCCGCGTCGGCCCGATTGCATGGCCGAGCCTGTCGGTTGCACAATGCGCACAGACAAAGCGGGGGAATCGGGCGTGATGCTCATGGCCCGCATGATAGCATAAAGGTCTTAAATGAACGAGAGCCTGGCCTTTCATGTGTTGGTGGTGGATGACGACGCGCGTTTGCGCGCGTTGATCGGGCGTTATTTGGAGGAACAGGGCTTTCTGGTCACCGCCGCCCAAGACGCCGCCGCCGCGCGCGCCGCCATGGAGCGCATGGCTTTTGACGCGATGGTGCTGGATGTCACGATGCCCGGCCCGGACGGCGTGGAACTGACCGCCGCCTTGCGCGCGGAGGGCCAGATGATTCCTATCATTTTGCTGACCGCGCGGGGCGAGCCGGACGACCGCATCCGAGGCCTCGAGGCGGGGGCGGATGATTACCTGTCCAAACCCTTCGAACCGCGCGAATTGGTGCTGCGATTATCGGCCATCTTGCGCCGCCTTGGGCCGAGCGTCTCTGCCGAGGCCGTCCCTGTCGCCACCTTTGGTGGTTGGCATTTTGACGTGCGGCGCGAAAGCTTAACCCGAGGGGATCAGACGGTGCGCCTGACGGCGGGAGAAGCCGGTCTATTGCGCGCGTTGATGGACAGCCTGGGGGTTCCGGTCAGCCGCGACCAATTGGCCGAACGCAGCGGCCAATTGGTCAATGTCCGCACAATCGATGTCCAAGTCACGCGCCTACGCCGCAAGATCGAAGCCGATCCGCGCCAGCCTCGCACCCTGCTAACCATGCGCGGTGAAGGCTATGTGCTGCTGCCGGACGACACAGCGATGTGAGGGGACTTTTCACCCCCCCAACAATCTGCCATGATGCGCACATTCATACCCTGCTTCATAAAAAGGGACGATACGCATGACCTCTCCGGAACAGGATAAGGAATCTTACCGCAAAGTTGTGATTCTGACAGGCATGTCCGGCGCGGGAATTACCACCGGCATGCGTGCTTTGGAGGATTTGGGATTTGAGGCCGTCAGCGGATTGCGGCTGGATTTGATCGAACCCCTGATCGAAAACGGTGCCGCCGATGGCAAGCCTTTGGCCATCAGTCTTGAGGCCCGAGTGCCGGGATTTTCCGCAGACCGCGTCGTCGATCTGATGAAGCGGTTGCGGGAGCGGAGAGATATTGGCCTTCATGCGGTTTTTCTGGACTGCCAAGATCCCGTATTGATGCGGCGCTATACTGAATCGCGTCGCCGCCATCCTATGACCGCCGATGGTGTCCCCGTGGCTGAAGGGATCGTCCGTGAGCGCGATCTGCTTGAACCTGTGCGTGAGGCCGTCTCGCGTACCATCAACACCTCAACGATGAGCTGCCATGACCTGCGCGGTAGCTTGCATGGCATTTATGGCCATCCCGGAGTACCGGGCCTGCATGTGCATGTGATGTCATTCTCTTACCGCCAGGGCCTGCCAGGCAGCGCCGATATCGTGCGCGATGTACGTTCGTTGCGCAATCCGTTTTGGGACCCGGAATTGAAGAAACTGACGGGACAGGATTCGCGCGTGGCCGACTATGTCAAGGAAGATGCTCTGTATCCGCCTCTTTTTGGGAACATGACATCGATACTAACCCTGGAATTGGAACGCTTTGACCGCGATGGGCGCGGCGACTTAACCGTCGCATTCGGCTGCACCGGCGGTCAGCATCGCTCGGTTTTCCTGGCCGAAGAACTAGCCAGATGGCTGCGTCAGAACACACAATATCCCGTCAGCCTACGCCACCGCGAATTGGATAGAGCCAATTAGTCATTGTCTAAGAACATCATCCCCCTACGACCCATCCAGAATTGCAGTTATTTATCGCTTCTTCGTCTCTGGGAGCATCGGAGCGGAAGAAGGCATAAAAAGAGCGATACGCTCTTCTCTATGACAGTGTGGGCGGCCATCTTTATACGCTTGCGAACAAGGCACTTGGCGAGTCGTCCTCGCTTTCCGCGTCCAGGCCTGGCAGGGCCAGGGCTAAGCCTGTGGGCGGGGTGCGGCCCAGATAACGCCAGCCGGGGGCTGTCAGCATGCGTCCGCGCGGCGTGCGCTGAATGAATCCCTGCTGCAGCAGATAAGGCTCGATCACGTCTTCGATCACGTCGCGTTGCTCGGCCATCGCGGCGGCCAACGTGTCCGCGCCGACGGGACCGCCGCCATAGGTCTCGGCCATCAGTCCCAGATACCTCCGGTCCAGGGCATCCAGGCCCAATTCGTCCACCTCCAGGCGGCGTAGGGCCGAGTCGGCTTGGGGGGCGTCGATGGGGCGGGGGCCTTCCAGGCTGGCAAAATCACGCACGCGGCGCAGCAAGCGCATGGCGATGCGCGGCGTCCCGCGCGAGCGACGGGCGATCTCCAACGCGCCGGCCTCGGTCATCTCGATGCCCAATAAGACCGCGCCGCGCGTGACGATCTCGCGCAGTTCCTCCGGCTCGTAAAAATTCATGCGCAGGGGAATGCCAAAGCGTTCGCGCAAGGGGCGGCTGACCAATCCCGCGCGGGTGGTTGCGCCCACCAAGGTGAAGGGCGGCAGGTCCAGACGCACGGTGCGTGCCGCCGGTCCTGTGCCGATAATCACGTCCAGGCGGAAATCCTCCATCGCCGGATACAAGATTTCCTCGACCGCCGGGTTCAGGCGGTGGATCTCGTCGATGAACAAAACATCGCGCGGATCCAGATTGGTCAGCAAGGCCGCCAAATCTCCGGCGCGGGTGATCAGCGGGCCGGAGGTCGCGCGTAGATTGGCCCCCATCTCCGCCGCTACGATATGCGCCAAAGTGGTCTTGCCCAGGCCGGGCGGACCGGCCAGCAACACATGGTCCAAAGCCTGGCCGCGACCGCATGCGGCGGTCATGAAGACGCGCAAATTCTCGCACAAGGATCTTTGGCCGATAAACCCGCCCAGGCGATCGGGCCGCAAGGCGGGCGAGACGGGGCCGGTTTCCTCGCCCGTTTGGGCCGTGGCGGTCACCAGGCGGCTGGGAGAGGCGGGTTTTTTAGGGCCGCTCATGCCGCCAACCTCTTGAGGCTGGCGCGCAGCACGTCATCCAACGCCGCGCCTTCGCCAAGGCTGACATAGATGGCACTGGCCGCCGCGAAAGCCTCGGGCCGCCTATATCCCAGCCCCACCAGGGCCGAGACGGCATCCGCCAAGACGCCTTGGGCGGCGGATGGCTCGGTACCGGCCAGCCCCACACGGGCGGCAGTCGATATGGGCGCGACCGAGACCAGGCCCGGCAGTCTTTCCCTCAATTCCGTCACCAATCGCGCGGCCAATTTGGGGCCGACGCCTTCGGCCATGCTCAGCGCGGCCTTGTCCTCGGTTGCCACCGCCGTCGCCAATCGCGCCGGGGGATGGGCGCTCAGCAACGCCAAGGCCACCCGCGCCCCCACGCCTTGCACGGTTTGCAACAGACGAAACACCTCGCGCTCGGTGGAGTCGGCAAAGCCATAAAGGCTGATGGCGTCCTCGCGCACTTGGGTTTCGATCAACAGGCTGACATCCGCGCCCGCGCCGCCCAGCTCGGCCACCACCCGCGCCGGGCATGCGACCACATACCCTACCCCGCCCACATCGATCAGGGCCGTGCCGCCTTGGGCCGAATCCAAACGTCCGGTGAGTTTGCCGATCATCCCCATTCCTTGCTGCGACGGTGGTGTGCGTGGCAGATGGCCACGGCCAGGGCGTCGCTGGCGTCCTTGGAGTCGATATTGGGCAGGCCCGGCAACAACAGGGTCACCATGGACTGAACCTGCGTCTTGTCGGCTTGGCCGTTGCCGGTCACGGTCTTTTTGACCACGGTAGCTGCATATTCCGATATCGTAATGCCAAGCCGGGCCGGAACCAACATGATCGCGCCGCGTGCCATGCCCAGTTTTAGGGCCGAGGACGGATTGCAATTGACAAAAATCTCTTCAACCGCCGCCTCGTCGGGGCGTAGGTCGCGAAGCACTTGGGTAAGCTCGTCATGCAGATGCTGCAAACGTTCAGCCATCGGTGCTTCGACACCGCCGCTGATGACTCCGCAATCGACGGGGCGCAACTGGTTGCCGGCCAGCTCCACCAGGCCCCATCCGGTATGGCGCAGGCCAGGGTCCAACCCAATGATGCGAATGACGGCGCGCTTCATGTCTAAAGACTCCACGGAATAGGGTATGTCCCCAGTGTGCGGGAGGCTTGCCCCGGAAGCAAGAGGAATGCGCCCCTTTTCAGGCGTTTAACCTTTATCCCGCATCAATCTGTTCTTTTCGCGTGACCATTCACGATCGCGGACGGAGGCGCGTTTGTCGGCTTTGTTCTTGCCTTTGGCCAAAGCCAGGATGACCTTGGCCAGGCCGCGCTTGTTGAACTGTATGGACAGGGGCACCAGGGTCATGCCATCGCGCCGCACCGCGCCCAGCAGCTTGTCCCTCTCGCGCCGATGCACCAATAAAGCGCGGGGACGGCGGGGTTCATGTTGTAGATGCGCTCCGGCCTGGCCGTATTCGGGGATATAGGCGTTGAACAGATACAAAGCGCCCTTCATCTCGCCCGCGAAGGCATCGGCCAAACTGGCGCGGCCTTGGCGCAGGGTTTTGACTTCGGTGCCGGTCAGGACGATGCCCGTCTCCAACTTTTCCTCGATGACATAGTCGAAAGTCGCGCGGCGATTTTGGGCCGCTTGCTTCTGCGCCTTGAAGCGCGTCGTTTTCTTGGGGTCAGCGGCCATGACGCGATCTTTCACTCCCGGCTTTTCCTAAGAAATGGCCAGGATGATTGACGTTGAGGACCACACAGGTCACAACAGAAAAGGCATTCTCTGCCATCGGGGCTTTCCCTGTTCGTAAAACGTATCGCCCAGCGGAGCGCATGACACCATGATCCTGGTCAGAAAGAACGTGATCCTACGAGCATTAGGCTTTTCGCATCATTTCGGCAAGGCGTTGCTGGCGGTTTTGTCTTTGCCTCTGTCTTTGTTCGTGACTGCACCAGCCATGGCGCAAAGCCTCTCGGCCCAGGATACGGCCATATATCGTGAGGCTTTCGCGTCTTTCGATGCCGGACGGCCCGGCGATGCCTTGGCTCAGGCCGCGCGCGCCAGCGATCCGACCTTGGCCCAGGTTCTGGTTGGTTTCGATATGGCCCGTCCGGAAACCCAGGCTTCCTTTGCCACGATGCAGGATTTCCTGGACCGGCATTCCGATTGGCCCTGGGCCGACGACATCCGGCGCGAGGCCGATCGCCGTTTGCCTTCGGGATTGCCGCCGCAACAGGTGGTGTCTTGGTTCGCATCGGCGCCCGCACAAAGCATGACGGGCCTGAACCGCCATGTCGACGCGTTGCGTCAGTTGGGTCAAGACCAGGCGGCGCGTGATCTGGTGCGCTTGCGCTGGGTGGATACCAATTACGGCCCCGAGGAAGAACGAGAGCTGCGTCAGCGTTACGGCGCGTGGCTGCGTCCATCCGATCATGCCGCGCGTTTGGATCGCCTGTTATGGGATGGACGCTCGGATGCGGCGCGTCGCTTGTTTCCCCTCGTATCATCGGGGTTGCGCGCCGTTGCCGAGGCGCGTCTGGCTTTGTCTTCGGAAAGTTCGCGGGCGATCAAGACTCTGGCCAAGGTTCCTGCCTCTTTAAGCAACCAACCCGGCTTGGTGTATGAGCGGGTGCGCTGGGCGCGCCGTAAGGGGCAGACACGTCAGGCCATTTCGTGGCTGGCACGGCAACCCTCTCATACCGATCACGAAAGCGAGTGGTGGACCGAAAGACATATTCTGATCCGCCGCCTTCTGGAGCAAGGCTCACGAAGCGAGGCCTATCGCTTGGCCGCTGCGCATGGCCTGACCGGCGGCGAAGATATGGTTGAGGCGGAGTTCCTGGCCGGATGGTTGGCTCTTCGCAGTCTGAACCAACCCAAAGTGGCATGGCGGCATTTCGATCGTCTGCAACGCGCGGCGGGTAGCACCTCGGCCCAGGCCCGGGCGGGATATTGGTTGGGGCGCACCGCCGAGGCCATGGGCAACGCCGATTTGGCGATGGCTTGGTATGGCAAGGCGGCGGCTTGGCGGGTGCTGTTTTACGGACAATTGGCGGGGATGAAGCTATCGGCCAATCCTGTCCTTGTCGCCGGGCAAGACCCCATCACCCAAGATGACGTCAACGCCTTCCAGGGCCGCTTTATGGTACGCGCCGTGCGGCAGCTGCAGCAGATACGCCACCAGCCTGACCGCGCCCGCACTCTGCTGCGCGCGGTGGGGATGAGCAGTCGTGACCGGGCCGCCTATGTCCAGGCGGTCGCCTTGGCGCACGAAATGGGTGTGCCTGAATTGGCCGTGCGCATCGCGCGCGATGGCGGACAAAAAGGCATGATGATGCCGGTCGAGGGCTATCCTACCTTGCGTATTCCTTTGCCATCTCGCCCCGAAGCGCCTTTGATCCACGCGATCATCCGTCAGGAAAGCGGCTTTCAGACCGATGCCAAAAGCCACGCCGGTGCGCGCGGTTTGATGCAATTGATGCCGGCCACGGCGCGTCAAACGGCCAGTCGCAACGGGTTGGATAACGACGTATCCGACCCCTCCGACAATATCCGTCTGGGCAGCGCCCATTTGGCGGAGCTGATCGATTCCTATGGTTCCTATCCGCTGTCCATCGCCGCCTATAACGCCGGTGGAGGGAATGTTGGTTCCATGCTGCGCCAATTTGGCGATCCACGCGGACGCGGCCTTGAGGCCATGGTGGATTGGATCGAGTCGATCCCTATTGGCGAGACCCGCAATTACGTCCATCGGGTGATGGAATCCTTGCAAGTGTATCGCGCGCGTTTGGGCGGAGGTCGTTCGACGTTGGGCTTAGAGCGTGATTTGACAGGAAAGTAAGGTAAGCATTGAAACTCGGATTAATTGCGCGTTAAACTCGTTCCATGATCAATGCGACCCTTCTTATCATTATTCTTGCGGCGATAGCCACCGGTGCCGTGGCTGGCGTGGCGCTGATGATGCATCTGCAACGTCGAGCCATGGCGCATGTTTTGTCAGATATGGCGCAGGCCGTAAAAAACCAGGGAGAATCTTTGCACAAAGTGGCGCAAGGCCTGGAAGCCATGCATGGCAATCATGGCCATTTGCAAGAACAGGTCAAGACCCTCTCACAGATCGTGCTGAAGCAAAAAAAGGAATTAGACACCTTGCGCCATGTGGTGTTGGACGAAGAAGTCTCACGCCCACACATGGCTTTGTTGAATTAAAATACCCAGGCTGAACCGCCAAAGACAGCCCGTTGTTTATAGACGCTCATAATGCCAGGGATGGCTGGCGTGGATCATTATTATCGCTTCACAAGCTCAATCCTAATAGGCCTTCCGGACGTTCCTTCTCGAGTTATCGAAAAAATAAACTCTGTTCCTTCTGCACTTCCTAAAATGGGTTCAGCCAGAGTAGACAGCAAACGATGATCAATGATCCGTCCCCCTCTAACGAGGAAAAGATGGCCTGTTTCAGTCATGTTGGTCTCAGCTTCCATCTCTTTCACGAGCGCAGGAGTAAGTGCCTTATCCGTAAATTGAGACAAGGAGGCATAAGGCGGACTCATGAGCAAGAAGGAGTGAGATGACGTCTTGAAAGAAACTTCCCCTTTTTGTCCGGTAAGATGGGTGGCTTCAACCTGGCGATCTATATCCCTTTGGGCCAGAGCCATATCTTCGATAGGCCAATGGGTCTTTCCTTTTATGTATCCTATGCCTACCGCCGCGAATAAAACAACGGCAGCCCAGATTTTAAACGCTTTATTCTTCATGTCCCGTTCTTTCATTCAGAGTATGGGAGAAGCCATGCTGCGATAGACGACGCACAGGCGTTCTTGGCAGTTCCGGCATCGACTGCCTACCATGCGAGATACAATCGCAACACTTAGCCTGTTAACTAAATACCCAGTACCGAGTCATCAGCGCTGATGACTTTTAGAGGATTTTCGTATATAGTCAAGCCACATAATTTCCATAACATTTGACGATGTGATCGAGAGGTGTGAGAGGCTGAGCATATTGTCGGCGTTTTTTGATATTGGCGAAGTCACGCTCGACGGGATTGAAGTCTGGACTGTAGGGCGGCAGGAAAAGGATGTGATGGCCATATTCGGTGGCGATGGCGGCTAGGTCTTTCTTTTTGTGGAAGGCCGCATTGTCCCAGATGATGGTTGAGTTGAGGTTCAACTCTTTGCAGAGCATATCGCGCGTCCAGTGATTGACAAGCTGGGCGTCGGCTGTTCCTTCAAACAGCATCGGCGCAAGAAAATATTTGCCGCGATGCGCCGCGATCAAACTTGTACGCGGACGGCGATGGCCCGAGTGATCGCCATAAACCTTCTGTCCTTGCCTGGTCCAGCCATAACGACGACAGGTTTCGGGAGCGAAGCCGGATTCATCGACATAGACGATGTTCTGCGAGCCCCGCATGGCGATGATCTCGCGCAAGGTGCGAAGATAGGCAATCCGCTTTTCCGGATCGCGCTCCTTGTATTCCAGTGTCTTTTTTTATGCGTGATCTTCATGGCTTTTAGAGCCATCCACACCGAATTGCCGTACACGCCAAAATGCGCCGCCCGTTCGCGTATGAGCGCATCGGGAAAGTCCCTCACATGCGCGCGCAAGGCCTCTTTATCCAGTTTTCTTCGTCGCGGCACACCTTTCTGCCGGGGCGCAAGATCGGACCGCGCCAGCCAGTCTCGAACACACCACAGGCTGATGTCGAAACGACGTGCCGCTTCACGCTGGCCGCCGCCGCCTCGTACATACGCCACCACCTTCTTCCGAAAATCAACGCTGTAGGTCATGTCTCAGACATACACCAATCCCTCATAAAATGTTATGGAAATTATCTGGTATGACTATAGTTGGCAATCGCGAGTCTTATAGCCCGCCAACGCGCGGCAAAGCCGACTCGCCGTAGCGGGGGGCGGCGCTTTCGGCCACTAAGCGTCTATCGTGACGAAACGAAACGATATCGCGCATCAGGCGACGTCGCATCATCGCCAGATACATGGGGCGTCCTTCTGGCCCCAGCGCCGCGCCGATATAGGGGTTATCCCTCCATAACTTGTATTCGGACAGGTCATGCAAGATGCATTCACGTTCAGCGCGCAGATCAAGAGAAGTTAACATGACACTGCCTCCTTTGTTTGTTCGCCAGTGTCGGGCGCGAACCCGGCCATCGTAACTATCGCAATCCAAAATGGTTAAGAAATCATGAGCAGCCATTGCGCAACAGTAAGAGATCGGGTAATGAAGAAATCGGTCATGGATCGTCCCTACAACGGGGGCGGGGGGTATTATTAGGAGTTTGACTGATGGTCAGCACGGATCTGCACGCAAAATACAACGCCTACCGTCATTGGCCCCGGCGCAAGACGCGGCCCGTTCGGGTGGGTTCGGTGATCGTGGGCGGAGATGCGCCGATCAGCGTTCAGACCATGACCAACACTCTAACCTCGGACGCCGAGGCCACCATCGCCCAAATCCGCGAGGCCGAAGAGGCGGGCGCGGATATCGTGCGCGTGTCGTGCCCGGATGAGGATTCGACGGCGGCCATGCCCAAGATCGTCAAGGCGTCGAAGGTGCCGATCATCGCCGACATTCATTTCCATTATAAGCGCGGCATCGAAGCCGCCGAGGCGGGCGCGGCCTGTCTGCGCATCAATCCGGGCAATATCGGCGACGTGTCGCGCGTGCGCGAAGTCATCAAGGCTGCCAAGGACCATGGCTGTTCCATGCGCATCGGCGTCAATGCCGGTTCGTTGGAACATGATCTGCTGGAAAAATACGGCGAGCCATGCCCCGAAGCCATGGTCGAGTCGGCCATGAAGCATATCCATATTCTAGAAGACAACGACTTCTTCGAATTCAAGATCAGCGTCAAGGCATCGGATGTGATGCTGGCCGTGGCCTCGTATCGCGCTTTGTCCGAGGCATGCGACTATCCCTTGCATATCGGCATCACCGAGGCCGGCCCCTTACGCGCGGGCACCGTCAAATCGGCGCTGGGGCTGGGGTCTTTGATGTGGCAGGGCATCGGCGATACGCTGCGCGTCTCGCTCTCCGCCCCCGTCTCGGAAGAGATCAAGGTTGGCTATGAGATCCTCAAATCCCTGGGTCTGCGCCGTCGCGGCGTGACCGTGGTGGCTTGCCCGTCTTGCGCGCGCCAGGCTTTTGACGTGATCAAGACCGTCACGGCCCTGGAAGAGCGCCTGTCCCATATCACGACACCGATGACTGTTTCGGTTCTGGGATGCATTGTGAACGGCCCGGGCGAGGCGCGGGAATCCGATATTGGCTTCACCGGCGGCGGTCGTGGCGTGCATCAGGTCTATATCGCGGGCGTGCCCGATCATCGGTTGGAAAACGGCGACATTGTCGAGCATCTGGCCGGCCTGGTCGAACGCAAAGCCGCCGAGATCGAAGCCCGCATGGCCATCGAGGCCGCCGCTGCCCCGGAAGAAGCGCGTAACGCCGCCTAGAGCCGCCTAGAACATTGCAAACAGATGGATCCCTTGGGATGCACGATTGCTCAAGCTGCGCTTGATCTGTTTGCAGACCTGTACGAACGGATTTTCGTACGGTAGATTAGGGGCTTGGAATTACCTCTATCCCTGCAGAGATCAGATGTGTGCGATGAAACCGCCTCCCCCCCCCCGCTGGGCATCGGCATCTGAACATGGTCCTGAATCAGGCATAGCCATCGGGCCGATCCTGTACATCGTGGCGATTCTGGCAGTCCTGGCCTCTGCCATCGCGGCGGGGTCGGGCGTGTTTAGTGGTGATAATTCGGCCATCAGCGCCAAGGCCCAGGCGGCAGCCATTCTCGAACAGGCCAATGAAGTGAAATTCGCCGTGGATAGGGTATTGGCAAAGGGCTGCGCGGACACGCAAATCAGCTTTGAGAACCCTATCGTCAGCGGCTATGTGAACCCCGATGCGCCGGCTGATAAGTCATGCCACGTTTTTGATGTCAATGGCGGTGGGATTGTATGGAAGAAACCCAGTGCCGATATTTACAGCGCAGTTATGACAGGGTTTACAAATGGATTATGGGTCTATCATGGGCATCTTTGCGTTGGTGGAGTTGGCTCAGCCACCAGAAACTATTCTGGGGGCGGTACGACCTGCAGGGGTGATGCAAGCCCTACCTCTCTGGTCATGGCTACGCATAGCATAAAGCCCAGTGTGTGTGACGCGCTGAATACGATGCTTGGTGTAGAGCTATTAAGCTCTGGGCATAATGACTCGAGCGGGGTTGGTATAGCCGGGAGCCAGTATTTCAAAGGGGCATACACAAAAGATGTCACCGGTGGCTATAACTCCCAAGCGACCATCGGTAAGATGATGGGATGTGCGCAAACGACTTCGAATGGTGGCTATACCTATTTCTATGCGGTTCTTATTCCGCGCTGAATTCTGCCGAACCGTCTTTTGGCTCGATGGATATCCCCCCTTCACAGGCGTCACCTGCCGGGTCCATCTTCGATTCTTGCCGATGACACTTTGATTTTAGA
Source organism: Alphaproteobacteria bacterium (assembly GCA_016699305.1). Lineage (NCBI taxonomy): Bacteria > Pseudomonadati > Pseudomonadota > Alphaproteobacteria > Alphaproteobacteria bacterium. The sequence goes on from CP064970.1 coordinate 1,635,136, forward strand.
ATGGGCTTCAACTTGCCCGCTAAAATTTTCCCTTGGCTTCCCCTACGCTCATCCTCTAAGATGATCGCCGGAGCGCGGGATGTTGCGCCGTCATGATGTGGGGGGTTGAGAAGGGCTGAAAGGCCACTCCCTCCGGCTTCTTCTGGCAGCCCGATCGTCCGCGCCCCCTGGTCCCTCAAGTGATGTGCGCGCCCCTTGTTCTTCAATGCCGGTCGCAGCGCGTGCTTACCAAAGGTCCGACCAGGCCCGTCAAGACGCTTTTTAAGGAATATCATGTGGTTCGGGTCGCACTTACTTCGCCCCAATCGCTGATCGAAAACACGGTTCCCGCGCGCTTGCAAGTGGCGCGCGTGGATTTTCGTGCCTTTTTTCCGTCATCTCCCTCACCCCATCTTGGCGCGTCGAGCACGCGTTCCGCCCCGGCAGGCGGGACAGGCGTACGGCGCACGCGCCCCATAAGGAACACCTATCATGACAAAACGCATGTTGATCGACGCCGCGCATCCCGAACAGACGCGCGTCGCCATCGTATCGGGCAATCGGCTTGAGGATCTCGATGTAGAGACCGCCAGCAGACGGCCCAACAAGGGCAATATCTTTCTGGCCAAAGTGATGCATGTCGAGCCGTCGCTGCAGGCCGTCTTCGTGGAATATGGCGGCACCCGCCATGGCTTTTTGGCCTTCGCGGAAATCCATCCCGACTATTACCGCATTCCCATCGCCGACCGCGATACGCAAGGTTTCGCCGAGAGCGAGTCGTTTGGCCATAGTGCCGCGCCTCACCTGTCCGCGCCTATGCCCGCCCCGATCGAGCCGACCGCCGCGCCCTTGCCGGGTGAGCGGGTGGTTCATGACCTGCCTGTGGCTGGGTTGCCGCCGGTGATCGAGACGACCTCGGCACCGTTATGCGGACATACCGGAAACTTCGTGCCGACCCAGGCGCAAAGCGAGATGCTGGCCGATCTTCTGCCCGTCGCTCCCGCGCCGTCTGAGCTGGAAGAGCAAATGAACGGCATGGCCACCTCACCCATCGAGACCGTGGGCGGCGGCGAAGAAGAGGAAGCCGAAGAGGTGCGCCGCGAGGCGCAAAGACGCCCGCGCCCGCGCGATTATAAGGTGCAAGAGGTGATCAAGCGCGGCCAGATCATGCTGGTCCAGGTGGTCAAGGAAGAGCGCGGCAATAAGGGCGCGGCCATGACCACCTATCTATCTCTGGCCGGGCGCTATTGCGTGTTGATGCCCAACACCGACGAAGGCGGCGGCATCTCGCGCAAGGTGATGCATCCCAACGAACGCCGCGCGATGAAGGAAGCGATGGAATCGCTGGGCGTGCCCGAAGGCATGTCGGTGATCCTGCGCACGGCGGGGGTCGGTCATCCCATCCCCGAGGTTCGGCGCGACTTCGAATATCTCGTGCGCTTGTGGGACAACATCCGCCAAGAGACGTTGCGTGCCATCGCGCCCGCGATGATCTATGAGGAAGCCAATCTCATCAAACGCGCCATCCGCGACATGTATACCCAAGACATTGATGAAGTCCTGGTCGAGGGCAAGGCCGGGCACGAGCTGGCCGAAGGCTTTATGACTTTGTTGACGCCCGGTGCCGTCCAGCGCGTGCGTTTGTATAACGAGCCGGAAATGCCACTGTTCTACCGCTTTCAGGTGGAAAGCCAGATCGAGGCTTTGCATGACCCGGTGGTGGCTTTGCGCTCGGGTGGTTATCTTGTCATCAATCCGACCGAGGCCTTGGTGGCTATCGACGTCAATTCGGGACGCGCCACGCGCGAACGCCATATCGAAGAGACGGCGTTCAAGACCAATTTGGAGGCGGCTGAGGAGGTCGCGCGTCAGTTGCGCTTGCGTGATTTGGCCGGATTGATCGTCATCGACTTCATCGATATGGAGGACGGGCGCAACAACGCCGCCGTCGAACGTCGTTTGAAGGAATCCATGCGCGGCGACCGCGCAAGGCTGCAAATCGGCCGCATCTCGCCCTTTGGTTTGCTGGAACTGTCGCGTCAGCGTTTGCGCCCCTCTCTGCTTGAAGCCCATTACGAGAAATGCCCGCATTGCGCGGCCTTGGGTTATGTGCGGTTGGTGGATTCGGCGGCCTTGTCGATCCTGCGCGCGGTCGAGGAAGAGGCCACGCGCCACCGCGCCGCCGAGATCGTCGTGCATGCGCCCGTGCCGGTCGTGATGTATCTGCTGAACCAGAAACGCTCGGCCGTTATCAGCGTCGAGGATCGTTATGGTTTGTCGGTGACGATGATCGGCGAGGCAGGTATGCCGCCTTCGCAATTCACCCTGGAGAAGCTGAAGACACGCAGCTCGGGCGAAGGCCGCGCGGCGGCGGTTTCGGCCGTGACCCAGGAAAGACTGCTTGCGGAAATGGAAGACTTCACCGCCGCCGCCGAAAGCGTGGAAGGCGAGGCGGCAACGTCCGAGCTTGCCGCCCCCGTTGGGAATGGCGAACGGCGCGGCTATGGGCCGGGATCGGCGCGCGGTGGTCGTGGCGGCGGTCGTTCAAGTGGCGGCAGTCGTGGCGGTCGTGCCCCTATGCGCGGTGGCGCGCCGGGCGAACGTCCCCCGCGCCCCGAAAGCTCGGGCGACTTGTTGCCCGTGGCCGAGGATCTTCGTGGACCGGATTCTCCTGTGGCGATTGAAGGCGCACAGCGTCCCAGCACTCAGACCGATGAAGGCGACGAGAATGGCGATCCGCAGCGTCGCCGTCGCCGTGGCCGCCGGGGCGGTCGTCGTCGTCGCAATGGTGGCGAAGGCGGGTATGAGGGATCATCGCCCAATGCCGAGGGCGTGCCGGGCGAAGCCCAGGCCGCAGGCGGCGAGTCTCAGTCTCAAGGCGTTTCTCGCGCAGCTCCCGCTTTGGCTCCTGCGCCGATGCCTGTCGCCGCGCGTCCGGCGCGTGTGCCGCCGCCGACGGTCCGTGCGCCGATGGCTCCACCGCCGGCCGCGCCCATCAGCGTTTTTGATTTGGACACCACGCCCAGGCTCGATACGCCAGGATCGCCGGCGTCCGAATCTGCGGATTCACCCTCCGGTCCGCCGAAAACGGGTTGGTGGCGTCGTCTGACGGGTGTTTAGGGGACGAGACGACCATGAAATTCCTGGCCGGATTGTTCTCGCTGGCCGTCTTGGCCTTGGTGATCGGTTTGGGGGCCGGTTTGTGGCTGCTGAATGATTTCAGCCGCGATTTGCCCGACCACTCTTTGTTGGCCGATTATCGTCCTCCGGTCCTGTCGCGCGTCTATTCGGGCGACGGTCGGCCTGTGGCCGTCTTTGCCGCCGAACAGCGGCAATTCGTGCCCATCAGCGCGATTCCGCGTCCGGTGATCGCGGCTTTCTTGTCCGCCGAGGACAAGGATTTTTATCATCATCAGGGCATTGATCCCTCGGGCATCGCGCGGGCGGTGTTGATCAATCTGCAAAATCTGGGCGGCGCGCGCCGTCCGGTGGGCGCGTCCACCATCACCCAGCAGGTGGCCAAGAATTTCTTGTTGGGCAACGAAGTCTCGATGAAACGCAAATTGCGCGAGATGCTGCTGGCGATGCGCATCGAACAGGCTCTTAACAAGGATCGCATTCTCGAGCTGTATCTGAACCAGATATTCTTGGGGCAGCGTTCCTATGGCGTGGCCACGGCGGCGCTGAATTACTTTAACAAGTCGCTCGACAACCTGACGATTGCCGAGGCGGCCTATCTGGCCAGCCTGCCTAAGGCTCCCAACAACTATAACATTCAGACCAACCACGATGCCGCTCTGGCGCGGCGCAATTGGGTGATTGGCCGCATGTTGGAAGACGGCGCCATCACAGCCGCCGATGCCGCCACCGCGCGGGCCGAGCCTTTGGTGCAGCGTCAACGCGCGCCCGAGGAAACCGTCTCGGCGGACTACTTCACGGAAGAGGTCCGCCGCATCCTGGTGGATCAGTTCGGTAGTAAGGCGGTGCTGGAAGGTGGCCTAACGGTTCGCACCAGTCTGTCGCCCGATCTGCAAAATGCGGCAGCGAAAGCCTTGCGCAAGACGCTGCTGGATTACGACCGCCAGCATAGCGGTTGGCGCGGCGCGGTCGGACGTTTGACCAGTTTCTCCAATTGGACGCAGCAATTATCGCGTCTGACGATGCCGCCCGGCGGCGAGATATGGCGTCTGGCCGCTGTGTTAGCGGTTGATGCCAATGGCGCGGCGATCGGCTTTGCCGATGGCTCGCGCGGCGGCATTCCCTGGTCCGAGCTGACCTGGGCGCGGCCGCGCCGCTCCGATGGCAGCTATGGTGCCGCGCCGCGTCATCCCCGCGAGGTGTTAAGCGAGGGCGAAGTGGTGATGGTCGAGGCGTTGCCGTCGCCCGAGCCAAACGCCAAGGCTCCGGCTCCCGTGGCCGGTTTGCCGCTTTATACCTTGCGCCAAGTGCCACTGGTGCAAGGCGCGTTGGTCGCCATCGATCCGCATACGGGGCGCATCCTGGCCATCGAAGGCGGGTTCAGCGCGCGCATCAGCAGCTTTAACCGCGCCACCCAAGCCTGGCGTCAGCCCGGTTCGGCCTTTAAGCCTTTCGTGTATTTGGCCGCGTTGGACAGCGGCTTCTCGCCTGCCAGCCTGGTTATGGACGCGCCGGTCAGTTTCGAGCAAGGTCCAGGCATGCCGTTATGGCAGCCGGAGAATTACGGCGATAAATATTATGGACCGACCACTTTGCGCGTCGGTCTTGAAAAGTCGCGCAACATCATCACGGTGCGCTTGGCGCATCATCTGGGCATGAACAAGATCGTCTCCTATGCCAAGGCCTTTGGTATCGCGGACGACATGCCCGAATTGCTGTCTTTTGCCCTGGGCGCGAAGGAAACCACGCCGCTGCGCCTGACCACGGCCTATGCGATGCTGGTCAATGGCGGACGCCGCGTGCAGCCCAGTTTTATCGACCAAGTGCAAGATCGTGACGGCCGCACGGTGTGGCGGCAGGATTCGCGCCCATGCCCCGATTGTAAGGCGGCCACCTATCTATCGGGCGCGATGCCTCCGGCTCTGCCCGATGCGCGCGCGGCGGTGGCCGATCCGCGCACCGTGTATCAGATCGTCTCGATGCTTGAAGGGGTCGCTTCGCGCGGGACGGCGGCGGGGGCCTTGGCCTCTTTCGGGCGACCGATCGCCGGCAAGACGGGCACCACCAATGACAGCAAAGACGCCTGGTTTATCGGATTCACCCCTGATTTGGTGACGGGCGTCTTCATCGGCTATGACGAGCCCAAAAGCCTGGGCGGACATGAAACGGGGGCCAGTCTGGCCGTTCCGGTCTTTCGTGACTTCATGGCCGCCGCCACGGCAGGCACCCAGCCCGTGCCGTTTCGTGTGCCTCCGGGCGTGCGCTTGGTGCGTGTGAATTCGGCGACGGGGCGTCCCTCCAAACCGGGGGAAAAAGGCACCATCTGGGAAGCCTTTTTACCCGGAACCGAGCCGGACCCCACTATCACCCCCGCCATCTTGGAAGAGGGCATCACCCCCGGCCAACCTATCGGTGGCGGCTTGGGCGGCGGTCAGCCCAATGCGGCCAGCCCCGACATGCCCTCGGGCACGGGCGGGCTGTATTAGGCGCTTCCCTCTCGGGATGCGCCAAACGCCGTAGCCCAAGCTTGTCCCAGCGCCGCATCGGCCTGGTCCATGGTGCAGGGAAGTCCCAGATCGGCCAGCGATGTCACGCCGTATTCGTCAAGGCCGCAGGGGACGATGCCGCGAAAATCGTCTAGGTTTGGGGATATGTTCAGCGATATGCCGTGCAAGGTGACGCCGTGGCGGATGCGTACGCCCAAGGCGGCGATCTTAAGCTCGCTGCGAGGGGTCTGGACCCAGATTCCGATGCGGTCTTCCCGGCGTTCGCCCTGCACTCCAAGCAATCCTAAAGCGGTAATCAGCCAGGTTTCCAGGCGTCTCACATAATCGCGCGGGTCGATGCCGCGCGCGCGTAAATCCAGCATCACATAGGCCACGCGCTGGCCGGGGCCGTGATAGGTCCATTTCCCGCCGCGTCCGGTGGTATGGATGGGCAGGCGGTCGGGTTGGCGCAGGTCTTCACGTTTCGCGCCGGTTCCTGCGGTGTATAGGGCCGGATGTTCAAGCAGCCAAACCATCTCGGGGCCTGTTTGCGCACGGATCGCGGCCACAACCGAATCCATGGCCTCAAGCGCGGCATCATACGAAACAGGCTGGGCGCTGCGACACCATAGGGTGTTTTCTTCGCCCGGCGGCGAGGCTATGGTGGTTATCTGCAGGCGCGTTGGCGTCATGTTGATCGTGTCAGTCATTTCCTCATCTTTGGGAGAGAATCTGCCATGGCCGTGCTTTCCAGCCAAGTGAATCAAACCAGCCCGATGAATTGTTTGCCTTTACCCCCGAGCGTGCCGCCGAACGCCGCCGGACCACAGGCGGCGCGTCCCGCGTCATGTCTTGGTCGCCCATTGCCATATGGTTCCTTGATGAAGTGATTGATAAATGCGGTCTCGATAGATGTTGCATTCGTCGCTTGTCAGCGTTCGGTTAAGCGAGCGTAAGACGACTCTCAGCAAGATATTCTTTTGTCCTTCCGTCATTCCCAGCCGCGCGCGCACCTGTTCCGAAAGATCGTCGTAACCCGTTGCGGAAAGCGTCTGGACGAGCTCCACGATATCGGCGTCATCGCCCAAAGCCTCTCGAACAATGTCTCCGATATCGTCATCGGTTGTGTCGTGGTCGAGGACGACCGATAAATCCCGCGTCACCGGCGGCATGGTCGAGACGGGAAGATAGGCATTCAAATCATTCATCTGGCCCAGAACGCGCGGATCTGTGGATCTTAATAAACGAATATCCGGAATGTTTTTCCGGATCATCAGAATCCGATCAAGCCCCAACCCCATCGCTAGGCCGGTCAGCGGCGTATCCGGTATATTCCTTTGAATGATCTGAGGATGAGCCAGGCCGCATTCTCCAACCTCGATCCATTCGCCATGCCATAGGGCGTCGATCTGTACGCCCTGTTGCGTATAAGGATGTGGGCTTTCGCTTGTGCGCCATGTTACGCCCGGCAATACCGCCTTCATCCATATCTCGATCATTTGGTGGAGGTCATGCACGCTCAATGCGGCGTTCTTTTTCAATCGCCAAAGATCAAGATGGTGCGGCTCGGCCGAATGTATCCGGTCCACGCAATCCCGCCGATAGGTCAGTCCGGGAAGAGCGATCAAGATATCGCCTGGAACGTTGCAGGCGATAGACTGCATGGCGTTGGGCACCATGGCCGATGCCTGAGTTCTCAGCAACGCGCCGTCGCAGACATAGCGTGTGTATCGCGCGCCCCGCGCAGCTCCGTCCGTTGGATAATTCAGGCGATCATAGTTGTCCGAGACGGTCACAATCGGGCTTTCCCGCCATTCCATGACGTCGCAGTCCCAGGCTTCTTTCAAAGACTGCAGAATCTGCGCCATCACCATTTGCATGGCATGATGGCCGTCCGCCGGATGGGTAAGGTCGCGCAAAGCGATAGCGTGCCTGAGCTGCTCAAGGCTGATTTTTCGTGTTTGCATGAGAGATGCTCCAAGATCAGAAAGGGCCAAGAAGCATGCCGTTCACCTGGAATCGGCATGCAAGCTGACGGGGTTTTTGCCCCTTGAGCCAATCTGGAATCTATGAAGAGCGGTTATGTATGCGTCAGACGGCCCCCTCCCAAGAACCAGCATGGCTCAAGGGGATGCTAAATCGCTGTTGGTGCGTCATAAGCCTGTACATGCCCGGATCGTAGCATATTTTTGCCTTTGCGCAAAAAAGCAGGTTTCTTTGATGCAATAGGCCGCATTGCGCCGAGCCACCGAAACACGTTATGAGATAGGGAACGATTCCTGTCTTTGGCGAGGCGAGCATGCGGATTCAACCGGTTATTCTTTCGGGGGGCGCGGGCACAAGGTTGTGGCCGGTGTCGCGTTCGGGGTATCCGAAACAGCTGCAGGCTTTGTGCAGCGACAAGACCCTGTTGCAAGAAACCGCGCGGCGTTTGCCTCCGGGCGACGTGATCGCTCAGCCCATGGTGATTTGTAACGCGGATCAGCGTTTTATCGTGGCCGAGCAATTGCGCGAAGTGGGGATTGAGCAGCCGCGCATTGTGTTGGAGCCAGCGGGGCGCAGCACGGCGCCGGCCATCGCCGTGGCGGCGTTGCTGTCCGAGCCGCAGGACGAGACGGTCTTGGTGATCCTGCCCGCCGATCAATACATTCCCGACGAGCCCGCCTTTCGCGAGGCGGTGACCAAGGCGGCGGGTCTGGCGGCGCAAGGGCGTTTGATGACTTTTGGGGTCCATCCGTCCTCGCCCCATACCGGTTATGGCTATATCCGCGCGGGCGAGGCGTGCGAGGGGGATGTCGGGGCCTTGCTGTTGGCCGAGTTCAAGGAAAAACCGAATCTGGAAACGGCCAAGGGCTATGTGGCCAGCGGCCAGTATTTCTGGAATTCGGGCATGTTCGTGTTCCGCGCCGACCGGTATTTGGCGGAATTACAGCGTTTGCAACCCGATATGCTGACCGCGTGCCGCGAGGCGGTTGCGCGTGGACGCCAAGACCTGGATTTCTTGCGCTTGGACGGCGATTCCTTTGGCCGATGCTCGGACCTGTCGGTGGATTACGCGGTGATGGAGCATGTGCAAGACGCGGGTGTGTTGCCGGTCTCTTTCGCCTGGAACGATGTCGGCGGCTGGCCCGCTTTGTGGGAGCTGGGCGAAAAGGACGAGCGAGGCAACGTGCTGCAAGGCGACGTGATCGCCAGCAACATCTCGAATTGCTATATCCGGGGCGACCATCGTTTGATCGCGGCGATCGGCCTGGAAGACATTCTGGTGGTGGAAACACCCGATGCCTTGCTGGTGGCCGATATCCATCAGGCGGAAAAGGTGAAAGAGATCGTGGCGCACCTTAAACGCGAGGGGCGCACGGAAGAGCATAGCCACGAACGCATCTGGCGTCCCTGGGGCTATTACCAGACCCTGGATATGGCCGAGCGTTTCCAGGTCAAGCTGATCATGGTCAAACCCGAAGGCAAGCTGAGCCTGCAAATGCACCATCACCGCGCCGAGCATTGGGTGATCGTCAGCGGCACGGCCAAGGTGACGCGCGGCGAGGAAGTCGCCCTGCTGGGTCCGAACGAATCCACCTATATCTCGATGGGCACCGCGCATCGCCTGGAAAATCCCGGCAAAGTGCCCTTATTCGTGATCGAGGTGCAATCGGGCGAATATCTGGGCGAGGACGATATCGTGCGCTTTGAGGATATCTATCGCCGGGCGGGTTGACGTTTTTGACAGCAGAACCTGATGCCTTCGATCCTCATCCGGATGGCTTGATTCTGCGGGTTCATGCCAAGCCGGGCCGTCGTAGCCGAGGCGGTGGCGGGGCAGGGCGGTTGGGGCTGGAAGCCGCCGCCGATGGCCGCTTGGCGTTGACGCTTCCCTTGGCCGCGCCTGCACAAGAAGGCCGGGCAAATGCCGAATTGATGGCGCGTCTGGCCGCGTTGTTCGGCGTTCCTCAATCAAGACTTAGCCTGTTGCAGGGCGCTCAAGGGCGCTGGAAGCGTGTCTTGATTCCTGGCGATCCCGATGCGCTTAAGGCCCGGTTGGCCGATGGAATCTCATCTAAGTCATGTGGATACAAGGGGTAAGGCGCTTGTTTGGTCGCTCCCGATTATTTCCGGGCGGGGCTGCATCCGTCCTTGGAATTTGTCCCGCGCGCCGATAAGATCAACGCAACGACAAGCCTTTATCGGGAGAGAGAACCCTATGCCAGCCGCCGCCTCCGCCATACCCTTGATGCCTAAGGCGACCGCCGTTTGGTTGGTCGAGAACACCGCCTTGACATTCGAACAGATCGCCGTGTTTTGCGCGCTGCATCCGTTGGAGGTTCAGGCCATCGCCGATGGCGAGGTGGCGACCGGCATGATCGGCGTCAACCCCATCAGCAACGGCCAGCTGACGCCCGAAGAGATCAAACGCTGCGAAGACGACTCGAAGGCGCGCTTGAAGATCAGCAAGGCCGATGTTCCTTTGCCCCAGTCGCGCAGTAAGGGGCCGCGTTATACGCCCATTACCAAGCGCAACGACAAGCCCGACGGCATTGCGTGGCTGCTGAAGCATCATGGCGAGCTTTCGGATGCGCAGATCGCGCGCCTGCTGGGCACGACCAAGGAAATGATCGACAAGGTGCGCGGTCGTACCCATTGGAACGCCGCCAATATCCATGCGCAGAACCCGGTGTTATCGGGCCTGTGCAAGCAGTCGGATTTGGACGCGGCCATCACCAAGGCCTTGGCTGCCCAGGCGCGCCTGGCGGCCTCGGTGCCGCCGGTCGCCAATGAGGACAATCCGCCTGCGGATGTGCCCATGGACGAGGATGAGGATTCGTAATCCGTGCCCAGATCGGACGCGCTGATTTGGTTGAGTTTTTGTTCGGCACGCCATTCTGCCGGAAGATGCGATGGGTATTCGCCCACAGTTTTTCAGGGCGGCTGACAAAGAAAGCTTAAGAAACTCTTGACGGATGGAGCGGGGTTTCCTAATATCTGGTCGCTTTCGAGGGTGGTGGTAGGCTGTGATCCGAAAGGTCGCAACCGCCTAGACGCAGCCTCGAAGGCCGCATGAGACGCCTTATTTCCTGGGTTTTTAGGAAAATGTCTGGTGCGGCCTTTGGTCACCGAAGCCGACATCTGGGCCTTGCGGCGATATCGCCGCCTGCCCGTTTTGCGTCGGATAGGTTTCGCCTGCGTCATCCACAAAGTCAGCCGTTGCAGGCTGCTCTTGAAGGTCAGGCTTCGTCCGGTGTCGCCTGTTCGCCGATCGTCTTCCGCAATGGGGAGAAACGAGACGCGGAATTCAGGCGAGGCCGGTTTGTGATGTTGGGTCAAAAGTCAAGACAGTAAGGGATCGGATCACAATGCCCACGATTAACCAGCTTGTCCGTCATGGCCGTGAGCCAGAGCGGACCCGCACCAAAGTCCCCGCTTTGCGTCAATGTCCGCAGCGGCGCGGCGTGTGTACCCGTGTGTACACCACGACGCCAAAGAAGCCGAACTCGGCCTTGCGTAAGGTTGCCCGCGTGCGCTTGACCAGCGGCTACGAGGTGATCTGCTACATTCCCGGCGAAGGTCACAATTTGCAGGAGCACTCTGTGGTCCTGATCCGTGGCGGCCGCGTGAAGGATTTGCCCGGCGTGCGTTATCACATCGTGCGTGGTTCGCTCGATACCCAAGGCGTCAAGGATCGCAAGCAACAGCGTTCCAAGTACGGCGCCAAGCGGCCGAAGTAATTAGGGGAGAGAACGGATCATGTCACGTCGTCGTGCAGCAGAAAAACGCGAAATTCTTCCCGATGCCCGCTATGGCAGCGTCACCGTAGCCAAGCTGATGAGCTGTCTGATGCTCCACGGCAAGAAATCGGCTGCGGAAACCATCGTCTATGGCGCTTTGGAGCATATGCAAACGGTCGTGCGCGGGGCGCGCGGCAATGCCGTGGCCATGCTGGAAGAAGCCTTGACGAATGTCCGCCCGCATCTGGAAGTGCGTTCGCGCCGCGTGGGCGGTGCCACCTATCAGGTTCCGGTGGAAGTACGCCCGACGCGCGCTTTGGCCTTGTCCTTGCGCTGGATCATCGGTTCGGCGCGCAAGAGGTCCGAGCACACGATGGATAAGCGTTTGGCGGGCGAGCTGCTGGATGCCTTGAACAATCGCGGCACCGCCGTGAAGAAGCGCGAAGATACACACCGTATGGCGGAAGCGAACAAGGCTTTCTCGCATTACCGCTGGTAATTGGGGAAGTAGGAGCTTTATATCATGGCACGCACCACACCCCTTGATCGTTATCGCAACATCGGCATCATGGCCCATATCGATGCGGGTAAGACGACGACGACCGAACGCATTCTGTTCTACACCGGCAAGTCCTATAAGATCGGCGAAGTGCATGAAGGCACCGCCACCATGGACTGGATGGAGCAGGAACAGGAACGCGGCATCACCATTACATCGGCGGCGACCACGACTTTTTGGAAACTGGCGGATCAATCCTATCGCATCAACATCATCGATACGCCCGGCCATGTCGATTTCACGATCGAGGTCGAGCGTTCGTTGCGCGTGCTGGACGGCGCGGTCACGGTGTTCGACGGCGTGGCGGGTGTGGAGCCTCAGTCTGAGACCGTGTGGCGTCAGGCCGATAAGTACCATGTGCCGCGTATGTGCTTCGTCAACAAGATGGACCGCATCGGCGCCAATTTTTACCGCTGCGTGGATATGATCAAGGGCCGCCTGGGCGCGGTGCCTTTGGTCGTGCAGCTGCCCATCGGGTCCGAGTCCGAGTTTGTCGGCATCGTCGATCTGGTCAAGATGAAGGCGATCGTCTGGAAGGATGAGAACCTGGGCGCGGAATTCTACGAAACCGAGATCCCCGCCGATCTGAAGGACAAAGCGCAAAGCTATCGCACGCAGCTGGTGGAAACCGCTGTCGAGATGGACGATGCGGCGATGGAAGCCTATCTGAACGGTCAAGAGCCCTCGATGGACACGTTGAAGGCCTGTATCCGTAAGGGTACGGTTGCCTTTAAGTTCGTGCCCGTTTTGTGCGGCTCGGCGTTCAAGAATAAGGGTGTACAGCCTTTGTTGGACGCGGTTGTTGAATTCTTGCCGTCACCTTTGGATAGGGGAGCCGTCAAGGGGCTTCGTCCCGACTCGACGGATGAAGATAGCCGTGCGGTCGATGATGCGGCTCCGTTCTCGGCGCTGGCGTTCAAGATCATGACCGATCCGTTTGTGGGCTCGCTGAGCTTTGCCCGCATTTATTCGGGCACGGTGCAAAGCGGCTCTTATATCCTGAATTCGGTGAAGGATGAGCGCGAGCGCGTGGGCCGCATGTTGTTGATGCATGCGAATACCCGCGAAGAGATCAAAGAGGCCCATGCGGGCGATATCGTGGCTTTCGCGGCGCTTAAATCCACCACGACGGGCGACACGCTGTGCGATACGGCCAAGCCGATCATTCTTGAGCGCATGGAGTTCCCCGATCCGGTCATCGAGGTCGCGGTGGAACCCAAGACCAAGGCCGACCAGGAAAAGATGGGCGTCGCCTTGCAGCGTTTGGCTCAAGAGGATCCGTCCTTCCGCGTGTCGGTGGATCACGAAAGCGGCCAGACGATCATCAAGGGTATGGGCGAATTGCACTTGGAAATCATCGTCGATCGCATGCGACGCGAATTCAAGGTGGAGGCCAATGTCGGTGCGCCGCAGGTGGCGTATCGTGAAACCATCACCCGCCGCGCCGAGATCGACTATACTCATAAGAAGCAAAGCGGCGGTTCGGGCCAGTTCGCGCGCATCACTCTGGTATTCGAGCCGCAAGAGCGCGGCGCGGGCTTTCTGTTCGAAAGCAAGATCGTGGGCGGCGTGGTTCCCAAGGAATTCATCCCCGGCGTCGTCAAAGGACTGGAATCGGCCAAGAACAACGGCATCATGGCGGGTTTCCCCACCATCGATTTCAAGATCCAGTTGGTCGATGGCGCGTATCACGATGTCGACTCCTCGGTGCTGGCGTTCGAAATCGCCGCGCGCGCGGCCTTTAAAGAAGGCATCGCCAAGGCGGGTCCCGTGTTGCTAGAGCCTGTCATGCGGGTCGAGGTCGTCACGCCCGAAGACTATATGGGCGATGTGATCGGCGATCTGAACAGCCGCCGTGGACAGATTACGGGTATGGATCAGCGCGGCAATGCGCGTGTGATCGACTCGGTGGTGCCTTTGTCCAGCATGTTCGGCTATGTCAACACGCTGCGTTCGATGACTCAAGGGCGCGCCAATTATTCGATGGAATTCCATCACTATGACCCGGTGCCTCAGAATCTGGCCACGGAAATCCGTGAAAAGACGCGCTAGGTGTGGGATGGTAGGGAACGGTAAAACGAGAAAAGCAGGTCACTAGGAAATCAGGTCTGGGAAACCCACAGGAACAACTCGAGAGAAACGACGGAGATCACCATGGCAAAGGCCAAATTCGAACGCAACAAGCCACATATCAACATCGGCACCATCGGCCATGTTGACCACGGTAAGACCACGCTGACCGCCGCGATCACCAAGGTGTCGCACAGCTTGGGCTTTGGTGAGTTCAAGGATTACAGCTCTATCGACAGCGCCCCGGAAGAGAAGGCGCGCGGTATCACCATCAACACGGCCCATGTGGAATACGAGACTCCCAATCGCCACTATGCCCATGTGGACTGCCCCGGCCACGCCGATTACGTGAAGAACATGATCACCGGCGCGGCGCAGATGGATGGTGCCATTCTGGTGGTCTCGGCTGCCGATGGTCCCATGCCTCAGACTCGTGAGCATATCTTGCTGGCCCGTCAGGTCGGCGTGCCCGCCATCGTCGTCTTCATGAACAAGATGGATATGGCCGATCCCGAGCTGGCCGAGCTGGTCGAGATGGAAGTGCGCGAGCTGCTGACCTCCTACCAGTTCCCCGGCGACAAGATCCCCATCATCAAGGGTTCGGCTCTGTGCGCCTTGGAAGACAAGGACGAGAAGCTGGGCAAGCAAGCCATTGTCGAGCTGTTGAAGGCGGTGGACGAATACATTCCCCAGCCTGTGCGCGACAAAGAGAAGCCCTTCTTGATGCCGATTGAGGACGTGTTCTCGATCTCGGGTCGCGGCACCGTGGTGACGGGGCGTTGCGAGCGCGGCATTGTGAAGGTCGGCGATGAAATCGAGATCGTCGGTTTGAAGGCCACTCAAAAGACCACGGTCACGGGCGTTGAAATGTTCCGCAAGCTCTTGGATCAAGGCGAGGCGGGCGACAATGTCGGCGTGCTGTTGCGCGGCACCAAGCGTGAAGATGTCGAGCGCGGCCAAGTCTTGGCCAAGCCCGGCAGCATCACGCCGCACACGCGCTTCAAGGCCGAGGCCTACATCCTGAACAAGGAAGAGGGTGGCCGTCATACGCCGTTCTTCACCAATTACCGTCCGCAGTTCTACTTCCGCACCACCGATGTGACGGGCGAAGTGACACTGCCCGAGGGTACGGAAATGGTGATGCCCGGCGACAACGTGTCGATGGAGATCAAGTTGATCCAACCGATCGCCATGGATGAAGGCTTGCGCTTCGCTATCCGCGAAGGCGGCCGCACCGTCGGCGCCGGTGTCGTCACTAAGGTTATTGAATAGTTCGGTAACATCAAGGCTAGAGGGAATCAGGTCATGCAAACGCAACATATTCGCATCAGGCTGAAATCTTACGATCACCGCGTCCTGGATCAGGCCGCGCGGGAGATCGTCAGCACGGCCAAGCGTACCGGTGCGCGTGTGCGTGGCCCGATTCCCATGCCTTTGTATATCGAGCGGTTTACGGTTAACACCAGCCCGCATGTCGATAAAAAGGCGCGCAATCAATATGAGATTCGCGAACACAAGCGTTTGCTCGATATTCTCGAGCCGACGCCGCAAACCATCGATGCGTTGATGAAGACGGATCTGGCCGCGGGTGTGGATGTGGAGATCGAGGCCTAACACGGTTTTCGGATCGTAAAGGGCATCAAGGAAGCAGGAAAGTTGAGGGGACGTGCTATGCGCACAGGTGTTTTGGCCAAGAAGATCGGAATGACCAGCGTTTTTCGCGACGATGGTTCTCATGTGCCGGTGACGGTGCTGCAACTGCAGTCCTGCCAGGTCGTCGCCGTTCGCACGGCCGAGAAGGATGGCTATACGGCTCTTCAGATTGGCGCGGGAATGCCCAAGGTCAAGAACATGACCAAGGCTCTGCGCGGCCACTTTGCCAAGTCAAAGGTCGAGCCGAAGACCCGTTTGGTGGAATTTCGCGTGACGCCCGAGGCTTTGCTGGATGTGGGGGCTGAAATCAGCGCCGCGCATTTCGTCGAAGGCCAATATGTGGATGTCACGGGCGTATCCATCGGACGCGGCTTTGCCGGTGCCATGAAGCGTCATAACTTTAAGGGTTTGCGCGCCACGCACGGCGTGTCCTTGTCCCACCGTTCGCACGGCTCCACGGGTAACCGTCAGGATCCGGGCAAGGTGTTCAAGGGCAAGAAGATGGCCGGTCATATGGGCGATGTGCGCGTGACCACGCAAAATCTGAAGGTCGTCTCGGTGGATGCCGAGCGCGGCTTGGTTCTGGTGCATGGCAACGTGCCCGGATCCGAACAAAGCTGGGTGCGTGTGCGGGATGCCGTGCGTCGTAAATTGCCCGAAGGCGCGCCGTTTCCGGCGGCGCTGAAGGAAAAAGCGGCGTAAGAAAGGGCTTGAAGGAGCGTTACGATGAAGGTCAAAATCCATAATATCGATAACAATGCCGTGGGCGAGCTGGACTTGGCCGACTCGGTTTTTGCCGTCACGCCGCGCCGGGACATCCTGTTCCGCATGGTCATGTGGCAGCAAGCCAAGGCGCGCGCCGGCACTCATAAAGCCAAGACGATCGCGGATATCTCGGGCACCACGCGCAAGCCGCATGCTCAAAAGGGCACCGGCCATGCACGTCAGGGCAGCCGTCGTTCGCCGCAATTCCGCAAGGGCGCGGTGATCTTTGGACCCGTGGTGCGTAGCCATGAACACGAACTGCCCAAGAAGGTGCGCGCCTTGGCCTTGCGCATGGCGTTGTCCGCCAAGCAGGCCGAAGGCAAGTTGATCGTGCTGGATCAGGCCGCTGTCCCCAATCACAAGACCAAGGAATTGGCCGGTAAGTTGGAAAAGATGGGCGTGTCGTCGGTGTTGGTCGTGGGCGGCGCGACGCTGGACGATAATTTCGTTCGGGCCGCGCGCAATCTACCTTTCGTGGATGTTCTGCCCACCCAAGGCGCGAATGTGTATGACATCATGCGCCGCGATACCTTGGTTCTGACCCAAGAGGCCGTCGCCAAGCTCGAGGAGCGGTTGGCATGACGCAACGAAGACGGCAAGAACAACGACGGAGTTTTGCCGGGCAAATCAAGTTCGGGCCGGGTGGTACGCCGCTGAATATGAGCGAAGTGTGTAATGATTTGGTCGGTAAACCGATTGTGGTCGAGCGGAAAACCAGGGTGTCAGTACAGGTGTCAGTACAGCGGCCTCAGTCGCTTAAACATGTAGAATTCGGCGCGCTGCGCTGTGGACAGGAGAGTTAAGAGATGAGCGGTCGTTGGTTGCACCGGAGCAAGCCGGAAAGAGTGGCGGGGGCTGATTCCTCGGTCCATTTTGGCACCTTGCTGTCGCCGGTGATCACGGAAAAGAGCAGCATGATCAGTGGCAACGGCCAGTATGTCTTCCGTGTGCCTTTGGCGGCCAGCAAGCCGCAGATCAAGGCCGCGGTCGAGGCCGTGTTCAAGGTCAAGGTCGAGGCGGTCAACACGTTGCGGAGCCTGGGCAAGACCAAGGCGCGCAAGGGTCGCAAGATCTTCCGTTCGGACAGCAAGAAGGCGGTTGTCACTTTGGCCGATGGCCAAAGCATCGACGTCGCCACCGGCGTCTGACGGGCTTTGAGGATAAGAGGAGATAGGCACAGATGGCATTAAAGACCTACAGCCCCAGATCGCCCGGCTTGCGTCAGCTGGTTCAGGTGGATCGTCGCACCCTGTGGAAGGGCGGCCCGGTCAAGAGCTTGACCGAAGGCTTGTCCTCACATGGCGGCCGTAACAACACGGGGCGCATCACCACGCGCCACCAGGGCGGCGGACACAAGCGCCGTTATCGTCTGGTGGACTTCAAGCGTCGTCACTTTAACGTGTCGGCCAAGGTCGAGCGTTTGGAATACGATCCCAATCGCACTGCCTGGATCGCCTTGATCCGCTATACGGATGGCACTTTGTCTTACATCCTGGCGCCCCAGCGCTTGGCCGTGGGCGACACGGTGGTCTCGGGCGAGAAGGTCGATATCAAGCCCGGCAATGCCATGCCTCTGAAGAGCATCCCGGTGGGCACTATCGTCCATAATGTGGAGCTGCGGGCGGGCGCGGGTGGCCAGATGGCGCGTTCGGCGGGCACTTATGTGCAGCTGGTCGGTCGCGACGGCGGCTATGCGCAGATCAAATTGTCCTCGGGCGAATTGCGGCGCGTGCGCGGTGAATGCATGGCCACGATCGGCGCGGTGTCCAACCCCGACCAGATCAATATTCAATTGGGCAAGGCCGGTCGTAATCGTTGGAAGGGCGTTCGCCCCAGCGTGCGCGGCGTGGCCATGAACCCGGTCGATCACCCTCATGGCGGCGGCGAGGGCAAGACCTCGGGCGGCCGTCATCCTGTGACGCCGTGGGGCAAGTGCACCAAGGGTATGAAGACTCGCAACAACAAGAAGGCGGATCGGATGATCATCCGCCGCCGTCGCAAGAAGTAGCAAGGAGGCCGCATCGTGGCTCGTTCAGTTTGGAAGGGACCGTTTGTGGATGGTTATCTGCTGGCCAAGGCGGAGAAGGTGCGGGCTTCGGGCCGCAACGAGATCATCCGTATTTGGTCGCGGCGTTCAACCATCCTGCCGCAATTCGTGGGTTTGACCTTTGGCGTGCACAACGGCAAGGAGTTCATCCCGGTGGCGGTGAATGAGAACATGATCGGCCATAAATTCGGTGAGTTTTCGCTGACGCGCACCTTCCGAGGCCATGCCGGCGACAAAAAAGCCAAAAAGGGCTGATGTGAAGGATAAAGGGGATATTCGATGAGCAAGACTAAGGCGTTGCCCACACATGACGAGGACCAGGCTATTGCCGTGGCCCACGCGCTGCGCAGCAGTCCGCGCAAGCTGAATCTGGTGGCGGCCAGCATTCGCGGCCAGCATGTCGCGCATGCGTTGAACCTTCTGGCCTTCAACCGTCGCCGTATCGCGCAGACGGTGCGCAAGGTTTTGCAGTCGGCCATCGCCAATGCCGAGAACAATCATGGACTGGACGTCGATCGTTTGGTGGTCAGCGAGGCTAGTGTCGGTCGCGCCTTCGCCTTAAAGCGTTTCCATGCGCGCGGTCGCGGTCGTGGCGCGAGCATCGAAAAGCCCTACAGCCATTTGCGCATCATCGTGACGGCAGAGGATGACGAGAACGGCTTGGGACGCAAGGCGTCCGGTCGCCGCGCCGCCCGCGCCGATGCCGGCGCGCCCAAGGCCAAAAAGGCCGAGCATAAAAAGACAGCCGACGCTTCGTCGGATCAACAGCAGCAAGCGGGGGCCTGAACGGTATGGGACAGAAGATTAACCCCATTGGATTTCGCATTGGTGTGATCCGTAGCCCGGACAGCCGGTGGCATCCGCAGCGGTCGTCCGTCTTCGGGCCCGCTTCCTACGGGGAATTGCTGCATAAAGATCTGCGCTTGCGTCAAATGCTGGAAAAGCGTCTGGGCAGCCAGGCCGGCATCAGCCGCATCGTGATCGAGCGTCCGGCCAAGAAGACCCGCGTGACGGTTTATTCCGCGCGTCCGGGCGTGGTGATCGGCAAGAAGGGCGCGGATATCGAAAAGCTGCGCACCGATCTGGCTAAGATGGCCGAAGTGGACGATATCAGCCTCAATCTGGTGGAAATCCGTAAGCCCGAGCTGGATGCGCGTCTGATCGCCGAGGGCATCGCCAACCAGTTGGAACGCCGCATCGCCTTTCGTCGCGCCATGAAGCGGGCCGTGCAATCGGCCATGCGTTTGGGGGCTTTGGGCATTCGCGTCAATTGCGGTGGCCGTCTGGGCGGCGCGGAAATCGCGCGCACGGAATGGTACCGCGAAGGCCGCGTGCCGTTGCAGACTCTGCGCGCCGATATCGATTACGGCACCGCCACCGCCAAGACGACTTACGGCGCATGCGGCGTCAAGGTCTGGGTGTTCAAGGGAGAAATCCTGGAGCATGACCCGATGGCTGTTGAAAAACGTGCCCAGGAACAGGGCAACAGGAGCTAAGAACACGAATGAACACCCGGATCGTGGCCCTTTATATGTGTGATATGCGGCGGATGCCGCAGGGCAAGGCCTGGGTTCAATCTCGAGCAATCGAGAACAACGACATGAACGGATATGGATCATGCTAAGTCCGAAGAAGACCAAATACCGTAAGGCCCATAAGGGGCGCATCCATGGTGCGGCCAAGGGCGGCACGGACCTAGCCTTTGGCTCGGTGGGCCTGAAGGCGGTGGAGCCAGAGCGTATCACCGCGCGTCAGATCGAGGCCGCGCGTCGCGCCCTGACCCGCCACATGAAACGCCAGGGCCGCGTGTGGATCCGCATTTTTCCGGATGTGCCGGTTTCGCGCAAACCCGCTGAAGTCCGTATGGGTTCGGGCAAGGGCGCCCCGGAATTCTGGGCCTGCCGCGTGCATCCAGGACGCATCATGTTCGAGGTGGACGGGGTGACCGAGACCGTGGCGCGCGAGGCCTTTGCCTTGGCCGCCGCGAAATTGCCTATCAAGACGCGCGTTGTGTTCCGCGAAGGCGGACATTGAGTGCGGATGTAAGTTTAGGTCAAACGACGTGAATGAATAAGAGAGTTTGAGGGAGTTGAACAACATGTCTGACAAGGGTGCCGATACCCGGGCCAAATCCGAAAAGGAACTGGCCGGCCAGCTGCAGGATCTGCGGCGCGAGAGCATGAATCTGCGCTTTCAACGCGCCACCGGCCAGTTGAAGAACACGGCCCGTGTGCGTGAGGCGCGTCGCGCCGCCGCGCGCATCCTGACGATCCAGAACCAGCGTCGCAGCGAAGCCGCGACGACCGGTTCAGGCAAGAGCAAGTAGGAGGAACGAACACATGCCCCATCGCATGCTTCAAGGAACCGTCGTTAGCGATAGCGCCGACAAGACCGTAACCGTCTTGGTCGAGCGCCGCGTGCGCCATCCCTTGTACAAGAAGTTCATGACCCGCTCGAAGAAGTACCTCGCACATGACGAGGGTAACATTCACAAAAAGGGCGAGAAGGTGACGATCGAAGAATGTCGTCCTCTGTCGCGCCGGAAGTGCTGGATGGTGGTCGAGGGCAACATGGAGTCGGCGGCCAAGGCTTGATGGCCAGGGCTTCATGGAACGAGCAGGGATAGTGAAGGAGTCGATACGATGATACAGATGCAAACCCACCTAGATGTGGCCGATAACAGCGGCGCGCGCGAGGTGATGTGCATCAAGGTGCTGGGTGGCTCAAAGCGTCGATACGCTGCTGAGGGGGACATTATCGTCGTCTCCATCAAAGATGCCATTCCGCGTGGCCGCGTCAAAAAAGGCGAGGTGCACAAGGCTTTGATCGTACGCACGCGCAAAGGTAAGAAGCGCGGCGACGGTACCTTGATCCGCTTTGATACCAACGCCGTGGTGTTGGTTAACAAGGACGGCGAGCCGATCGGCACGCGTATCTTTGGCCCGGTGGTGCGTGAATTGCGCGCCATGGGCTTTATGAAAGTCATTTCGTTGGCCCAGGAGGTGCTGTAACCATGGCCGCGCGTATTCGCAAATCGGACAAGGTGATCGTTTTGTCCGGTAAGGATAAGGGCCGGGTGGGCGAAGTCCTCCGGGTCATTCCGAAAGAAGATCGGGTCGTGGTGCAGGGCATCAATGTCGTCTCGCGCCACACACGCCCCAGCTGGAAGGATCCAGGCGGCATCAAGCGCGTTGAAGCGCCGATGCATGCGTCCAAGGTCACTCCGGTGGATCCCAAGACGGGCAAACCGACACGGGTTGGATTCAAAAAGTTGGAAGACGGGCGCAAGGTGCGCGTCGCCAAGCGTTCAGGTGAGGTTATTGATCGATGAACAAGAGCAAGGAAACAACGCCCGGCCAGGCGGCCGCTGCAAAGCCCGCCAAGAAACCGGCCGCCGCCAAGACCAAGGCCGCCGCTGTGTCGGAATCCGCCTCTGCCGAGCCTTCGGTTCAGTTGGATGCCAGCGGCAAGCCGCGCTTGCAGCTGCGCTATGAGCAGGTCATCAAATCGGCCCTGATCGAGCAATTCGGCTATGGCAATGCCATGCAGGCGCCGCGTCTTGAGAAGATCGTCATCAATATGGGCGTGGGCGGGGCGACTGCCGATAGCAAGCGACTGACCCAAGCCGTGGCCGATTTGGCCTTGATCGCGGGGCAAAAACCCGTGATCACGCATGCCAACAAGGCCATCGCGACCTTCAAACTGCGCGAAGGCATGGGCATTGGCTGCAAGGTCACCTTGCGTAGCCGCAAGATGTATGAGTTTCTGGATCGTCTGGTCAATATCGCATTGCCGCGCGTGCGCGACTTTCGCGGGGTTTCCGGGCGCAGCTTTGACGGTCGCGGCAACTATGCCATGGGCCTGAAGGAGCAGATCGTGTTTCCGGAAATCGACTATGACAAGATGGAATCTGTTCGCGGAATGGATATCATCTTTGTGACCACCGCCAAGACGGATGCCGAAGCCAAAGCCTTGCTTAAGGGCTTCGACATGCCGTTCTCGAATTGACGGTTTGAAAGGAAGAGGGAGCCAACATGGCCAAACTCAGCTCGGTAGAGAAAAACAAGCGCCGTCAGCGCATGGTCAAGTCCTATGGACCGCGCCGCAAGCGTTTGAAGGCGATCATCAGCAACCGCGCCTTGCCGATCGAAGAGCGGTTCGCCGCTCAGGTCAAATTGGCGCAGCTGCCCCGCAACAGCAGCCCGGTGCGCGTGCGCAACCGGTGTGAGCTGACGGGTCGGCCCAGAGGCTATTACCGGCGCTTCCGTCTTTGCCGCATCATGCTGCGCGAATTGGCACAACGCGGCATGTTGCCCGGCGTGACGAAATCAAGCTGGTAGTGTGAAGAAGATGACGTTGGGATCAAGGAACATCAGAGGGAAACGGACATGGCATTAAGCGATCCCTTGGGCGATATGCTGACACGCATCCGCAACGGCCAGAAGGCCCGCAAAGCGGAAGTACTCAGCCCGTCCTCGAAGCTGCGCCGCAGCGTGCTCGATGTGCTCAAGCGCGAGGGCTACATCCTCGGCTGGCACGAGGACGAGGAGGGCCAGTTACATATCACGCCTAAATACTTTGAGGGTCGCGGCGCGATCCAGTTGATCGAGCGCGTTTCGACGCCCGGTCGGCGAGTCTATGCCGCGATCAAAAAGTTGCCGCGCGTCAGCAACGGGCTGGGTATCTCCATCCTGTCCACGCCGCGCGGTGTGATGTCGGACAACGAGGCGCGCAGCGCCAATGTTGGCGGCGAAGTCTTGTGCAAAGTCTATTGATAAGGCGGGGTTGAGCGATCATGTCACGCATCGGTAAACACGCGATCACCGTCCCGTCTGGCGTGACGGTCGAGATCAAGGGGCAAAGCGTCTCCGCCAAGGGCAAGATGGGCGTATTGTCCATGAGTGTCATGGACGACGTGGGCGTCACGCTGGAAGATGGCCGGGTCAAGGTTGCCCCGCGCACCGCCTCTCGCGCCGGACGCATCATGTGGGCGACCACGCGCACGCTGGTGGCCAATATGGTCAAGGGCGTGTCCGATGGCTTCCGCAAGGTGCTGGAAATCGACGGTGTCGGTTACCGCGCCGCGGTGCAGGGGAACGAAGTGGTCTTGCAGCTGGGCTACAGCCACGAAGTGCGCTACGCCATCCCCGAAGGCATCGCCATCAAGGCCGATAAGCCGACGGTGCTAAGCATCAGCGGCATCGATTGCCAGCGCGTGGGGCAGGTGGCGGCGGAAATCCGCTCCATGCGCCCTCCCGAGCCTTACAAGGGCAAGGGCATCCACTATGAGGGTGAGCGCATCCGCCGTAAGGAAGGCAAGAAGAAGTAATCAACGCGCGCCGTCCTGAACGGAGGGCGCGAACAGGGTGAGGATAAGGTTATGAGCAGTGGAAAAGCGGTCCAAAGGCAACGTCGGGCGTCTCGCGTACGCAAGGTTCTGGCGCATCGGCGGCGGACGAAGCCGCAAGAGGCTCGTGTACGCCTGACGGTGTTCCGCGCCGACCGAAACATCTATGCCCAGGTCATTGACGACCGGACGCAGCAGACTTTGGCGTCGGCCTCGTCCTTGGATCTGAGGGATACGCTGAAAAGCGGCGCCAATAAGGACGCGGCGGCAGCCGTGGGCAAGCTGGTGGCCGAGCGCGCCTTGGCCGCCGATGTCAAGCAGGTGGCGTTCGATCGCGGCGGTCATCCCTATCATGGGCGTGTGAAGGCCCTGGCGGATGCGGCGCGCGAAGGCGGGCTGGAGTTTTAACCGGGAACGGAAATCGGTGTGAGGGCCTAGGCCTTCACGATACGACGCAGCAAGGGAACAAGCCTCATGGCAAGCAACGACAAGAGTAAAGACGCCGGCAAGTCCGAAAAAGCCGCCAAGCCCGCCGAGAAGAAGATCGGCGACAAAAAGCCCGAACGCAAGGCTTCCAAGCCTGCGGGCGCGGCGACGGGTGCCGCTAAACCGGCCGAGAAATCGGCTGGCGGCGAAGGCGCAGGCGCGACTGAGGCTCATGCCGGTCAGGGCCATGGTCATGGTCGCGGCGGCCGTGAAGGCGGCGGCGGCGGTCATGGGCGCGAGGGTGGCGGCGGTCGTCGTCGTCGCGATGGAGAGAACCGCGACCGCGACAACCGCGAAGGCGAAGAGCTGATCGAAAAGCTGGTCAGCATCAACCGCGTCTCGTCGGTGGTCAAGGGCGGTAAGCGCTTTAACTTTGCGGCTTTGGTGGTGGTGGGCGACGGCAAGGGCCGTGTCGGCCACGGCACCGGCAAGGCGCGTGAAGTGCCCGATGCCATTCGCAAGGCCACGGCCAGCGCGCGCGCGCGTTTGTTGCGCGTGCCGCTACGCGATGGTCGCACGCTGCATCATGACTCGCGCGGCCATTTCGGCTCGGGCAAGGTGGTGGTGCGCACGGCTCCCAGTGGTACCGGTATCATCGCGGGCGGTCCTATGCGCGCGGTGTTCGAGGCCTTGGGCGTCCATGACGTGGTGGCCAAGTCGGTGGGCAGCTCGAATCCGCACAACATGGTTCGTGCGACTTTCGATGCTTTGGCGAATGTCTCAAGCCCCCGTTTGGTGGCGGCGCGCCGTGGCAAGAAGGTCAGCGATATCCTGGGCCGTCGTCCCGACGAAGTCGGCGAAGGCAAAGAGGCGGCTCCCAAGGGCGCAGCCGCTTAATCGGCCAGGAATAACGGCAAAATAAGAGAAGGTAAGGGGACCAAGGATGACCGGGAAAAAGAGCAGTGGCGACAAGACGGTGACGGTGCGGCAGATCGCAAGCGGCACTGGCCGTAAGCCCGGCCAGGCTCAGACCCTGACGGGCCTGGGATTGGGCCGCATCGGCGCGCAGCGCGACTTGCAGGATACGCCTGCGGTGCGCGGCATGATCGCCAAGGTGCATCATCTGGTTGAAGTGGTAAGCGGAGCCAAGGGCGCGTAACCCTTTTCTTGGCGCATCCTGGCACAAAGACATCGCGGAGCGAGACGACAATGAAACTGAATGAATTGAAAGATAACAAAGGCGCGCGGCGCAAACCCTTCGCTCTGGGGCGCGGCATCGGCTCGGGCAAGGGCAAGACCTGCGGTCGCGGCGTGAAGGGTCAAAAGGCCCGCACCGGCGTGTCGATCAAGGGATTTGAAGGCGGCCAGATGCCCTTGCATCGCCGTCTGCCCAAGCGCGGCTTCCGCAACATCTTTGCTCGCGACTTGGCCGAGGTCAATTTGGGCCGTTTGCAAGAGGCTATCGAATCCGGCCTGGTGGACGCCAAAAAAGAAATCACCTCGCAGACTTTGATCAGCGTGGGCTTGGCCCGTCGTGCCAAGCACGGTGTGCGCCTGCTGGCCAAGGGTGAGATCAAGACGGCGGTCAAACTGGTCCTGGCCGGTGCCACCGCCGCCGCCAAAGCCGCCGTGGAAAAAGCCGGCGGCTCGATCACCCTTACCGGCGTGAAGGCTGAGGCGGCGGAATAGGTTTCTTCGCGCCTTCAGTCTAGGCACTGTTCGCAAAGAGCGGAAGCCTTGGTGGGTGCATGTGTGGACTTTATTCTAAACCAAAGTGCCATCGGCGAGGATAGGAGATGGACCCCCGCTTTCGCGAGGGTGACTCCCGTGAGGAGAGGAAGGAAGGCGCACAATAAGCCTTATTGCGCCTATTCTGATTCCACCCTCTCAACCAGTCATGCTTGCGCATGCGGGCATTCATCACCGGAATCCAGATTCCTTTTTAAGACACAGCGGCTTGCTCCTGTCCCCCGAGTTTTATCCAGGCGGGCTATGCTGGGAGACAGTTTTACTGCGATGTGTCTGTGTTTGTCGTACGCAGTGGGGGGATCTTGGCTTGCTCCCACATGGCATGGAAATGTATGCGGTAGGCGGCTGCAACGGCGGGGATATCGATCAAGATGATCATCGGCTCCATTTCCAACAGCATGATGGCCAGCTTTCCACCGACGACATAAAAGGGCACAGACTTGAAATCCTGTTTGCTGATCCAACGGTATTCCGCGTAATCGCTGGCGATGAAATTATAGTCGCCTTCTCGAACCAGAAATTTTCCACGCACATTTTTCAGGCGTTTCATGCCGTCCATATAGGCTTTGTCATGTTCGGGGCTGTACCAACGGGTGAATTGTCGTTCATCCACACCACTACTGAGCACTTCGCCGCCTTCGGCCGTCGCGGTTTCCAACACAATCTGCTTGAAGCGCACATATCCATCGCTATCCGATAGAACATAGACATTTTGCTGACGCATATGGACCCCGCCATTGGTGGGGTTGAATTCGACGCCGCCCGACTCAAGAGCTTGTTTGATAGACAGAATAGTGCTTTCGCGTGGTGTGTTTAGACGGCCTTCCACATTCACCAGCACGGATTTCGATAGCCCGGCTTTTTGGGCAAGATAAGCCTGGCTCCAACCAAGAAAACCCCTGGCGGCGCGTATTTGGGCAGCGGATATCATCGCGTCAAATTAACCAGATTTCTTGCGGCAATCCATACCAAAAGACCACAATAAGAAGACCATTGACTTATTTGGTAGTTTTTGGCATAAAAAGTTAGAAAGACTTCTTATCATGGTTTTTTGGACCTTAATGAGGATAGAACTTAATATTCCTCAGGGTTCCAGGCAACGTTTTTGGGGAGTGACAAGCTATGCCCAAACCCGCACACAACCATAACTGGCTACCAAGTAACGATACCGATTCCGAAGCCGAGATTCAAGAAGACTCGACGTTCACACGCGCTTTCGTTGCCCGGCTTCTCGATCGTTATGGAGCGGCCGCTACGCAACACATCCTGGACGAAATCGACCGCGCCGAGCGGGGAAAGGTCACGGGATTCGGTTTTCAACGCCCATTCCCATGGTGTCAATGAGCCAACAAAGGGAGAAAGTGAGATGAAAGGCTGCTACAAAATTTCAGTGATCCCAGAAGGCGCACCTCTGATGGATGAACCCTCGGCCCCAAAAACATTTCTCAGCAAATTATTGGATCAAGTCGGCGGGGCCGAGGCCCTCTTGAATGCGCCGGATGAAGAATTGGTGGCCTTGTGCGAATATGCGCGCCGCGAGATGTGCCGCGTGGCTGAGATTGATGCGTATGATCCGGATGTGGTGGTCAAGGAACATCCCAGCCTCTCTGTACAAGACCGAATGCCCCTGGGGGCCGGGCTTTCCGATGAAGCACAGCCAGCCCCCTCTATATGGGACAGGCCATTGCGATAGGCGGCGCGCTAACCGCCCAATCGTCCCCGCACCAGCGACTCGCGGCCCGGGCGGCTGCGTAAGGTGGGAAAGAGGATGACTTCGCGGATCGAGGGCGAGTCGGTCAACAGCATCACGATGCGATCGATGCCGATGCCCAGGCCGCCCGTGGGCGGCAGGCCGTATTCCAGGGCGATCACATAATCTTCGTCCATATACTGCGCTTCGTCGTCCCCCGCTTCGCGCTGGGCGACTTGCTCTTGAAAGCGCGAGAATTGCTCGAACGGATCGTTCAGCTCGGAATAGGCGTTGGCCATCTCCCAGCCATTGGCATAGCTCTCGAACCTCTCGGCCAAGCGCGGATTGGCGCGGTGCGTTTTGGTCAAGGGGCAAATGTCTTTGGGGAAATCCGTCACATGGGTGGGCTGAATAAGGGTGTGTTCCACCTTTTCGCCGAATACCGCCTCGACCACCTGGCCCCAATTGGCCTTGGGCGAGACGCCCACGCCGATCTTGGCGGCGGCCCCACGCGCGGCGGCGGGATCGTCCTGATAGGCGGCCAGGTCCAGGCCTGTATGCTCGGTCACCAAGTCCAGCATCGTGCGGCGCGGCCAGGGCGGGGTGAAGTCCAGAGTCCTCTCGCCATAGGGCAGCACATAGGTGCCATGTAGGGCCATGGCCGCGCCCGCGACCAATTCTTCGGTCACGGTCATCATGTCGGTGTAGTCGGCATAGGCTTGGTAAATCTCGATCGTCGTGAATTCGGGATTGTGCTTGACCGAAACTCCTTCGTTGCGGAACAGACGGCCCATTTCATAGACGCCTTCGGCAAGGCCACCGATCACCAGACGCTTCAGATACAGCTCGGGCGCGATGCGCAAGAACAGCTCCATATCCAGCGTGTTGTGATGCGTCACAAAGGGCTTGGCCGAGGTGCCGCCGGGGATCGGCTGTAAGACGGGGGTTTCGACCTCTAAGAACCCCTTTTCGTCCAGCGTCTGGCGGATATGGCGCAAGATACGGCTGCGCATGCGAAACACGTCGCGGCTGCGGTCATTGGCGATCAGATCGGCCTCGCGGCTGCGATAGCGCAATTCCACATCGGCCAGGCCGTAATGCTTGGAGGGCAAAGGACGCAAGGACTTGGTCAAAAGCTCCAGCCCCTGGGTGTCGATGGTCAGTTCCCCGCGCGGCGTGCGGCGTATGCTGCCCGTTACTCCCACAATATCGCCCATATCCAGATGCGGCAGCAGGTCCAGAACTTGCCGGGGCGTCGGATCCTTCAGCGAGGTGAATATCTGAATCTTGCCGCTGGCGTCTTCCAGATCCATAAACATGCCGCTGTTGCGCACCGAGCGCAAACGCCCCGCCACGCGCACAGCCTGCTGCGTGGTTTCGCCGGCGCCCAAGCCTTCATGCTCTTTTTGTAAGTCACCCGCTTTATGCGTAGGGCGAAAGATATGCACGAATGTAGGAATATTCGCCGCGCGCAAGGCGTCGTAATGATGCAGCTTGGCCTGACTGGCCTTGGCCAATTCGGCGTCATGCTCGGCGGAATCTTGCGCGGCGGCGGGAGTCTCAGTCATCAAATGATACCCTCAAAGGTTAGGGGGCGCATCGCCCCGCCATCCATATTCCAGATATTGGCGGCCTTGCGCAATCGCCAAAATCGCCTCGCGGATATAGGGAATGATGGTGTCGGGCAAGGGATCGGACGGGAAGAAGCCTATTCTGGCGCATTTATGCGGCTCGGCATTGACGATCTGGCCCCGCCATGCGCGGGTGGTAAAGAATAAATCGATACGCTCGCTGTCATGCGACAGGCGGTGCATGGTCAGACGCAAATACAAATCCTCGGGCCGTAAGACGATGCCCGCCTCTTCCTGCGCCTCGCGGCACATGGCGCTGGTGGCGGTTTCGTCGCCGTCCAGATGACCCGCGACCAACCCATACATCCCATCCGCATATCCGGTGTTCTGCCGCAGCATCAACAGGATATCGCCATGATCGTCCCATAACAGCAGATACACGGCGGGAGTCAGTTTGAATCGCGGGACGGACATGGGAATACCGTATAACTCACGAGGACGTTATGCCTATGTTACATCTGATTGATGCAAAACAGCAGGATGATGAATGTCATATTTAATTGCCATCGGCGGGCATGTGGAGGGAACGGGCAAGACCAGTTTGGCCTATGGGTTGCGCGGGGTTGAGCCTTTCGTGCGTGAGTTACGCAAAAACACTCTCTAATCTAGGCCAGGTCCTAGGTTTAACTACCCGAACATCCGCCCCACTTCCTCCACCGCCCGTCCCAGGGCTTCGACATCGTCCATGGTGTTGTAGAGGGCAAAGGAGGCGCGGGTGGTGCCAGGTAGGCCCAGGCGGTGCATCAGGGGTTGGGCGCAATGATGCCCGGCGCGTACGGCCACACCGTGATGGTCCAAGATGGTGCCGATATCATGCGGATGCGCGCCGTTCAGCACAAAGGACAGGATCGCCGCTTTGTCGGGCGCGGTGCCGACGATCCGCAGGCCCGGAATGCGCGAAAGCCTTTCCGTCGCGGCCTGCAACAAGGCGTGTTCATGCGCTGCAATGCGCTTTAGCCCCAAGACGGCCACATAATCCAAGGCCGCATGCAGGCCCACCGCTTCGGCGATGGGGGGGGTGCCCGCTTCGAAACGCGCGGGCGGCGCGGCATAGGTGGTGCGTTCGAAAGAGACCTCTTCGATCATATCGCCGCCGCCTTGCCAGGGCGGCATGGCGCGCAGATGCTCTTGCTTGCCATACAGCACGCCAATGCCCGTGGGGCCATAGATCTTATGGCCGGAAAAGACATAGAAATCGCAGCCCAGCCGGGCCACGTCCACCGGACCATGCCCCACCGCTTGGCACCCGTCCAACAGCAAGGCGATGCCGCGCGTGCGGCATAAAGCGGAAATTTCTTCGACCGGCAACACGGTGCCCAAGGCGTTCGAGACATGTGCCACGGCAAGCAGGCGCGTGCGCGGGGTCATGGCGGCCTCGATATCCTCCAGACGCAGCTCGCCCGAGTCTTGAATGGGCGCGATGCGCAGCGTGATGCCGATTTGCTCGCGCAGCATCTGCCAGGGAACGATATTGGCGTGATGCTCCAGCTCGGTCAGCACCACCTCGTCGCCCGCCTTTAGATTCGTGCGGCCCCAGCTTTGCGCCACCAGATTGATGGCCTCGGTCGCGCCGCGCGTAAAGACGATCTCATGCGCGTCCTGGGCATTCAGGAATTGGCGCACACGCTCGCGGGCGCGTTCATAGGCGATGGTCGCCCGCTGGCTCAGCAGATAAACCCCTCGGTGGATATTGGCGTAGTCCTGCTCGTAAAAGCGGTTCATGGCTTCCAGGACCGCGCGGGGTTTTTGCGCGCTGGCGGCGGTGTCCAAATAGACAAGGGGACGGCCATTCATTTTCCGCGACAGGATGGGAAAATCGCGCCGCATGGCCTCAACATTCAAGGGCGGTTGCGGGGTGCAGGGGAACAAAGCGTCCGACGCGGTCGCATCACATGTCATGGCGCATGCCTCCATCAGTCTTCCTCCCCGTTATCGGGCCAATCCATCCATGGACGCAACTGCGCCCATGCTTTGGCGGATAAGTCGGGCACGGCTTCTAACGCCTGCCGCGCAAAGGCCGCCGTCAATAAACGATGCGCCGCCGCCTCGGTCAGGCCCCGCGCGCGCAGATAGAACAAGGCATCCGCATCAAGCGTTCCGATGGCCGCGCCATGGGCGCAGCGCACGTCATCGGCGTTGATCTCCAATTCGGGCTTGGTATGGATGGCCGCGCCCTTGGCCAGCAACAATCCTTTATGGCTTTGGCTGGCATCGGCGCGCATGGCGCCTTTGGCCACCACGATCCGCCCTTGGAATGCCGCGCTGGACGTTCCATCGGCCAATGAACGGAAAACCTGGCGGCTGGTTGTGTGCGGCGCGTCGTGATGCATGAAGGTCAGGATTTGGGCGTGGTTGTCATGGTCTGGCATCAACACGCCGCCAAGATGAGCCTGTGCGCCGCGCGCTTCCAGATGCACATGCCGCTCGTGCCGAGTCAGGCGTCCGCCTTGGGTCAGGATCATCTCGTGCAAGGCGGCGTCTTGGTCCAGATGCGTCGTCTCGTGGGAAAGGGTGCGCATATCCGCGCTGCGCGGCTCGATCACCAGGCGATGCAAACGCGCTTGCGGCTGCAGCATTGTCTGGCGCATATGCGCCATCAGAATAGGCGCGCCGGGGGCGCATGAACGACGCTCAATCAACGTCAATTCGGCCCCGCGCCCCAGATGCAGGTTTATTCGATGCGCAAAAAAGGCGGGTTGCGTTTGTGCCGAAGCGCAAAAGACGATCTCGACCGGATCGGCCAAAACCGCGCCCGGATCCAGATGGATATCGATGCTTCGCGCGGTCGTTGCGGCCACGAAGGCCGGAATGGGGTCGGCGGATTCCGCGCCCATTTGGCCATGACGCAGATGTAGGCCCCGTTTTTCCAAAGCGTCCAAGGTGGAAAGCCGGGCGCATAGTCCCGCTTCATCCACCACGATGCGCAAACCGGA
This sequence comes from Alphaproteobacteria bacterium, assembly GCA_016699305.1. Taxonomy (NCBI): domain Bacteria; kingdom Pseudomonadati; phylum Pseudomonadota; class Alphaproteobacteria; species Alphaproteobacteria bacterium. The sequence continues at coordinate 1,667,332 of CP064970.1, forward strand.
TGACTCACCGACCAAAGGCAGGGGATCATGCGCCGATGCCGCGCCGAATTCCGCCTCGTTCAATCGCGCCACGGGAGTCCAACGCCAATCTTCCTGGCGCGGCGACGGCCAGGCGGGAATCTTATCCTGGGCAGGGCCGACCATCTGCGCCGCCCCCGTCACGCCGCCTCGCCATAGGCGGCATAGCCGGTGCGTTCCAGCTCTTTGGCCAGTTCGGGACCTCCCGATGCCTGGATGCGGCCATGGGCCAGCACATGCACGCGGTCGGGGACGATGTAATCCAACAAACGCTGATAATGGGTGATGACCAGAAAGGACCGATCCGGCGCGCGCAAGGCGTTCACCGAATCCGACACCACGCGCAAGGCGTCGATATCCAGGCCGCTATCGGTCTCGTCCAAGACGGCCATGCAGGGGCGCAGTAAGGCCATCTGCAGCGCCTCGTTGCGCTTTTTCTCGCCGCCTGAAAAACCCGCATTAACGCTGCGGCGAAGCATGTCTTCGGATAATCCCAGCAAGGCCGCCTGGGCGCGCACGGCTTGCAGCACCTGCAAGGCGTCCATCGGCGGCTCGCCGCGCGCCACGCGCAGGGCGTTCAAGCTTTCTTTCAAAAAGGTCATATTGGTGACGCCGGGAATCTCCACCGGATATTGAAACGCCAAAAACATGCCCGCCGCCGCGCGTTGCTCGGGCTCCATCGCCAACAGGTCCGCGCCGTTCAAACTCGCGCCGCCGCCGGTGATCTCATAGCCTTCGCGTCCGGCCAGGGCGTAAGACAGGGTGCTTTTCCCCGATCCGTTCGGCCCCATAATCGCATGCACCTGTCCCGCCGGAACGCAAAGAGTCAGTCCCTTAAGGACCTCTTTGCCCGCAACGGCCACGCGCAGATCATGGATATCAAGCATGGGATTCTCCCAAGACGTTCTGTGTGGCGGAGTTGGCGGACATGTTCACGGGCACGCCCAAAAGACGCGCGAGAGTCTGGGCGCGTTCGATGGTGATATCACGCTGAGCGCGCATCACAGGAAAAGGTTTAATGGATGAATCTTTGGGCGAGATATACACAGTCGCTGCAGAAGATTGAGGGTCGGTCTTGATAGCGACATGGCTGAGTTGGTCATAGGGGATCACAATATCTTTTGAGCGCAAGAAATGACCGAGAGCTTGAATACATAGTTGACCCTGATTGAACGTGATGCGGCAGGGATTCTTGCGTTTGGTTTGATAGGCGTTATTCATGGCCTTGATAACAGTCAAGACAGGAAACAGCACAAGCATGCTCCAAAAGAACAACGCCAAAAGATCGCTCCATTGAATGGAGATCGCCAAAAACGCGAGCACAATGATGAACCCGGTCTTTCCAAACAACAATTCCCTGGCTGTATCAATCAAAGAATCAAACACATTCCAAGGGAAGTTGCGCATTTCACGCAGCCATGCTTCTCCCCAAATCAGCGAGAAAGGAAATGAAACTCCGGGGGCATCCAAAGGATGCGGCTTATAGTTCGCAGATGAAGGAATGGGGAGAAAACGGGTCATATCGTCGCTGCCTTCACTTCATGAGATTGCGCGTATAAATCTGTCCGCATCGGTACGCCCAGAAGACGGGCGAGAGTCTCGGCGCGTTTTTGCGCGATAGGCTTTTTGGCACGCAAGATCGTAAGGCTGGGGTATCTTTGATCATTGGTCGTGATATGGACGGTGGACAGTAAGGATTGAGGGGATGATGTCTCGATCACCACGTCGCGTAGCTGCGCGCGGGGGATAAGAGCTACACTGTTTGGGTTCATCATAGACTCGAACAGGCCCAAACGCTCGATCCAGATATTGGCGGCGTCCAGCGTGACCTTATAGGGGCGTTCGCGTTGAAGCAGGAGGCATAAATCCCAAATCGTCAGCAGGACCAATCCCGGCAACAAGACGAGCAACCAAACCACCCATCCCAACGCCAGGCCGAACCAGGAATTGGTGGCGAATAAGGCCAGGCATTCTATAAACCCGGTCTCTGGACCGACGGATGGCAGTGACCAATCTCTTTTACCGCCGAACAGAATGCCCATCGGCCCCAACAAAATGGCGCGCGAATCTTCCAGCCATCCCTGGCCCCACACCAAGGAAAGAGGCAATGGCGGATTTTGCACGTCCAAGGGATGCTGCCCTTGGTGGCTGGTATGGGGGGAAGGGAGATGGATACGCATGGGATTCTAGCCTACCGAGCCTTCCAGGCTGATGCCCAGCAGCTTTTGCGCCTCGACGGCGAATTCCATGGGGAGTTCGGCCAAGACCTCGCGGCAGAATCCGTTGACGATCAGGGCCACGGCGGCTTCGGCGCTCAGGCCGCGCTGGCGGGCATAGAACATCTGTTCTTCGCTGATGCGGCTGGCGGTGGCCTCGTGTTCCAGATGGGCCGACGGATGGCGGCATTCGACCACCGGCACGGTATGCGCCCCGCAATCGGGACCGATCAGCAGACTGTCGCAGCGCGTGTGGTTGCGCGCGCCTTCGGCCCCGCCCAGCACGCTGACAAGGCCGCGATAGGTGTTTTGCGCGTGGCCTGCCGATATACCCTTGGAGATGATGGTCGATCGCGTGTTGCGTCCGATATGGATCATCTTGGTGCCAGTATCGGCCTGTTGACGATGGGCACTGACGGCCACCGAATAAAACTCGCCCACCGACTCGTCGCCTTGCAAGATGCAGCTGGGATATTTCCAGGTCAGGGCCGAGCCGGTCTCGACCTGCGTCCATGAGATGCGCGAGGCGCGGCCCCGGCACGCGCCGCGCTTGGTGACGAAGTTATAGATGCCGCCCACGCCCTGCTCGTTGCCCGGATACCAATTCTGCACCGTGGAATATTTGATGGTCGCGGATTCATGGGCCACCAATTCCACCACGGCGGCATGCAGCTGGTTCTCGTCGCGCTTGGGAGCCGTGCAGCCTTCCAGATAACTGACATAAGAGCCTTCATCGGCGATGATCAGCGTGCGTTCGAATTGGCCGGTGGCCTGTTCGTTGATGCGGAAATAGGTGGACAGCTCCATCGGGCAATGCACGCCCTTGGGGATATAGACGAAGGAACCGTCGGTATAGACCGCCGAATTCAACGCCGCGAAGAAGTTATCGCCCGGCGGCACCACGCTGCCCAGGTAACGCCGCACCAATTCGGGATGTTCGCGCACCGCGTCCGAGATGGGGCAAAAGATCACCCCGGCCTTGGCCAGGGTTTCGCGGAAGGTGGTGGCCACCGACACGCTGTCGAACACCGCATCCACCGCCACGGGCCTTGAACCTTCCGAGCGTTCGACTCCGGCCAGGATTTCCTGCTCACGCAAAGGAATGCCCAGCTTTTCGTAGGTGCGCAGCAGTTCGGGGTCCACCTCGTCCAGGCTTTTCAGCAGCTTGGGGCGTTTGGGGGCGGCGTAATAATGGCTGTCTTGATAGTCGATCGGCGCATAGGCCAGCTTGGCCCAATGCGGCTCGGTCATGCCCAGCCAATGCCGATAGGCGCGCAAACGCCACTCCAACAGCCATTCCGGCTCGCCCTTTTTGGCCGAGATGAAACGGACGATATCTTCGTTCAGGCCCTTGGGGGCCTTATCGGATTCGATATCGGTGACAAAGCCGTATTTATAGCCCTGGCCCACCAGGTCGCTGTTGGAATCGCGTGCGATAATGGTGGGCTGGGGCGCGGCGGTCATTTTGGTCCAGTGGAAGGCATAACGATTTTCATGCAAGCCGAGGGCAAAGGCCGCTGTGCCTGCATGGCCTTGACTTGCGCCCGCTCGCACCGGTTACGATGTGCCTCCATGCGATCATTATTCTGTGAGTTAACGTATGCTGCTAACATCATGCCTGCCAGCAAAAGTGCCATCCCTCCGGAAGATTGGGGATCAGCCCCGATGTGCCCTTTTTGACGAGAAATTCCAGTTTTCTCAGATGGTGCCATGGGGCCGGATTCAGAGTTCTTCATGATGCGTGTCTCCTATGATGTGGTGCTGTACTTATTTGTTACGACATAAATATACTTTCAGTCTATGCGAATGAGGGTGCTGTCTTCATGCGACATTGGTGGAAATGCGGTCATTTTGCATGGGATCACCGATGTGAATGCCGTCACGGGCCATGTCTTCCAGGCTGACTTTTTCAAGCGCGCCACGAATCGCGCGGTTCACTTCGCGCCAGTGGCCTCGGATGCTGCAATGACCGCTGATGCGGCACTTGGTCGTTCCGTCGATCGCGCAGGGTGTGAGGGCTGTTTGTCCTTCCATGATTTCAATGACTTGAGCTACCGAGATCATGGCAGATGGCCGCGCCAGATCATAGCCGCCCGAAGCGCCGCGCTGGGTAACCAAAAGCCCGCCGCGCGCCAATTGCTTCAGCACCTTGGCGACGGTGGCTTCGGGAAGGCGGCTTTCGCGCGCCAAATCGCCTGCCGAACGCCACACGCCCTTACCGGACATTTGGCACAGCAAAACGACCGCATAATCCGTCAATCGTCCGATCTTTAACATGTTTAATCAGGTACACTTTGGTCCTTGTTCTGTCAAGTGCTCTTTGCAACCGTCAAGAATATAAGAACCAAAGGGTGTATCATCCTTGATCCTCATCCTTGGGGCTGTCAATCTGCGCGCCATGGACGACACATTGCGAATCGCCGTTTTGCTGCCTTGCCGCGACGAGGAAGCCTCAATCGCCCAAGTGGTGCGGGATTTTCGCGCGGAATTGCCGGGCGCGTCGATTTATGTCTGCGACAACGCCTCAAGCGATGCCACCGCCGCACGAGCCTTTGATGCGGGGGCCTTGGTTTGCCGGGAAAGCCAGGCCGGCAAAGGCCATGCGGTGCGACGTTTATTTGCGGATACGGACGCCGATGTTTATGTGCTGTGCGATGGCGACGGCACCTATGATCCGGCGGCGGCGGTCCAGATGATCCGCGTCTTGCGGCGCGATCGGTTGGATATGGTGACCGGTCTGCGCGTGGCCACGGGGTCGGCGGCGTATCGCCGGGGGCATGCCTTTGGCAATCGGATGATGAACAAGATGGTCGCCGCTCTGTTTGGCGGACGTTTGGCCGATATGCTCTCGGGATATCGCGTGATGTCACACCGCTTTATTAAGTCCTTTCCCGCCCTGTCCTTGGGCTTTGAGATCGAGACCGAGCTGACCATCCACGCCTTGACCTTACATGTGCCGATGGCCGAGATGGAAACCGCCTATCTCCCGCGCCGCGAAGGATCGGCCAGCAAATTGCATACCTTGCGCGATGGTGCGCGCATCCTGTGGACGGTGTTGCGTCTATTAAAGGAGGAACGCCCATTAACCTTCTTCGGCGCGGCCAGCGGCGCGGTCTTGCTGTCAACTTTGATCTTGGTCATGCCCGTGTTGACCGAATATATGGATACGGGGCTGGTGCGGCGTTTTCCGACGGCCATCTTGGCCGCAAGCCTAGGCGTGCTGAGTTTTGTGTTGCTTACGGCAGGGTTAATTTTGAACAGCATGACCCGCGGCCGCATCGAGGCCAAGCGTTTACGCTATCTGGCATTACCTCCCCCCCCCGCCTTGGAAGAATATCCGACTTGACAGTTTCGCGCTCACCTGGCACCGATTCGCCATGACTGACGCATCGACCCTGCCTCTCGCTTGCGTGATCCTTGCCGCTGGCAAGGGATCGCGCCTGAAATCGGACCTGCCAAAAGTGTTGCACCCCGTGGCGGGTGAGGCCGTATTGGCTCATATCCTGCGCGCCTGCGGTGCCATGAACCCCCAGCGTCTGGTGTTGGTGGTTGGGCCGGATATGGAGGATGTGGAACAGGCCGCCGCGCCGCATGAATGTGTGGTGCAGACCAAGCAGTTGGGCACTGGCCATGCCGTGATGGCGGCCCGTGCCGCTTTGCAGGGCTTTGTAGGCGATGTGCTGGTGGTCTATGGCGACCATCCGTTGCTGACGCCCCACACCTTGCAGGCCTTGGTGGATGCGCGGCGTCAGTCCGGGGCGCAAGCCAGCGTCATGGGCTTTTGTCCGCCCGACCCGGCCTCTTACGGGCGCTTTATCACCGATGAAAGCGGGGCGCTGAAGGAGATCGTGGAATTCTCCGATGCCAGCCCTGAGCAAAAGGCCATCACTTTGGTGAATTGTGGTCTGATGACCTTGGTGGCACCGCAATGCTGGGACCAGTTGGCGCGTATCGACAACAAGAACGCCAAGGAAGAATATTATCTGACCGACCTTGTGAGCCTCATCAATCGGGAAGGGGGCTTGTGCGCGTACAGCGTCGCGCCTCTGGACGAAACGCCAGGGTTTAACGACCGCGCGCAGCTGGCCGAGGTCGAACGCGCGATGCAAGAACGCTTGCGCCGCCAGGCGATGGAACAGGGTGTGACCCTGGTCGCGCCCGAGACGGTGTTTTTATGCGCCGATACCAAACTGGGCCGCGACGTGATCATTCACCCGCATGTCGTGTTCGGGCCGGGCGTGGTGGTCGAGGATCGGGCGGAAATCGGTCCTTTCTGCCATGTGCAGCAACTGCGCGTGCGTAAGGGCACAAAACTCACGGTGACCCCCGATAGCGGTCCGCTCGTTCATGGGGACAGCGTGACGCCTTTTAGCGGTCCGCATCCGCGCTCCCGTTACGGCACTTGAAGCCAAGGGCGATGGTCGAGCCGCTGCACACACGGTTGGAGTCCCTCGCCGCCCGTGGCGTGGTGGTGGTGGATCCGCGCCAAACCTATCTGGATGAGCAGGTCGATTTGGGCCGCATCTGCCCGGGCGCGGTGCTGCATCCGGGGACGCGCTTGTCGGGCGCGCGCATCTTCATCGGTCCAGGAGCCAAAATCGGCACCGAAGGTCCGGCCAGCCTGGTTCAGTCCGTCATCGGGCCGGATGCCGAAATCGCCAGCGGCTATGTGGAAGGCGCGGTTTTGCTGCGCGCAGCTAAGATCGGCGGCAATGGCCATGTGCGGCCCGCTTGTCTGCTGGAGGAAGAGGCCTCGACCGCCCATGCCGTGGGCCTGAAGCACACCATTTTAATGAGCTTTGTCACGCTGGGATCGTTGATCAATCTGTGTGACGCCTTGCTGGCCGGCGGTACGTCGCGCGCGGATCATACGGAAGTCGGCAGCGGCTTTATCCATTTCAATTTCACCCCTTGGGGTAAGCGGGGCGATAAGGCCACGTCGTCTCTGGTGGGCGATGTGGTGCATGGCGTGTTCTTGCGCCAGCCGCGCGTGTTTTTGGGCGGGCTTTCCGGCATGGTCGGGCCGCAAAAGATCGGCTTTGGCGCGTTGACCGTCGCGGGGCAGGTTATTCGCGCCCCCGTGCCCGCTGGGCGCATCCATGGCGATGTGGCCCGGCGCGTCGATACGGCCTTTCGCTCGGATCTGGGCGATTGGCAGGGCCAGGACATCGCCCGATTGAATAAGGACTATATCGGCCAATTGGTTGCGCTGCGCGCCTGGTATGAACAGGTGCGTCTGGCGCGTATTCCCGCAACGCCCGAACACGCGACCGACCGAATCGTGATTCAAGAGGCGATGCGGGTTTTGGACTCGTGCGTGGATGAGCGCGTCAAACGCCTGAACGCCTTTTTGGAAGAGCGCGGCCTGACGCCATTGACGGTGACCTCGGATGCCCCGCTTTGTCCCTTGGACGTTACCCCCGACGGACGCGATCACGTCGATTGGGTGCGCGGCTTGAACGATGCTCAGATTGAAACTGGCATTGCTTGGTTGCAGACGGTGGCCCAAGGCGTCCATTCCGCCGCGTCCCGGAATTTTTCGTCATGAATCTTCTTTCTGGCCCCGTCGCGTATCAAGGGGTGGCCGGGGCCTATTCGGATATCGCGGTCAAGGCGATATTCGGCCCAGACGTTGCCACCTTGCCCTGCCCGACATTCGAAGCCGCCTTGACCGCCGTGCGCGAGCAGCGGGCTGAAATGGCCGTGATTCCGGTGGAGAACTCGGTGGCCGGACGGGTGGCCGATGTGCATGACCTGCTGCCGAATTGCGGTTTGTCGATCGTAGCCGAGCATTATCAGCCCATCCACCATCATCTGCTGGCAGTGCCAGGGGCCAAGCTGGAGCAGATTCAGCGCGTTCAAAGCCATATCCAGGCCCTAACCCAGTGCCGCACCTATCTGCGCCGGCATGGCATGACCCCCGTCGCAGGGGGCGATACGGCCAGCGCCGCCCAATATGTGGCCAAGGCCGTTGATCCCTATCTGGGGGCCATCGCCTCGGAAGAGGCAGGGCGGCTATATGGTCTGGAAAGCCTGGCCCATGACATTGCTGATCGTCCCGACAACACCACCCGCTTTCTGGTGATGGCGCGTGAGACCCCCTGGCCAAAGCCCGGGCAAGGGTTGTATGTCACCAGTCTGATTTTTCGGGTGCGTAGTGTTCCTGCTTCGTTGTATAAAGCCCTTGGCGGATTTGCGACACATGGGATCAACATCACCCGCTTGGAGAGCTATCTCGTTGACGGCTGCTTCCTCGCCGCGCAATTCTATGCCGATGTCGAAGGGCACCCGCAGGACCCGGCCATGGTATTGGCCTTGGAAGAGCTGGGATTCTTCGCTCAGACGGTGCGGGTCTTGGGGGTGTACGCGGCGCATGACGATCGCCGCGCGACCGTCTCGCCTCCGCCGGTTATGTGACGTTTCAAGGGATTTATTGATTGATGACCACCTTGCCAGCCACGCCCACAGACGCTCCCGCCGAGCCGGAGATCAGCTATCGCGCCAGCGGGGGTAAGCCATCCTTGCGCAAGGCGCGCGTGGATTTGGTAGAAGGCATGCGCCGTTGGCCGTTATGGATGCATCTGGCTTGGCAAGATATCCGTTTGCGCTATCGCGGTTCGATCTTGGGGCCGTTTTGGATCACGCTGAGCATGGGCATCATGATCGGTGCCATGGGCCTGATGTATAGTCAGTTGTTTAAGATGGAAACCAAGTCCTATATGCCGTTTCTGGCCACCGGGCTGTTGATGTGGACCTTTCTGGCCAGCCTGATCAACGAGGGCTGCGTGGCCTTTACCAATGCCGAAGGGTTCATCAAGCAGGTCCGTCTGCCGTTTTCCTTGCATGTCTATCGCGTGCTGGGGCGCAATTTGATCGTCCTGGCGCATAACGCGGTGATCTATGTGCTGGTGGCTTTGTTCTATGACATCACGCCCAGTTACACCCTGTTGTTCCTGCCTTTGTCCCTGATGATCATTTTGCTGAACGCGGCCTGGGTGATCTTTCTGCTGGGCATGTTTTGTGCGCGGTTTCGCGATATCGGGCCGATCGTAAGCAGTCTGGTGCAGGTGATCTTCTTCCTGACCCCGGTGATCTGGATGCCGGGCCAGTTGCGCGGGCACCAGGCCTGGGTGGCCGATCTGAACCCCTTTTATCATTTCATTGAATTGGTGCGTGCGCCGCTGCTGGATCAGCCGCTGCCGCCCATGGCGTTGCCGATGATTGCCGCAATCACGGTGGTCGGATGGGCGATCACGATTGTCGTGCTGCGACGCTGGCGTTCGCGCCTGGCCTATTGGGTCTGACGGGGAGAGACGGACGATGAGCGCTTCTACCCTAGTCAGTTTGCATAATCTGTCGATCCAGTTTCCGCTGTACAGCAAAAGCACGCGGTCGCTGAAAAAGACGCTGCTGAGCGGCCTGACGGGAGGTCGCATCCGCGAAGGCGACCACAATCGCATCGTGGTCGAGGCCCTCAGCGACATTACCTTTGACCTGAAGGAAGGCGACCGTCTGGGCTTGGTCGGCCATAACGGCGCGGGCAAGACGACCTTGCTGCGGGTGCTGAGCGGCGTTTACGAGCCCACGCGCGGCACCATCGCCATGCGCGGTCGCGTCGCGCCCTTGTTCGAGATCGGCTTGGGGCTGGAGGGTGACGCGACGGGGTTCGAGAATATCCGCCTGCGCGGCATGCTCTATGGCATGTCCCCGGGCGAGATGGACGCGCTTGCCCCCAGTATCGCCGAATTCAGCGGCTTGGGGCAGTATATGTCCATGCCGCTGCGCACCTATTCGACCGGCATGACCTTGCGCTTGGCCTTTTCCATCGCCACCTGCATGGATCCTGAAATTCTGTTGCTGGACGAATGGATCGCCACGGGTGACGCCGATTTCCTTAAACGCGCGCAACAGCGCATGGAGGAGATCGTGGGCCGCTCGAAGGTTCTGGTGTTGGCCTCGCATGATATGAAACTCATTCAACGCACCTGCAACAAGGTGTTGTGTCTGGATCATGGACGTGTCACGGCGTTCGGGCCGCCCAGCATCGTCTTGCCGTCTTTGGAAGAATCCCGTTCGGTAAGCGAGGGCATATGACCGCGTTTCGTATCTGGTGCGACATCAGCGAATTGGTGTTTTTCTTCAGCCGCGCCACGCGCCCGACGGGCGTGCATCGCTTTGCCTTGTCGTTACTGCATGAATTACGGGCCTTGCCGCCGGAATTGCGCGATCGTGTGAGCTTATTGCTGATCCGTCCCATGGATGGCGCGTTGCAAGAGGTGGATTGGGCGTTTTTGGACTTGATGAATGTTCGCATGCGTGAGGGCGGCGGCTCTGCACGAGGTATGACAATTCGCTCGAGCGATTCTGGTGGCAGCTTGGCACCTCCTTGCCACCGCAGTCGCAGCGTTTGGCATGATGTGCAGCGTACCGTCTATTCCCTTATTCCCGCCGCTTTGCGTCCAGCCTCGCGTGGGCTTGTTGTTGCTCTGGTTATGTTCGCGCGGGCGTTTTCGTCATGGGCGGCGCAACAAATTAGATATATGCGAACCAAGATCAAAAATCCTGGGCAGGTCGGGGGGAGCGCTGTATCTACGGATCAATCAACGGACAAGGGCTTTGCCCAGCGCGTGCGCGACATGTCGCGCATCGCCGCGCCTGATTCGGGTGATTGGATTTTGGATTTTGGCGCGACGTGGAATGTGCCAAGGCACGACGATATCTTAGCCCAGGCGCGGCAAAAACGCGGATTACGCATTGCTTGCATCATTTATGACCTTATCCCCATTGAACATCCGGATTTGGTCAGCCTGATGTTTCATCAATGGTTCGAGGATTGGCTGTATGGTCATGCGCAGCTGGTCGATCATATGCTGCCCATCTCGCAGCACACGGAAAAAGCGGCCTTGGCCTATCGTCAGGCAAGAGGTCTGCCACAGATTCCAAGCACCGTGATCTGCGGGGGCAGCGACTTTCTGCCCGCGCAAGATGCGCCAATGCCTGAGATATTGGCTGAAAAGCTCGTTGGTCCTTATGTCATCTCCGTGGGAACGATCGAGGCGCGGAAAAACCAAATCATGTTGTTCGAGGTCTGGAAACGCCTGGTGGCACGTCATGGCGACCGCGCGCCGCAATTGGTGCTGGTGGGTGCGCGCGGCTGGGGGGTGGACGATATGTTCGCCCGGCTAGAATCCTGCAATTGGCTGGGTGGTAAGGTCGTTTGGGCGCAGGGCGCGGACGATCTGACGCTTGCGGCGCTGTATCGCGGCTGTCTGTTTTCCATGTTCCCCAGCCAAGCCGAAGGTTGGGGCCTGCCGGTGGTCGAGGCTCTGGCCATGGGCAAGCTATGCCTGGCCTCCACCTCTACTTCGATCCCCGAGGCAGGCGGCGCGTTCGCCGATTACTTCGATCCCGACAGCGTGACCGAGGCTCTGGCCCTGGTCGAGCGCTATGCCTTTGACGACCAGGCGCGGCATCAGCGCGAGAACGAGATATCCAAAGGCTTCGAGCCCCGTTTGTGGAGCGCGGCGGCCCATGACTTGATGAAGGCTTTGGGCGTTCAGGCTTCTTAACGGGTTCTAGCCGCTGTGATTTAGAGAAGAGTTTGCCATTCAGCACAAGCGTGAAGGGCAGGTGCTGGATGCCTCGCGAGCATGACTCGTGGTGGGGTTAGGATTAAAAAGAATCGCGTGTCTTGTGGAAACTCTGTTCTTTCATCCTTGCTGAATTTACGCGCTGACGTTTTTCTCCCTCACGGAAGTCACCCTCGTGAAAACGAGGGTCCATCACCTGTCCTTGCCGATAGCGCTTTGGTTCAGACTATCCCTACCCTTGCCACCATCGGGAATCCCAAGCGCTGATGACAGCGCCTAGGCGGCTTCTTCCAGTAATCTATGCGCGTGTCCGGTATGGCGTGGGGTCTCGGCCTCTTGTGCAAGCTCTTCATTCATCAAAATATCATTTAAAAGACTGTGTATCCGTGCATGGTGGGGCGATAGATGCAAAGCGTATCCGAGGATGTCTTTGGCCTGTGCGTATCTTTCCATGCCGATCAGGGCTTCGGCCAAGCCTTGCAGGGCCGTTAGACTGTCGGGCCTTAGGCTCAGCGAGCGGGTGAACATCTCGGCGGCTTTGGCGTGGCGGCCTTGATGCAATAGGACGCTGCCCATGCCGTTCATGACGCAGGCATGGCGTGCGCCCAGGGCCATGGCCCGGGCAAAAGCCTGTCCGGCCTCTCTATGACGTTTCAAATGCAGCAGCATAATTCCGTGATCGGCGTGGTAATCGCCCTGCTCGGGGTCAAGGTTTAGGGCATGGGACAGCATCATTTCCGCCACTTCCAAATGCCCCTCATGTCCCAAACGATTGGCTAATCGGTGACAAATCGCGGCATTGTTAAGGACCGAGCCGTGGGAGTAATGAGATTTTTCGATGTGATGTAGGGATTCAATAAGGGCCGTGGGTTGCGTCATCATGGCGAAGACATCTCCATTTCAGTTACGTTATATACCGCACTGCAACAATATCATGGGGTGACCATAATGGATTGGTTTCATGATGAAAGTGATTAAGGTTAATGGATTATTTTCTTTTATACAGCCAATAACTAGGCGCACGTCCTGCCGCTAATGCTTTGGATTCATAGCGTGTTGTTGGCCAGTCCGATGTCGGATGTTGGTTAAAACGGCCCGGGCCAATCGGTGTTAGATCGGCATGGCAACGCAGTTGTGCATCCATCCAAGGGACCAATATGGGTTCGTCGCTGGCGGCGCGCAATTCACCGCCCGGACGCAGCAAGCGGACCAGTTGATCGAGATTCTCTCCACCCAAGAATCGCCGTTCGACATGCCGTGTCTTGGGCCAAGGGTCTGGGAACATGACGAAACAGCGTCCCAAACAACCATCGGGCAGATGGGGCAATAGGGGACGAACATCGTTGGGCAGGATGCGGATATGGGGCAGGTCTTGCCGGTCGATCTTGTCCAACAGGCTGGCCACGCCGTTTTGAAACGGCTCGGCCCCGATGATGCCGATATCAGGATAAGCCGCAGCTTGGGCTGCCAGATGCTCGCCGCCGCCAAATCCGACCTCCAACCACACATCTCGCACAGCGCCCGGTGGCCCGAATAAAAGGCGCGGATCGGGAATGTCCTGGAAGGGCGGCCCCGGCAAGACAAGGCGCGGCAATAAGCCATCCAATAATTCCTGCCGCCGTGGCCGTATGGGTCGCCCTTTGCGGCGACCAAAGAACTTGATCGGCTCGATATGTGTGTCTTCCATCGTCATGCCGCCAACCATCGTGCATGACGGGGGTGCGATGCAAGCCCAACGCATGTATCTCTTTGAGACAAGATGATGTTATGATTTAGAAACAAAATAGCAGTCAGAAAGAAGATGTGATGTAGTGGGAGATCGTAACAACTCATTCTTTGATATCGATAAAATTGAACAGAATTATCGGCTTGTGATGGAGAATTTCGAGAGGATCAACCGTCAAACCAATTGCAGCAGAGACGTCTTTGGCGAAGAGATCGCGGGCAATCTGCTATGCGGCTATGACTGGATCAACAGGCGTTTGGCGAAGAATCGCCATGAGTTCCTATCCCTCGATGAATTGTTAGAGATCAATATGATCGTGCATCTGGGGAACGCCCCATCCAAGCGTGCGGAATATGGCGCCTTTGTGAATGAGACGGGAGACAAGCTTTGTAAATACGCGCCTTCCCTTTTGAAATGGTACAGACGACACGAAAAAAAGGCCGAGGATCCCTATAAGATCGCCGCAGGTCTTTATGTGCGCGTGCTGGCCAGGCCGCAGCTGTATCTGGATGGCAACCACCGTACAGGCTCATTGATTGCGAATTGCTATTTGCTGATGAAAGGCGAAAATCCGTTCATTATGACTCCTCACAATGCGGTGGAGTTCCTTGATCTGGCATCGGATATCAAGTTCAAGAAAGACGATATCGGTTCGAAGTTTAAACGCGCCGTTGGTTGGCGTGATGAATTGGCAAGGATGCGGGCGTTTCTTAAGATCAATGCCTTGCCCTATACCACCTCAACCCCTTCGGTTGGGCCGCCGCGCCGGCCCAGTCGTCCGTGTTCCGTGGTTGCTGATCTTAGAGCTGGCATGGGCGACTGACTCGCGGCTAAGCTGACCGAACGGCTTTTCCCAGCGGGGAGTATCAAGCGATATGACACGATTCATCATCCTGTTCGGTTTCGTCATGCTTGGTTGGCCTGGAGTCTCTCTGGCACAGCACGAACATCATGCTCCCGATGCATCCATGGAATCTGCGCCAGGCATGGACTCGATGCCTGATATGGATATGTCCCAGATGGATCATTCGGGCATGGATCATGCTTCGCATGAAGGCCATGACATGCCTGCTTCGCAAGCCGCCGCGCCGCCGCAACCCGCCGGCACCAATGCCACGGAAATCACCGTGGCGGGGCAGACCTGGCAGCGTTTTGGCATCCGCAGCCAAAAGGTTGTGCGTGGTCCGTTGCAGCCGGTGATCGAAGCCTTTGGCAGTCTGACCTATGATGCGCAGCGCACGGCGCATATCCATACCCGCGCCAATGGCTGGGTGCGCAATCTGGTGCCGCGCGCTGTGGGACAGCGCGTGAGCAAAGGCGATTTGTTGTTCGAATATTTCTCGCCCGAGATCGCCAGCGCCTTCTTTGAATTCGTCCGGTCATCGGCCGCGGAAGGCGCGCGGCGCAAGCTTATATCCATGGGCGTGGCCGAGCGCCAGATTGGCGATATCGCCCGCACGCGCCAAGTGCCGGACGGGGTGCAAGTCTTCGCGCCGCAAGACGGCGCCGTGGTCACGTTGAACCTGGCCGAGGGCATGTATGTGACGCCCGACATGACATTGATATCCCTGGGCGACCCCAATCATTTATGGCTGGTGGCCGAGGTCTTTCCCGAACAATCCGCGCAGATTAAGCCCGGCCAAGAGGCGCAAATCCGCTTTTCCGACCGTCCCGATCTGACTCAGACCGCCTTGATTTCCTATCTCTATCCCGAGATCAACGCTCGCAGTCGCACTCTCAGCGTCCGTCTGATCCTGGACAATCCCGACCCAAGCCTGCGCCCCGGACAATATGCCCAGGTACAATTGACCATGCCCCCGCGCGAAGCCCTGTCCGTTCCCGCCGATGCGGTGATTCAAACGGGACAAGGCGCGCGCGTGATCCAGTCATTGGGCGAGGGCCGTCTGTTGCCGGTAGCGGTGCAGATCGGCGCGCGGGTGGGGGATGACATCGAAATCCTGAACGGACTTGATGAAGGCACCGAGGTGGTCACGAACGCCGCTTTTCTGATCGACAGCGAAAGCAGCGTACAGGCCGCGATGCGGCGCATGGGCGGAACTGGCGGCGGCATGGCCGGCCATCATCATTAATGGAGTCAGAAACCCATGATCGCCGCCATCATCCGTTGGGCCGTTGAGAAACGCTTTCTGGTCCTGTTGGCCAGCTTGGTCCTGGCAGGGGCTGGGATATGGGCTGTGCGCACCACACCGGTGGACGCTTTGCCGGATTTATCCGATGTGCAGGTCATCATCCGGACCAGTTGGGCGGGCCAAGCGCCACAGATTGTGGAAAACCAGGTCACCTATCCCATCGCCACCGCCATGCTGGCCGTGCCCAAGGCTACGGTGGTGCGCGGCACGTCGTTGTTTGGCGATAGTTATGTCTATGTGCTGTTTGCCGAAGGCACCGATATGTATTGGGCGCGGTCTCGCGTGCTGGAGCAGCTGAGCCAAATCGCCGGTCGATTGCCTGCGGGCGTTCAGCCCCTGCTGGGGCCGGATGCCACCGGCGTGGGCTGGATTTTCCAATACGCCTTGGTGGATCGCTCGGGTCGGCTGGACGCCGGACAGTTGCGCGCCTTACAAGATTGGTTCTTGCGCTTTGAGCTGCGCACCGTGCCGGGCGTGGCCGAGGTGGCGGCGCTGGGCGGGATGGTCAAGCAGTATCAAGTGATCGTCGATCCGCAGAAACTGCGTCTATACAACATCCCCCTGGACGAGGTGGAGCAGGCCATCCGCCGCGCCAATGGCGAAGCGGGCGGCTCGGTCATCGAGATGGCCGAAGCCGAATACATGGTACGCGCGGCCGGTTATCTGAAAGGCGTGGCGGATTTGCGCCGTGTGCCGGTGCATCTTGCCGAAGGCGGCGTGCCGATTCTGCTGGAGACGATCGCGGATATCCGCGAGGGGCCGGAAATGCGCCGAGGCGTGGGCGAGTTGGATGGCCAAGGCGAGGTGGCGGGCGGCGTGGTCGTGCTGCGCCAGGGCGGCAATGCCTTGGCCACGCTTAGGGCCCTGCATCAACGCCTGGACGAGCTGAAATCCAGCCTGCCCGAAGGCGTCCAGATCGTGACAACCTATGACCGCGCCCCGTTGATCGATCGCGCCATCGGCACGTTGCGTGAAAAGCTTGTCGAAGAATTCCTTGTGGTCGCCGCCGTGTGCTTGATTTTCTTGTGGCATTTGCGCTCGGCCTTGGTGGCCTTGATCGCTTTGCCGCTTGGCGTGCTGGCCGCGTTTTTGGTGATGCGTCTGCAAGGCGTGAACGCCGATATCATGTCTTTATCGGGCATCGCCATCGCCATCGGCGCTATGGTCGATGCGGCCATCGTCATGGTCGAAGGCATGCACAGGCGATTGGAAACCCATCCCCATCCCAGCCCCGAAGAACGATGGCGTCTTGTGATTGAAAGCGCCGTCGAAACCGGTCCGGCCCTGTTTTTCTCGTTGCTGATCATCACCGTCAGCTTTCTGCCCGTCTTCGCCCTGGAGGCGCAAGAAGGCCGGCTGTTCCATCCTCTGGCCTTCACCAAGACCTATGCCATGGCGGCCGCCGCCGGTTTGTCCGTGACTCTGGTGCCGGTGCTTATGGGCTATTTCGTGCGTGGGCGCATTCAGGCCGAGCATGAGAACCCGATCAACCGCGCCCTCATGGCCTTATATCGTCCCGCCTTGATGGCCAGTTTGCGCCGCCCGCGCTTGACTTTGGCTTTGGCGCTTGCGTTGATCCTGTCCGCCGCATGGCCGCTTGCGCATCTGGGCAGCGAGTTTATGCCCGATCTGGACGAAGGCGATGTGCTGTACATGCCCACGATGCTGCCGGGCGTGTCCATCGCCAAGGCGACTGAGGTTCTACAGCAGACGGATCGCTTGATCGCCACTTTGCCCGAAGTGATGCATGTCCATGGCAAAGTCGGCAGCGCCGAGACGGCCACCGACCCCGCACCCATGACGATGATCGAGACGGTCATTCGCCTGAAGCCCGTCGATCAATGGCGGCCCGGCATGACCATGGCCAAATTGCGGGCCGAGCTGGACGCCCTGGTGCGCGCGCCGGGAGTCAGCAATGTCTGGGTCATGCCCATTCGTAACCGCCTGGACATGCTGGCGACCGGGGTCAAGACTCCCGTGAGCATCAAGGTGGCCGGGCCTGATCTTGCCCGCATCGGTCAGGTCGCCCAGCAGATCGAACATGTCCTGCACGGCGTAGCGGGCACAAGCTCGGTCTATGCCGAGCGGGTCAGCGAAGGACGGTTTATTGACATCACCCCGGATCGCGGCCAGGCGGCGCGTTATGGCCTGAACATCGAGGATTTGAACGAGATCGTCCGCACGGCGATAGGCGGCATGAACGTGACCGAGACCATCGAAGGCGTCCGGCGCTTTCCCGTCAATTTGCGTTATCCGTCCTGGTACCGCGACAGCCCGCAAGCCCTTGGCGATCTTCCAATCGTGACGCGCGAAGGGGCGCATCTTCGCTTGGGCGAGGTGGCGCAGATCGCCATCACCGACGGTCCCGCCATGATCCGCAGCGAGAATGGCCGCCTGAATGGCTGGATCTTCGTGGATATCGCCGGCCGCGATTTGGGCGGCTATGTCGCCGATGCCAAACGCGCCGTGGCCCAAAACGTGAAGCTGCCCGAAGGAGTGTCCCTGTCTTGGTCGGGGCAATTCCAGTATCTAGAGCGGGCGCAGGCGCGCCTGACATTGATCGTGCCCGTGACCTTGGGGATCATCGTCTTGCTGCTGGCCTTGGCGTTAAAGCGCCCCATTCCCGTGTTGATCGTCATCGCCGGTCTGCCCATGGCCCTGACGGGCGGCGTGTGGTTTTTATATCTGCTGGGCTATCACCTGTCGGTGGCCGTGGTGGTGGGCTTTATCGCCCTGGCGGGGGTGTCCGCCGAAACCGTCATCGTGATGCTGCTCTATCTGGATATCGCCATGAAACGCGCCCGCGCCGCTATGCCCAAGGGCGAATTGTCGTCCGCGCAGATTGAAAGCGCCGTGGTGGAAGGCGCCCTTTTGCGCCTACGCCCAAAGGCCATGACAGTGCTGACCATCCTGGCCGGTCTCTTGCCGATTATGTTGGGTTCAGGCACAGGATCCGAAGTCATGCGCCGCATCGCCGCCCCGATGGTCGGCGGCATGGTCACGGCTATCTTGCTAACCTTACTGGCGGTTCCGGCGGCTTATTTGCTGGAGGCAAGACGGGCAAGCAAAGGTGCCTAAGAGAATTAATCTGACGGTGCCAATTCGATGCCCGGCGCTTGCCAGGGTGAACGGACACGGATGCCGGGGCGCAAACCGGGACGCCAGGCGTGATCGGTGCCGGTCAGCTTAAAAACTTCGCCGGGCAATGGCTGGATGCCCTCGGTTCCATAGGGGTTTGGACGCGGACGCGCACCGGCCAGGCTGGGCGCAGGGGCGGCGGCGAAAGACGGTGCGGTTGGCCGATCAATGCGGACAAACATCAGTTCGGCCACGGCTTCGGGCATCATGATTCTTTGCGGGGCGCGGCTAAGCCTTTGTTGCCGACGCCAAGTGACCGGATCGTTCTTCAGCAATTGCACGGGGCGCAAACCGGGTTGATTGCTTTGCTGCGCGGGAGAGTAACCGCGCAAGGCTGCGCGCGGCAGAGCGTAAACGCTGGGCTTGGGCTTTTTTACCGCCGAGGGTTCGGCTTTTCCAGAATCGGAAGTCGTCGAGGGACGGATGCTGGGTGGGAACACCATCAAACGCCATGACGCATTTGCAGGCGTGGTCGCAGATGCGTCATGAGCGCGGCCCTTATCAAGGGCATCATGGATAGGATTGTTGCCCGCAGCCAAGAAACGGCCCAGGGCGCTTCCCGCCAAGACGGGAGCCATGACCGGCATTGATTGGGGATGCGTGGCGGTCGCCAGATCATCATCCAACGCGGCGGAGCTTTCCTCGGGGGTCGGGCCGTGCGGCTCGGGCATATGCCAAGCAATACGTTGCACCGCCATGACTGGCCCGTCGGCCAGCCCCAGATTGCGCATCACTTCCGCCGCGCCGCTGCCGACTCCGGCAAGATCGGGGCGCAGAGGATGGCTGCTGGTCAAGGCATGCTCGGCCAATTCGCGCAGTTCATTCGCATCGATACGGCCATCGCTGACAATGTCTTGAACGTCTTGGCGCGTCAGTGTCATGGACTTCACCTTTGGCGCGGGTTGCGCCGATACTAATGTCGACGCTTTGAGTATAGCCGAAAAAGCCCGTTTTGTCCTTCAACCCATTGCCAAACCAATAAGGCCGGAAGATATAACACCAAATCACGCCCCCGGCGCAGCAAGGCTATCGCCAAAGCGGTCGGAGCGGATAGGCCCAGCAGGCCGCCGAACAGCAAAAACGCGCCCTCTTGCGCCCCCAGAGCGGCGGGAATGAAGAAAGCGGCGCTGGAAGCGGCCTGGATCATCGCCTCTAAAATCAAGGCGTCGGTCCAGGATAAGGGATGCCCCACCAGATGCGAGGCCACCACGATCTCGAACGCGCCCAGGCACCAGGCCAAAAATTCCCAAGCGGCGCATGCCGCCAAACGGCGCGGATCCTTGTATAAGGCCGCGATGGCGCGATCCAAGCGGCCTGTTTGTCGGGTCAAGGCGGCCAGTCGGTCCTGGCCCAAGAACAGCTTGGCCGCGCGCGCGATCAGCCCGAAGGCCCCGAAATGCTGGAACAGATATAGCCCCGCGACAAGGGGCAGCATCAACAACGCGCCTATTAAGAGGCGACCGGTCAGGCCGTCTTGCCCTCCCACTCTTCCTGCGAACAACGCCAGGCCCAAAAAGATAAAAGCCAGTAGCGCGAAGACCGATAACGTGGTCTCGACCACCAAGCTGGCCGCCGCCCAGCGTCCGCGCATTCCCGCGCGCATCATCAGGCGCGTGGCGGCGATTTCCCCGCCGATACGAGCCACCGGCAGCAAGCCGTTGACCGCCTCGCGCACCCAGGCGAACCACAGGAAATGCCCCCAGCCGCATCGTCCGCGACGCGGCACCAGAAGACGCCACCCCACCGCGCCCACGGCCAAAGCGGGCAGACGCGCCGCCGCGACCATCAACACGCCGATCCAGCCTGCCGCCGTCAACGCCTGAATCACGGCATCCGCGCCTTGGGCCACCACCAGCGCCGTGGCTGCGGCCAGGCCCAGCAGAGTCAGCGCGGCCACGCCCCATCGCCATCGCATGCGCGATCGGCGCGGTTCTTTTTTGCTGATCGACATATGCGCCTCGCTTGTGGTGGCGCGACGAAAAGTTATTTCTTTTTGCCTTTGGCTGCGCCGGGCTTGGCGGCGTCCTTGGCCTTGGCCAGCGTCTTGTTGACGCTGACGCCCTTGCCCGCGCCTGCGGCCGGAGCCGGGGCGGCATCGCTGACCGCCACGCCCGTGGTCAAGCCCTCGAAACGCTTCTTGAACTTGGCCAGCTGACCGCCACGATCAATGATGCGGCTTTGACCCGTCCATGCGGGATGCGACTTGGTGTCGATTTCCAACCGCATCGTGTCGCCCGCCTTGCCCCATGTGCTGTGCGTGACATAGGACTCGCCATCGGTCATCACAATGGTGATGGGATGGTAATCGGGGTGAATGCCTTGCTTCATGACCTGCCAACCTTACTGCCAACGTTGAATAGCCGGATAGACCGCACACGGCCTAGGCGGACTTTATAGGACACACACACGCCCCGGCGCAAGCCCGGCTTTACATGCCCTAAAAACCGGTTATTTACGCCGCCACTGGCCGTCCGCGCCCATGACATAGCTGCCAGAAGGCGACTCGGAGGTCAGTTTGGTGCCCGCGCGGGACTGGACGGCGGCTAAAGGTGCCGCGCTGTCGGCGGCGATCCGATGATAGGCGGCCAAACGGGCATCGTTGATCCGGGAGATCAAGGCCTGCAAGGCGGCATCCGAGGCGGACACCGCGCCGATCATGCCATCGGCCCTCTCGCCCACGCGGCCCGCCGATTTGGCCGAAGCCAAGTCTTGCGCGTCATCGGCCCTGGACAGGCCGGGCGTGGCCAAGCTTAGCACGGCCAAAAAAGCCAGCGCCGCGAGTCGGAACCCCATAGGACGGTGCATCAAGCGGTTCATTGTTTTCCTCCGGGCGTCACGCCAAAGATTTCAGGGTTCTTGGCAAAGGCGTCATCCAAGGCGCGATCAACCTTGATCCGCACTTCCTGTTGGATGTTGATATTCAGGTCGATACGGATCGGCTTGTCCGGGGCCTCGATCTTGACGGTGGGCGAACATGCGCCAAGGGCCACGGCCAAAAGGGCCGCCGCTCCTGTGAGCGACATAAGGGAGCGAGGTCTATGGCTCCTGATCATCGGGGGTCTCCTGACGCTTTTTTCCGCCGGGTGCAGGCTGCATCCGGGTCTCGAGATGATGTCCGATATTAGCCGCCTGGGAAGACGCGGTCAAAACATCCCATAACGCGCCGTTCAAGGTCACGTTCAAGATCACGGGCCGCCCTTCTTGCATGTTGGGATTGCGTCCCTCAAGACGCAGGTTCAGGCGTTGCCCTTGCGTGCCGGCATCCTCAAAGCTGAGTGCCGCCACGTCATAGCTGAAGGCGCGTAAGGCTTCGCGCAACAAGGTCAGGCTGGAGTCCTCGCCTTGCAAGAAAGCGGGGGGATGGGCGGGATCATAGCGCAGTTGCCCCGGCCCTTCGCTGGACAATTGACCGCCGGAAATATCCAAGTTCCCCCCCTTCCATCGCATGGGCAAGGTTCCGCTGAGCGTTCCTTGCGCTCCCAAGCCTTCGATATTCAGCAAATCCAATAAAGCACCAAGATCGGCCTTTTCTAAGGCAAGTTCCGTCTGCCATTCGCCGCCCGAGAGGGGAAGGGCGAAAGGTCGTGCCGAAATCAGGCCTTCGCTGCCCATGCGCGCTTCCAAGCGGTCGATTTGAATGGTGGATTCGGGCGTCCAACGCAAGGTGGTGGCCAGATCATGCAAGGGGGTGCCTTCCACGGTATCGACACGCAGATTCTGAGGCCCCTCGCTGACCAAGGGATCCAGGCGATTGAAGGCCAGGCGACCTTGCAAGCCGCGCCATGTATGCCCCGCCACGCGCAAATCGGCATGATCGATATCCAGGCGCAGCCAAGACAAGAAACCCGCAGCACCCCCCCAGGCCATGCGGGTTTGGATGACCACCACGCCTTGCATGTCCATTTTTGTGCCCAATCCGGGCAGTAGATCGGCCAAGGTCAAAACGGCCTTATCGTCGCCGCCGGAATAGGCCAGATCCAGACGCGCGCCATGCAGTTCTATGATGGCTTGCTGTCCGTCCTTGCCTGGGCGCAGTTCCACTTGTCCCAGGCTGTGCCATTTGGAGGTCTCTTTGCCAGCACCCGCGACCGAAAGCGTTCCGCTGACCCATGGGCCGCGTGTGGCGGTCACGTCAAGCTGTCCGGCAAAGCCCAGCGACGGCACATCGCCCGGCTTTCCGTTGGGTTTGGGCATGGCGGAAACCGCCACGCGCACCGGCCAGGAATGCTTGGCGTTTGCGCGATCATCCCATTCCAGATTGGCCAATAGGGCGTAGGGCTTTGTGGTCTCGGCCACGCCTTGCCAGGGTTTGCCCGAGGCTTTGCGGATATCAAGGCGCGTGACGATCCAATCGGCGGAAGCCATGGACCAAGGTTCGGCCACGACCATCTCGGCTGACTCCACCGATCCGGCCGGGGTGATGACCATGCGCGTGATCGTTTGCTTGCCGCGCAAATCCCCTTGTCCGCTCAATATGCCGGACAGGACCAACCGTCCCAGCTCATCGGGGGCCAGCCGGCCATCCAGACGCAAGCCCCAGCCTTGGGCATCCAACCGGATATCCGCCAATTCAACGGCGGGCCAGTGAGCGAATGACGCGCCGGCTTCTTCGCCCGTGGGCAGGGGCAGGCTGTCCAGACCGCCTGGCCCCAACCGCGCATGCAGTCCTTCAATCAAGATCGCCGGAATTTGGGGATCATAGCTTTGCAACAAAGCGGCATAAGGGATAGTGACCGATTGCAAAGACAGGCCGCTATCGGCGGCATCGGCCGAGCGCGTCAACTGAATATGGCGCAAACGCACCCCGCGCCATGTGAGGCTGGCCGACTCCACGCGCGCCAGCGTTAATCCGGCCTGCCACAAACGCGCCTCGGCCAGCGATTTCAATCCTTGCGGTATGGCCCAGGCCGCCAAAGCGACGGCACAGACCAATCCAGCCGCGATGACGCTCAGCCCTACACGAAAGCGGCGGCGAAGAAAGATGGGACGGCGTTGTGTCGGCACGTCAGAACTCCCAGGATGATCCCGATTCGGACGATATCACATCCCGCATATGGTGAAGCCGTGACGTTTTCCCCCTGGTGTCCAGGCTGCGTCTCACCGGTAATTGGGCATCATATGACGCAGTTCCAATATTCCGTGTGCTCGCGTCACAGGGCCTTCCTCAATCGGTGACGATTCTGGCCCCGTCCCCGCCTGCCGCCTTCACGCGCGGCAACAGGCTTTGCGCTTGGTTCATGGACGAAAAGGGCCCCAGCCGGACGCGGTAAAAAGTGCGTCCCCCGACTTGGGTACGCGCCACATCCACAGCGCCCATATGGCCCAGACGTTGACCAAAGCGGTTGGCGTTGCCAGAATCGCTGAACGATCCGGCTTGAATGAAATAACCGTCTTTGCTTGCGCTTGCCTTGGGCGCGGGCTGGGCGGCGGTCGTCATGGAGCGCGGTTTGCTGGGCAGCTTTAAAACGCGGGCGGGTGATGCAGCAAGCGGAGCCTCGGGCAAATCAAGGTCATCGGCGGAAACCGATGGAATGTCGCTGACCACCGGCACGGAGGGCGGTGCCACCACGGCGGCAGGAACCGAACGCGCGACCATCGCCCCGGCGCTTGGCGGGGGAGGAGCAAGTACCTGGCTCTGCACCGCTGTGCGCGGCGCGGCAGCCACCATAGGACCATCGGGCTGGGCGCTCCCTGCTTTGCGGGCGGCATCGGCAATGGCGCGGCTTTCCTGGGCCATGATCTGCACCCGCACCCGCGCCGTGCCGCTTTGTTCAAAGCCCAGCAATTGCGCGCCACGGCGGGATAAGTCGATCATGCGGCCTTCTTTGAATGGGCCTCGATCGTTAATGCGCACCACGACCGAACGGCTATTGCCCAGATTGGTCACCCGCACCAGGCTGGGCATGGGCAAAGTGGGATGCGCCGCCGTGATCTCGTTTTCGTCATAGATTTCGCCATTGGCGGTCATGCGCCCGTTAAAGCCCGGGCCGTACCACGAGGCGACGCCCGTCTGGTCATAGGTGTAATCTTCGCGCGGCGTGTACCACATGCCGTTGATCTGATACGGCTCACCCACGCGCCATGCGCCGCGTCCGGCTCCGCCACTGCCGCCTACCCCCCCTGGCGTGTCGCAAGCCGTCAAGGTTAACAGCAAGCTGGCCGTCAAGACGGCTCGAGCGTGCCGAACCAAGCCGCCGCGTAGGCGATTCATGGCCGCAAGACCAGGATTTCCAGGGGTTATGGACGATACGGACATGATAGGGATTCTCCGACAAGCTGGCGCATCGCAACGATCATTACCCTATGTCCTTTGCCCTCGTCACGCATCTTGTGGAGGGGGGTATCATGATACGATTGTCATATGAGAAAGGAACAGCTATAACAGCCCCCCAGTAGAGCGCGGGTGTAGCTCAGTTGGTTAGAGCGACGGCCTGTCACGCCGTAGGTCGCGGGTTCAAGTCCCGTCACTCGCGCCACTACTGTTTTTCTGGCTTTTGCGGCCTTTATCCCTGAACAGGGTCGGTCGGCGATGAAGAAAACATCTCTTACAAAACGTTATGACGCTCTGGTCCTAGGCGGCGGCCCCGCCGGTCAGGTGCTGGCTTGCGCTTTGGCACAATCGGGGGCGCATGTGGCGGTGCTGGATCGACAGGACCCGGCCATACCGCTGCAGGCTTGGCAAGATGGCCGCGCCTTGGCCCTGGCCTATGGCGGGTGGCGTTTTCTGGAGCAAATCGGCGTGGCGCGGCATATGCGCGCGCAAGTGGGGATGATCAACGATATTCGGGTCGCGGATGGCGCGTCGGCGGCGCATTTGGATTTTCTGCGACAGGATGGCCCCGGCACGCCGCTTGGCGTCATGGCCCGCATGGTCGATCTGCGCCGCGCCTTGGCGCATCGTATGCGCGAGGCATCGGGGAATTGCGATGTCCTGGCCCCTGTCGAAATCCACGCGCTTGAACGCGGCGCAGCGGGCGTAACGATCCGCCTGAACGACGGTCGAACGGTGCAAGCGCCTTTGCTGGTGGGCGCGGATGGACGCGACTCCTTTTGCCGCCGCGAGGCCGGGATCGGGGTCACGGATCGCCCCTATCATGAATATGGCGTGGTGGCCGAACTGGAACACAGCCTGGATCATCAGGGGATCGCGGTCGAACATTTCCTGCCCGGCGGCCCCTTTGCCACCCTTCCCTTGCCAGGACGGCATTGCGGGATCGTCTGGACATTGCCCAAAACGCGCGGCGAGGCGCTCGCCCAGGCCGATGACGAATCTTTCCAACGCCTGATGCAGCAGCGGGCGGGCGATTGGCTGGGCCAGGTGCGCGTGGTGCCGGGCAGCCGCTTTGCCTATCCCTTGACCTTGCGCTTGGCGCACCACCTGACCGCGCCGCGCCTGGCTTTGATGGGCGATGCCGCGCATGTGGTGCATCCGCTGGCCGGGCAAGGCTTTAATCTGGGCCTACGCGACGCGCAATGCTTGGCTGGGCTTGTGACCGAATATCTGCGCTTGGGCCTGGACCCCGGCGCGCCCGATCTGTTGACGAGCTATGCGCGCCGCCGCTGGCCGGATATCGCCGCCTTGGCGGTGGCCACGCACGGCCTTGACCGCCTCTTCGCCCCCAGCGCCGCCCCTGTCATGGCCCTGCGCCGCATGGGTTTGACGATGGTCCATCATCTGCCGATCATCAAACGAGTCTTAATCCGAAAGGCCATGGGGTTGGCAACGGCCTAACCTCGTCTTTCTAAAACCTGGGCGTTATTAAGCTTTTCTTCAAAAAGCTTGGTCACCATGACCGCATCATGAGCGATGAATCGATGCCTGCGCCCCCAGAGGGTTTGATCCTAAACGAGGAGCAACTACGCGCCTGGCAGGCGGTGCAAGCCGATCTGGCCGCCGTCAAGGCGCGGCTGGCACGGTTAGAGCGCACACGGCCTGGTGATGTGGATTTACTGCGCACACGGCCCGAATTCACGCGCGAAGTGGCGCGGATGCTGGCCTATGACGAACGTTATGGGTGTGTCTCGAGCGTCGTGTATTTCGACGTGATGGGCCTGGCCGAAAAAGAAGACTCCCTACGCGACTCGTTGGCGCAATGGATTGGCGAGACTTTACTGACCCATGTGCGCGGTTGCGACATCGTGGCGCGTCTGGCCCCTGACGAGTTTGGGGTGTTCCTGGTGCGATGCGGCCACGAAGATGCGGACAAAAAGGCACGGATGCTAACTGAATCGTTGGCACCGCATCTGCGGTCTTTCGGTCTTCAGGATATTGGATTTGAAACCTACAGCTTCGGAGAGCCAGCCGGGGAGACAGCCCAAGTGGCATCCCGCATGGCCGAACAAGCCATGCAAATCGTAGCGCCGCAAACTACGCGATGATGTCTGGAAGAATATCGCTTTCGATCTCGCGGATGGCATCGCGTACCTGAAGCTTGCGCCGCTTCAGGCGCTGCATCCGTACCTCGTCATGCCACGCCGTCGCCGATAGCGCCACGATGACATCGTCCAGGTCGCGGTGCTCGGTCTTTAAACGCTGCAAGTGACCTTGCACGCCGTTCACTTCTTCCAACGTCGCCATCATCGCATGTAAGCCGCTTGATTGAGGTGTTGACCTGACGGCATGCCTCCACCTTAAACAATCATGGGTGGCCTGCCTAAAGATTGCGTCCATACTAACACGATATTTCGCGTAAATCCATACAAGGAGAATAGATGCGATGCTAAAACATTATGGTGTTGGAGTTTGACAAACGGGCTGAAAACCGTTTATGGAATGACAGCAGGCGAAGTTAGCCCCGTCATCATGGGCTGCCAATCCACGAAACCCCCTGATTGAGGGGGCCTAATTGCAGGGAGAGAGTACATGCAAAACAAATGGATCGCCGTTATTGGATTGATCATGGCCTTGGCTGCCGGACCGGTCCAAGCGGCGGATACTTTGGCGCAGGCGATCAGTGAAGGCGCGGCGTCGGGCGATTACGCAGCGGTTGAAAGCTATGTCGGTGCCAATCCCTCATCGCAGGGGGAAGCCGCTCTGGCTTTGTTGCAGTCTGCCGCTGAACAGATGGCCACCAAGCCTGATGCAGCCTTAAAGGCGATTATTCTGGCTAATGCCTATGCAAGCAGTCTGACGGGTCCTGCGGCAGCGCAGGCGGCGGCTCTTATTGCCTCTCTAGCGAATTCTGCGGCGACCATGTCGGGGGCCAACCCCACTGTGGGTGCGCAGATCCTGGCGGCTCTAAGCTCTATGGCCTCTTTGCCTAATATCGCGGCGGCCTCCCCGGCTTTGTATGCCCAGGTTCTGGGGGCGGCAGCGGATTTTGTGGCTCTGGCTCAGCAAGACAACAACCAACCGCCCGGTCCCTTGCAACAGCAGGTGCTGTTGGCGCAGCAAGAAGCCGCGCGTCCGGGCACCAACCAAAGCCCGACAACCACAGCCAGCCAGGATTGATGATCCTATAGGCCTGGGCGCTTAGGCGCTGATGTTTGAAGGGGGGGGCGGCCTTATCCATGGCCGCCCCTTCTTTCTTAGGCGGGGCTATTATTAGATACGATTTCATAACAAGCTCTGTATCATCAGGATTATGGTGAAAGCAAAGGGCTTTTGAAAAAATCGTCTTTGAGGTCTATCACGGGTGAACATATTGGCACCGCAAACAGCCCCATAGGATGGGCAGGGATGGCCTGTAGGGAAAAATGCTAGTCCAAAGGAGCATCCAGACCATTTCAGGCCATCCACGCCCCGTTAAAACGGAAAAGTCAAAAGATGGTGAAGTCTAATTGACACTAATTAACCTTTAAAACGTAATAAAAATAATAAGATATACCCAATGGAGAAGGGAACCATGGCCCAATATAGTGAACACAACTACTCATTACACCCGGTGTGTACCCTGCATATGAGAATGGACTGTATATTCCTCGAAAATAATCAACTGTGTAATCCGAACCATACATCCCTTGTGTATCGTACATACTAACACCAATAAGTTTATTTATTTGAACACAAAGCTTTTCATCAGATATTGGAAGATATAAAACCAATTCATTGTCGCTAGTTCCAAGATTTGGAATTGCTGCGTATCCGCCAATAATATATGGAACAAAATCTGAAACCCACCACACGGCCCCCGCCCCGGAAATAATATTCGCACCTTTCGGTGGTTCTTTCCACACAATCCCACCGCCATTTATATCAAAAACATGGCAAGATTTATCAGATGGCGCATTCGAGTTTATATCGCGGTGCAGCCCATCGGTCATCCCGTCGCTAAAACGGTTTTCAAAGCTGATTTGCGCGTCTGTGCAGCCTTTCCCTAGCACTCTTTCCACGCCGAGTTTTACTTCATGGGCATATCCAAGAATGGCCGTTGCTTGGGCCTTGGCTTTGACGGCAGAGATATCGCCATTAAACTCACCCGACGCCGCCGAAATGGCAGCGGTTAGGACAGCCAGAATCGCCACGATGTACAGGATCGGGCCAATGGCAATGCCTAACTGAAGGCCATGTTCAGACGCCGATGCCCAGCGCGGGGGGGGGGGAGGCGATTTCAGTGCACACATCATGCTTCTGTAGCAACCGGAGATGATTTCGATTCATGAGGTTATTCCGCGAGAATCGGGTTGTCCACTGCAAACCCCCTTACATTCCTTCTTGGCGGCGAACAGGGGAATCAACGCTTTGAGTTTAGGTGCTGTAAAATCTCAGCCATGGCCTGTGGGCTGTCCCATTGGGCGCTGCCGGTTTGGCGCGCCAGGATGCGGCCATCGGGGGCGATCAACAGGGTTTGCGGCAAAGGCGAGGGCGCTTGGTCAGGCCGGGTTAGGCGACAGGATTCGGGGTGTCGTCCGACGGCGGCCAGGGCCGCGCTCATTTTTGCTGGCTCTGTGTCCGACGAAACGGCCATCACGCGCACCGAAACGCCGCTTGTGGCCAATCGCTCTTGAAGCCGCGCCAGTTCGGGCAATTCATACAGGCAAGGCAGGCACCAACTGGCCCAGTAATTGATCATAAGAGCGGTGGGTGGGACGGTCGGGGCCGGAAGAGTCAGGAATTGCCCGGAGTCCTGTTGGCAAGACAGGGAAAAAGATGTTGCGGATTCCTCGGTTTGCCAGTCCGGCATCGGTAAGGGGAAGGGACCAGCCAGGGCGGGCCAGGCGGCCAGGCTCATCAGCACCGGCAGCAAAAAGGCGGCGCGCCCACGCCTTGGTCTTGCCTGAAAGGTTGACAATAGTAAGAGACTCTTCATGTTCTAATCTTATAGCCCTAAATGAGGGGCTTTTGCCTATGTCACATCCCTAAGGGGTCGAATCATGAGTCCGATGTCCCTGTTGTCCCGCTTATGCCTATCGTCGCGCCGTGCGCGGCGGGGTATGGCGTTGGCTTTGCTGGTTCTGGCTTTGGGCGCGGGAGCTGCCTGCGGCAAAAAGCCCTCCCATGTGGATTGGCCCGAGGGCGCGCCGCAAGGGCGCGGCTATCCCGCGCCCGAATCCATGCCCCGCCCGTAACCTCTGGATCGATATCTGCGCATGATGCCCACACCTCGCCCACGCTCTTCCGATTTGGCCCCTACGCGCTCCATCCGCGCGCGGCGTTGGTTGATGGTGGCGCGGGTCGTGGTGGGGATCGAATCCCTTGCGCCGCGATTGGTAAGGCTGGGGGCGCTGTGGGTCCTTGTGGTCACGGCGGGGTGGTTGGGCCTTGGCGCGACCTTGTCTCCTTGGTCCTTGGGGATGGCGCAATTCCTGATTCTGGCGCTATCGGGCGCGATCCTGCTGCGTGATTTGGAAGGCTGGCGCTGGCCTGGGCCGCGCCAGGCCTTGCGTCGTCTGCAACGCGACAGCGCGTTGTCGCATCGTCCGCTTGAAACTTTGCATGATCGTCCGGCATCATCCGCGCCGGGTTTGGACGTGGTGTGGGAGCGGCATCAAAACATCGCGCGCGAGCGTATCGGTACGCTGCATCTGCGCGGACCGCATCTGGGCCGAATTTTACGTCAGGCTGATCCGCGCGGCCTGCGCCATGGCTTGGCCTTGGTATTGTTGGTGGCGGCCATGGCCGCATGGGGGCAATGGCCGCAGCGTTTGCGCGATATGGTGATTCCGCGCGAATTGGGGGTTGCCTCGGCCCAGCTTCAGGCTCAATTGGTGCCGCCCGGTTACAGCGGCCTATCGCCCATCGTCCTAAGGCCGGACCAACGCGGCGTGCTGGTCGCCCCTGCGGATTCCACCTTGGATGTCAGCGTGCTGGCTGATCATGGCGCGCGACCCAGTCTGGACATGCCCGGTGGCGGTTTTCTGCCCATGCCTGGCGCGCCCGATCAGGGCTATCGTTTGCGGTTGCCGGTCTTGGAATCGGGGACGGCGCAATTGAATCAAGGCGCACGTGTTCTGGGACAATGGTCCTTGCAGATCATGGCCAAGACCCCGCCCGTGATTTCTTGGATCACGCCGCCTCAGATCACCCCCAGCTTGAGCATGCAGATCGAAGCCAAGGTCTCGGATCGCTGGGGACTGGCGCAGATTCAAGCCGTGGTGTCGGATGTGGAGGGCGATGTGAATCGACCTGCCGTGACCTTGGATTTGCCCCGGCCCCCGACCCTCCATGGCGGCGATCAAAGCATTGGCGCGTTTCACGATCTAACAGGCACCACGCTGGCCGGACGCAAGGTGCGTGTTGTCTTGCGTGCCACCAACACAGCGGGGCTGGTGGGCGAAAGCCTGCCCGCCGAAATTACCTTGCCCGAGCGCGTCTTCAACCATCCTTTGGCTCAGGCCTTGGCCAGCTTGCGCGCGCGCCTGTTGACCAAGGGGGAATCCGAACGCGCCATGGCGGCCAATGCCTTGGTGGGATTGTCCACACAGCCCGAACGCTATGGACGCGACAAGGCCATCGGCTTGGCACTGCGCGCGGCGGGCATGCGGTTATGGCTGAATCGCACGCCTCGGGCCTTGGTCCAGGCAGCGGGGATCTTGTGGCCGGTGGCGGTACGCTTGGAGGAAGGCGCGTCTGGTCAAAGCCGCCAGCGTTTGGGCGCGGCGCAAGAGGCTTTGCAACGCGCCTTGGACAACCCGCAAGATATTCAGGCGATGCAACGCGCCTTTGAAGAACTGGAACAGGCTCTTGGCGAACATCTTCGCGTCATGGCCGCCGAATGGGCGGCGCGTGGGGCTTTGCCTGCCGACACCCTTCCTCCCGCCGCCGCCGTTATCACGCCTCAACAGTTGTCTTCCATGCTGACCGATGCGTGGCTGCGCGCGCGCTCAGGCGATCATGACGGAGCGATGCGGCGTTTGCAGGAATTGCGGCAGATGCTGGATCAATTAAGCTTGGGCGAGCCCTCGTCTGATGCATCCGCATCCCGTCCTTTGCCGCGCTGGGTGCCCGAGCTGGGTAAACTGGTCCAAGACCAGGACGATCTGAATCGTCGCACGGATTCCGCCTTACGCGCGGCGCATTCAGGTGCGGATATGAAAAATCATGACCGCATTGCGCGCGGCGAATTGGCGCGGGAACAAGAGTCCCTACGCGGTCGCCTTGGAGATGTGTTGGCCCAAGTGATGCGCGATGTCGGCAAGGATTCAAGCGTGCCGGATTCCCTGGGGCAGGCCGAACGCGCTATGAAGGCTGCGGGCGATCTGTTGACCGATCAGGACGCGGCCGGGGCGCAAGCGGCCCAGGGCGTCGCGGTCCAGGCTCTGCGCGAGGGACTTGACCACCTGCGCACCCAGGCTTCGGCGACGGAAAATGGCGGTCAGCAACGCGATCCCAATCAAATGGGCGGTGGACGCGATCCTTTGGGCCGTTTGCGCCATGGGCTGGGCGCTGGGTCCGATGGAGCGGGACGCATTCCCGATAGCTCGGCGGTGCATCGTTTGCGCCCCTGGATCGAAGAACTGCGCCGCCGCGCCAGCGATCCTGCGCGCGCGCCTGAAGAACGCGACTATCTGAACCGTCTGCTCAGCCCGTTTTGACGCCCAATCAATTGGATCCCAAGGGCAAGATTTCAGCGGCTTTTTCCTCGACGGCGTCGGGGTTCAAGTTAATTTCTGCCGCCACGGCCTCGACCACCATGCGGGAGGGCAGGGTATCGCCATCCTTGATGCCGGCCTGGATGGCGCGCGCGCAGGCGGCGTCTAGGGTCAGGATGGCCTTGTCCGGAAAGGTCCGATGGCGCATGAAATGCGCGGTCAGCCAAACGATCTTGCGGCACACATCATCGGGAATGGCGATGTTGTAATGCTTGATAAAATTGTCGCGGATGCCTTGCAAGATGACCAAAGTTTCCTGCTGATTGGGTTGCTCCAACTCGATCAACTGAAAGCGACGGACAACAGCCTGATCGGGAGTCACATAGTCTTGATACTCGTTGCGGGTCGTGGTGCCCACGACATACAGATTTCCCATGGTTAAATAGGATTTCATGATGTCCACGATTCCCGCCGCGCTGCTGGCCTTGCAGGTGGGCATGATGGTGTGGAATTCATCGATACAGATGATGATGGGCGGCATTTCGTGCGCATCGTTGCGCTCGGCGATGCCACGGATGAAGGGAATCAGGCGGCCTTCGAATTCAGAACGCTCTTTGGCTCCGGCGGCCATGCTGGTCAGGTCCAGTTCCAGCACGCGGGCGTCCTTAAGAAGGCGCGGGACATTATCGCTTACGATCTTGTGCGCCAAACCCACGAATAAAGCCGACTTACCCACGCCTGCCGGGCCGATCAGCATGGCATTCTTGCGCAGACGCTGTAGCAGGATCAGCTCAAGATGATTGATCTCTTCCTCGCGCCCGATAATGGGGTCGAACTTACCTTTGCGCACCATGGCGGTGATGTCGCGGGTAAAGCGGAAGATCAAGTCTTCCAGAAGATCGTCAGAGACCACATAATTCGCCATGAGCCACTCGCCTTGTCGCGTTGGAATCACCTGGCCTAGTCTCTGCCAGACCAGGGGCATGGAGCAAGCCTTCTGACGTCAAGGTTGACGATTGGGCGCGGATGAGGCCTCAATAAGGCCGAAACTTCCTGACGACGATGCCCCGGACGATGATTCGCTTTGAAAATGTCAGTTTGCGCTATGGCTTGCCGCCCGATGTGCTGCGCGATGTCAGTTTTGAGATCGAGCCAGGCTCGTTCCATTTCCTGACGGGACCCAGCGGCGCGGGTAAGTCCACCTTGTTGAGGCTGATGTATTTGGGATTGCGCCCAACGCGCGGACGGATCGTTCTGCTTGGCCAGGATATCACTAAAATCAAACGGGCCGAGCTTCCTTCCTTGCGTCGGCGTATCGGTATCGTGTTCCAAGATTGCCGCTTGTTGGACCATCTGAGCGTTCTGGACAATGTGGCCCTGCCCTTGCGTTTGGCGGGCGGCACCGAGGCCGAGGTGCGCAGTCATGTCAGCGAATTGTTGCGCTGGGTGGGGCTGGGGGCGCATATCGGTTCGCATCCGCGCGAGTTGTCGGGCGGGCAACAGCAACAAGCCGCCATCGCCCGCGCCGTGGTGGCGCGTCCCAGCCTGTTATTGGCCGACGAGCCGACGGGCAATGTCGATGACGAAAGCGCCATGAAGCTGATGCATCTGCTGACAGAGATCAACAAATTGGGCACCACGATCATTGTGGCCACCCACAACCGCAGCCTGATCCGCCGCATGGCCAAGCCGTGCTTCCGTCTGGAAGCCGGGCGTTTAGGCCTGTTGGATGACGCTGAAAAGGCCGCTTCATGACCATCTTGACCACCACGGACGAACTGGCGGCCTTTTGCCGCTCCTTGGCCGGCACCGAATATGTCACCGTCGATACCGAATTCATGCGCGACCGCACCTATTGGCCCAAATTATGCCTGGTGCAGCTGGGCGGTCCGAACGGGGCGGTGGCGGTGGATCCGTTGGCTGCGGGGATCGATCTGGCACCGCTTTTCGCGGTGATGGACGATCCATCGATTCTTAAGGTTTTTCATGCTGCGCGGCAGGATGTCGAGATTTTCTATCACCTGACGGGCCGGATTCCCGCGCCCTTGTTCGACACCCAGGTCGCGGCGATGGTGTGCGGGTTTGGCGAGCAAGTCAGTTACGAGGCCTTGGCCTCTCGCCTGGCGGATGCGCGTTTGGACAAGGCCAGCCGATTCACCGATTGGGCGCAGCGTCCCCTGACCGAGCGGCAGGTGATCTATGCGTTGTCGGACGTCACGCATTTGCGCGTGGTTTATGAATATATGCGCCGCCATTTGGACCAGACGGGGCGGGAATCATGGTTGGTTGAGGAATTGGCGGTGCTGACACAGCCCGCGACGTATCAAAACAACCCCCGCGAATCCTGGCAACGCCTGAAGGTGCGCGGCGGCGACGGCAAATTCCGCGCCGTCTTGCAAGAGCTGGCCGCCTGGCGGGAAGAGGAGGCTCAGCGCGTCGATATCCCGCGCGGGCGCGTATTGCGCGACGAATCCTTGCTTGAAATCGCCCATCATGCCCCCGATAGCGTCGAGGCTTTGTCCCGCACGCGCGGCGTCAGTGCGGGATTTGCCGAAGGGAAACATGGCACGGCCTTGCTCGACGCCGTGCGCCGCGCCTTGGCGCGCCCGTCAGCGGATTGGCCCCCGGCCCTTGAGGGCAGCGCGCGCCACGGCGTGTCGGAACGCGCCGCCGCGACGGTGGAATTGCTGCGCGTGTTGTTGCGCATGGTCAGCGAAGAGGAAGGCGTGGCCAGCCGCCTGGTCGCCTCGGCCCATGACCTGGATATGATCGCCATGGATGGCGAAAAGGCTCAAACCCCCGTCTTGCACGGCTGGCGTCACCAGATATTCGGCGAACAAGCTTTGGCACTGCGTCGCGGCGATCTGGCCCTGGCCATTGAAGGCGGACGGGTCAAGACATTGGCGACACGGCCCTAGGTGCCGCTCCGACAAAGGGTGAAAAGGGGCGTCGATTGCTGCGGTTTAGAAAAGATTCTCGTTTTCAGAACAAGCGTGAAGGGCAAATGACGGATTGCCTTCCCGTATGTGTAGGTATGTTTTGTGTAAGTGTGGACAACTCAGAAGGGAAGATCGTGGCTTGCAGATACCCCTGTCCGCACGCATCTTGTTGGGCTTATTGACAATTTCTTAAGAAAGTGTGCTCAATATCATCTGGATCGGTTGTTCCCTTACCAACTAAGGAGTGAGGATATGCGCACGTTTCCAGTCCTAGGACTTCTCTTGGCTTTCTTGGTGCCTGTCTTCGCTCATGCGGAGATGCCTGGGCAGCCCTGCGCTGCCGAGAGAATCGGGACGACCATGATGTCTGAGGATCGTCAAAGCATTATCGCCTGCCTCCTGACGGGGAAATCAGCGCCCTCAAACGTTCAGGAATGGAAATCTATGAGCTCGCAGGCTAAGAATCCTGCGTATTCTCTGAGTTGTCAGGACTGGCAGGCCAAAAACCATGAAAGCATGGATGCCTGCATCAGGGATGGCAGGTGGCATCTTGTCTATTCGCATGATGGAAGTGGTAGGCCCACATTCGGCAGCTATGCGCAGCTTATCTCCTATGCTCGTGACGGGGCCGATGTAAAATCCGGTGATCCGGGGGCAAGCGCAGGTGGAGTGCATGGTTGCGATGCATTCGGATGGAGCGCGGGCGTGGGAGTCTGCATGGGCACTTACCGTGTAGCTGGCAATGTCTACGCTGGTGCCGTTACGAAGAACGATGGCCAGGTTTATCTCGGCACCGCGGCCAGACGCTCGGACGGCAAGAAGATAAACGTGAATATCATCCCGACAAGCCCCACCGGAACCACGGCGATAGATGCGTTCATGCGCCCCGAACCCGCGGCGCTGGACTGGTATGTAAGGTTCTAAATCCTGATCGGGATCACGGATCCCGTTGCATGGCAGATGCAAGAGCGCGGCCCTTAATCGGGTCGCGCTTTTTTCTTTTGGGAAATCTCGATCCATGCTGTCGATGGGGCCTGTCGGTCAATAGGACGCCTCCATTGCGTCTGCACATCGTCAGCGGCATCAATGGGAAGTCAGACCTTTTCTAATCCCTGCATCATCTCGCGCCATGTGTGGATGACCAGGGCCAGAAGGGTAGAATGGGCGGGATTCGCCCGTAATTCCGACAACAAAGCCTCTAATTTGGGCCATAACGGCGTATGGGTCAGTATTTGCGCCAAAGATGCCGATCCCGAACCCGAAGCTTTTCTGGGTTGCCGGGTCAGCCAGTTTTGGACCAAATGGCGGTGCAAGGCGCTGATATCGCGTTCGAAGGCGGCGGCGGCCTCGTGTTCCCAGGCCGGACGTGTGCCAACAGGAGTTG
The DNA here is from genome assembly GCA_016699305.1 of Alphaproteobacteria bacterium. NCBI lineage: Bacteria > Pseudomonadati > Pseudomonadota > Alphaproteobacteria > Alphaproteobacteria bacterium. The sequence continues at coordinate 1,704,464 of CP064970.1, forward strand.
CCAGATGCCGGGCGCTTTGGCGCAGCAACGGAACATCCAACAGGCGGCCAAATTCCGCATGCGCTTGGGCCACCTGTGCCAAGGGACGCCCGCAGGATTGGGCAAGCTGGGCCACTTCCGGCGCGCGGGTCAGGGCGTCTAAAAGGGCCAGGGATTCGGCCAAGGACGCGCCGGCCCCCGCCTCGATCCACGGCCCCAAGGCGGCTTGCGGGGCATGCAAGGCGCGAAGCGCCTGGATCGCCGTGGTCAGATGGCGGCGCTGGGCCGTCAAAGCGATGGAGCCGGGCATGGCGTCCAGGATGCACAAGATCATTTCCTGCGCGCCGCGCATCGTTTCTTGCACCATCATCGTCTGGGCGGCGGCGGGAATATGGTCGTCAAGCTCTTCGATGCCCTGCCAGATGGCGCGCATCTCCAATGTGTCGCGGGCCAGGATATAGGCGCGGGCGATATCCACCTCGCTCCGGCCCGTGCGCTCGGCCAACATCAAGGCGGCATGCGGCCCCAATCGGTTGACCAGGCAGTTGGTGACGACGGTGGCGGCGATCTCGCGGCGCAATTGATGACGCCCGATGGCCGGTTTCCATTCCTGGCGCATCGAAGGCGGGAAATACCCCCGCAGATCGGCCTCCATCCCCGGATCGTCGGGCAGGTCGCTGGCCAAAAGCTTGGTATACAGCGCGATCTTGGCATAGGCCAACAACACGGCCAGTTCAGGACGTGCAAGGCCCTCGCCATGCGCTTGACGCTGGGCGATCTCCTCCTCATCGGGCAAGCCTTCTAAGGCGCGGTCCAGCAATCCGGTCCGCTCCAACAGACGCATGCATCGCGCATGGACCGGCAACAAAGATCCCGCCATGGACTCGGCCACCGTCAGGGCCTGGGTTTGCAAGCTGTTGTCATGCAAAACCAAGGCGGCCACTTCGTCGGTCATGCGCGCCAATAGACGGTTACGCGCGGCCTCGGTCAGCTTGGCTTTGGCCATCTGGGCGTTGAACAGAATCTTCAGATTGACCTCGTGGTCCGAAGTATCCACCCCCGCCGAATTGTCGATGGCGTCGGTGTTGATCCGTCCCCCCGCGCGGGCAAAGCTGATACGCGCGAATTGGGTCAGGCCCAGATTGGCCCCCTCGCCGATCACCTTGGCGCGGACTTGTTGGGCGTCCACGCGAATGCCGTCATTGGCGCGATCCCCCGCTTGGGTGTGGCTTTCCGAGGTGTCCTTGATAAAGGTGCCGATGCCCCCGAACCACAACAGATCGACCGGCGCGGTCAGCAGGGCGCGGATCAGCTCGGCCGGAGTCATCCTCTCGGCAGATAGGCCAAAACGCGCACGAACGGCAGGCGATATGTTGATCGATTTGGCGGTACGCGCGAAGACCCCGCCGCCCGATGAGATGCGCTTGGTGTCGTAATCGGCCCAGGAACTGCGCGGCAGGGCGAATAAGCGTTGACGTTCGGCAAAAGACGCCACCGGATCGGGATCGGGGTCCAAGAAAATATGCCGATGATCGAAGGCGGCCAACAGACGTGTCGAAGGCACCAGCAGCATGCCGTTGCCGAACACGTCGCCCGACATATCGCCCACGCCCACGCAGGTCATGCCTTCGCGGTCGATATGGTGGCCCATATCGCGGAAATGGCGGCGCACGGCCACAAAGGCCCCGCGCGCGGTGATGCCCATGGCCTTGTGGTCGTACCCGGCAGAACCGCCCGAGGCAAAGGCGTCGCCCAGCCAGAATCCGCGCCGAACGGAAATCTCATTGGCGATATCCGAAAAGCTTGCCGTGCCCTTATCCGCCGCGACCACCAAATAGGGATCGTCGCCATCGCGGCGCACCGTTTGGCGCGGCGGCACGATCTTGCCGCCTCGGCGCGTATCGGTCAGGTCCAGCAGCGATTCCATGAACAGGCGGTAACAGGCCACGCCTTCTTCGGCCAAGCCGCCTTGGGCGGGCGGGCGTTTGACCACGAACCCGCCTTTCGAGCCGACCGGAACGATCACCGCGTTCTTGACCATCTGCGCCTTCATCAGGCCCAGAATCTCGGTGCGGAAATCCTCGCGCCGGTCCGACCAACGAATGCCCCCGCGCGCCACTTTACCGCCGCGCAGATGCACGGCCTCAAGGCGCGGACTGTACACGAAGGTTTCCACCAAAGGACGCGGCGCGGGCAGATCGGTGATGGAGCGACTATCGAATTTCAACGCCAAGCAGGGCCTGAACGCGCCCGTTTCATCCGTCTGGAAGTAATTGGTCCGCAGACAGGATTCGATCAAATTGGCCAAGCGTCGGATGATGGTGTCTTCGTCCAGATTCAATACGCTGGATAGGCGCTCTTCCAGTTCTTTGCGGCATGCTTGCGCGCGAACAGGATCGCCCTGAGGGCCAAGGCGCGGATCGTGCCCGGCCAAGAATAAATCCACCAAAAGACGCGCCAAAGCGGGCCAGGCCACAAGTGTCGAGGCCACGGTTTCGGGCGCATAGGGCGCGCGCATCTGCCGCATGGCGCGGGCCAAGGCGCGCAGCAAGGTCACCTCGCGCCCCGTCAAACGCGCGGCCAGCACCAGACGGTTGAATCCGTCATCCTCCATCCGCCCGTCAAGGACCTGATGCAAGGCGTCTTCGAATAACGGCTTGATGGCGGCAAGGTCCACCGGCCCACCTTGTTCGGTGCGGGTGTGGAAATCCTGTACCCACAACGCCGCCTCGCCCGGCAGGCCTACGCGCCACGGTCCGCCTTGGGCTTGGACGCGAAGCCCCATATTCTCGATAGTCGGCAGCACCGCCGATAGGGGCAAGGGCGCGCTTTGTCGATGGAAAAGTTGCAGACATAACGCGATGGCCGGGCCCGAGCCGGGCGGCTGGCTAAGATTGATTTCAAGCCGTCCATGCGTCCGCACACGGGCCAGATAGGCGATATCGCTGGCCGCCCGCGCCGCCGGAACGGTCTCGCGGTAAATCTCGTCAAAGGCCCCCGCATAGGTCGCCATGCCGTCCATGCCCAAGGCTTCGCCTTGCTGGGTGATCAAGGACTCGCGCAAACGGTCGTGCCATGAGGATGCCTGCTCGGCCAGCGCCTTTTCGATCACCTCGCGCGACGGCAGACGCCGCCCGGAACCGCCGGGCAAACGCATCTGCAACAGCACACGGGCCAAACCGGCATCGTCCAGATGGGTGTGAAACCCTTCCATCTGCCCGCCGGTCATTTCTTCCAGCACGTTTTGGAACCGGCGACGCAGACGGGTGTCGTATCTCTCGCGCGGGACATGGATCAGAAAGGTCAGATGGCAGCCGAACGGGTCCGCGCGTACCGAGACGGTCAAGCGTCCGCGCTCTTGCGCGCGCAGGATGCGCAAGGCGTGCTGAGCCAGATTTGCCGTGTTCAGGGCGAACAGCTCGTCGCGCGGATAGGTGTCCAGGATATGCGCCAGAGAGTGCCTCTCGTGCCGTCCCGGCGTTTTGGCGGCATGGGCCAAAGCCTCGCTGATTTTGCCGCGCAACAAAGGAATGGCACCCGCCGGGGTGCGATAGGCCAGCGACGAGAACAACCCCACAAGCAGGCGTTCGGTGGCTTTGCCCGTCGCATCGCGCACAAAGATGGCGTCCATAAAGACCGGACGATGCACGGGCGAACGCAAACTGGTCTTGGTGACCAAGACCGGCTCGACGCGATCGGCCATATCCAACAATGCGGCTGGCGCGCCGCCACCCGCGCCTTCGAATAAAGGCAAGCTGACCTCGCCTTGCAAAAGGCCAAGGCCCGAACCGGTCACCGGCACAAGACGTTTGTGGCCGCGCCGCGTTTCCAGCCGATAATCCAAGGCACCTAGGAAAACGAAATGGTCCTTATCCAGCCATTCTAAAAACGCGCAAGCCTCGGTCTGCTGGGGATGGCTGCAGCTATGTCCGGCCATCTGGCGCACGCGGTCGCGCATGCGGGGCCAGTCATGCACGGCACGGCGCACATGAGCCAGCGTGGCGTTCAAGGCGCGGCAGAGTTCCTCGCGTCTTTGTGCGCTGGGGATGCCGTCAATCTGCACATGCAAAAAGAACTCGCGCGGCGCGCCCATGGCCTTCTCGCCCCAGGTCAGCACGCAGCCGCGTTCGTCGCGGCGAATCGACAAAACCGGATGAGCTAAAGCCAAGATACGTAGATTCTGGCGGGTTAACTCGTTCAATAGGGAATCCAGCGCAAAGGGCATATCCTCGATCACCGCCTCGACGACGGTGCGCGCGGCTCCCGCCGGGGTCGCGGATTCGGGGCCCAGAACGCGCAAGGCAGCCTGGCCCGGCGCGCGACAACGCGCCAATTCACATAGGGAACGGGCGGCGGCGGCCATATCTTGTCCGGGCAGGTCGCCTTCACGCAAAGCATGGGTTAGCGCGGCTTCCAGTCCGGGTGCCGCGCGTGCCGATCGAGATGATGACGGGCGGGAAGATGAGGATATTTTTTTCATGTCTGGGCTTCACTCTGCCACGTCTTTGTGGCAAGTCAATCCGGAACAAGTCTAGACTGCCGGTCTGGCTTTCCCTTCAACCCTTTTTTTGGACCCCCGGTTGCCATGCTGTCCCTTGCCTTCCCTCCGATTGATCCCGTGGCGTTTTCGCTGGGGCCGATTGACGTGCGTTGGTATGCCTTGTCCTATGTGGTGGGCATGTTACTGGCATGGCGGTGGTACCGGGCTCTGGCTCCCAAATGGGGGATCGATCCTATCCATTATGACGATTTCCTCACCTGGGCGGTGATCGGCGTCATCCTGGGCGGACGCTTGGGCTATGTTTTGTTCTACAATCTGCCTCAATATCTGGCGCATCCGGCTGAGATTTTGCAGGTCTGGCGCGGCGGCATGTCGTTTCATGGCGGATTGATGGGGGTGGTCGTGGCGGCGATATGGTTTTGCCGTGCGCGCAAGATCAATCTGTTGGCCTTTGGCGACCCTCTGGCCGCCGCCGCGCCGATCGGCCTGTTTTTGGGACGCATCGCCAACTTCGTCAATGGTGAGCTATATGGCCGGGTCACCGATGCTCCTTGGGGTGTGGTCTTTCCCCATGGCGGGCCGTTGCCGCGCCATCCTAGCCAACTTTATGAAGCGGCCTTTGAGGGGGTGGGATTGTTCGTCCTGCTGAACCTGCTGGCGCGGTTGCCGTCATTCAAAGAGAAGCCCGGGCGGCTTCTGGGCGTCTTTCTGCTGGGTTATGCCCTGGCGCGCGCGGGGATGGAGTTTTTCCGCGAACCCGATGTTCAAATCGGTTTCCTGTGGGGAGGGGTCACGATGGGGCAGGTCTTGGCCGCCCCCATGATCGTGGTCGGGCTGTGGCTGATGGGACGCCGACATGCCCCCCGCAGCGCCTGACCCCGATTGGCTCGCGCGGTGGATCGCGCACCAAGGCGGCGTGGTTCGTTTGGATGCGTTCATGCGCTTGGCCTTGTCGCATCCCGAATATGGTTATTACTGCGCCGCCAATCCCATAGGCCGCGATTTCGTGACCGCCCCCGAGCTGAGCGGGTTGTTTGGTGCCGCCATCGGTTTGGCCCTAGCCCGGCTGTGGCAAGAGCAAGGCTGTCCGTCCCCTTTCATCTTGGCCGAGCTTGGCCCCGGTCGCGGTCGGCTGATGGCCGATATGCTGGCGGCGACGCGGGCGATGGTCCCGGGATTCGTCAAGGCCGCGCATATCCATCTGGTCGAGATCAGCCCCGTCTTGCGCGATGTGCAGCGTCAAGCTTTGACCGGATTCAATGTCGTCTGGCACGACACCTGCGCAGACTTGCCCGACGGTCCTTTGTGGCTGGTGGCCAATGAGTTCTTTGACGCCTTGCCCATTCGGCAAATCCTGCGCGGCGAGGATGGCGCATGGCGCGAACGCCTGGTGACGGTGGACTCGACGACGGACGCTTTATCCTTTGCTCTGGGACCGGCCGATCCACGCCTGGCCCTGCTGGTGCCCGAGGATATCCGCGCCCAAGCCCCCATCGGCTGGGTGGTCGAGCTGTGCCCCGCCGCCCAATCCATCGCCTTGGATATCGCCGCGCGCATCGCGCATAAAGGCGGGGCGGCCTTGATCGTGGATTATGGCTACACACGGCCATCGGGTGCGTCCAGCCTTCGCGCCATCCATCGCGGCGAACACGCCGATGTGTTAACTGCGCCCGGTCAAACGGATATCAGCGCCGGTGTGGATTTTGCCGCTTTGACGGCTCTTGGACAAAGAAGCGGGGCGCAAACCAGCGCGGTGCTCACACAAGCAAAGCTCCTATCGAATTTAGGCGTACAAGGCGACATCCATCATGCCTTGCGGCGCTTATGCGGCACGGATTCGCAAGCGGGAGAGATGGGCGGCGACATGCTGGCCTTGGCCTATCTGCCAAGCGACTTGACCCGAATCGATGCATTCTGCACAACAAAGCCATGATCGGATTGCTTACGGAACCTCATCTTGCCGCATTGCACGGCGTGCGTCATGGCTTCTTCACACGCGAGGGTGGAGTGAGTAATGGGCCGTATCGTTCGCTGAATTGCTCATCCGCTCTTTCAGACTCGCCCGCCGCCGTCGCCGAGAACCGCGCCTTGGTTGCGGGGCAGTTTGATGTGGGCGTGAACCACCTGTTCACCTTGCGCCAATGCCACTCTACCCGCGTATGCGTCATAGACCGTTCGTCCAGCGCACAGGCGCAGCCCGAGGCTGATGCCTTGGTAACCGCCGTGCCGGGGCTGATGCTGGGCGTGTTGACCGCCGATTGCGCCCCGGTGCTGATGGCCGATTCCGGTTCGGGAGTCGTGGCTGCCGTCCATGCCGGATGGCGCGGCGCGCTGGGCGGTGTGATCGAGGCGACCATCGATGTGATGGAAAGCATGGGCGCGCGCCGGGGTTGGATCCATGCCGCCGTGGGCCCGTGCATTCGCCAGCCATCCTACGAGGTGAACGGCGATTTCCGCGACCAATTCCTGGCTCATGACGAGGTCTGCCATCGATTCTTCATCCCTTCGCAGCGTCCTGGCAGTTTTCTGTTCGATCTTCCGGCCTATGTGTCTATACGCCTGCAATCTTGCGGCATCGCGGCGGGCAGCGTGCTGCCGCATGACACCTATGCCGACCCCGCCCGCTTTTTCAGCTATCGTCGCACCGCCCAGCGCGGAGAAGGCGAAGGTGGCCGCCAGATCTCGGCCATCATGTTGACGGGCGAGGAATAAGCCGCCAAAGAGGGGATCATGTCCGCCTTGAACCCCAGACCCGACACGATCTATGCCCTCTCCAGCGCGCCGGGCCGGGCGGGAGTGGCGGTTATTCGCGTATCGGGGCCGTGCGCGCAGGTAAGCCTATCCGCCTTGCGCGCTGGTCGTGCCGTGCCGCAACCGCGCCGCGCCGTGCTGACCGATTTCACCGATCCCGCATCGGGCGCGATTTTGGATAAGGGACTGGCCCTATGGTTTCCCGCGCCGCACAGTTTTACCGGCGAGGATGTGGCCGAGCTGCATGTGCATGGTGGACGGGCGGTGCTGGCCGCGATATTTGGCGCATTATCCTCGATGCCCGGTCTGCGTCCTGCCGAGCCGGGAGAATTCACCCGCCGCGCCTTTGACCATGGCCGCCTGGACTTGACCGAGGTCGAGGGTCTGGCCGATCTGATTGCTGCCGAGACTGAGGCTCAGCGTCGCCAAGCCTTGCGACAAATGGAAGGCGGATTATCGGAATTGGTCGAATCCTGGCGTCGCCAGGTGATCGCCTTATTGGCCCAGGTCGAGGCAGGATTGGACTTTCCCGACGAGGACGACGCGGCCGATCTGATCTTCCCGGCCCAGGCGGTGGGCGCCTTGCGCGATTCCATGGCCGCTTATCTGAAATCGGGGACCACGCGCGGCCAGCTGATCCGCCAGGGCGCGCGGGTGGTGTTGCTGGGGCCGCCCAATGTGGGCAAGTCTAGCCTGCTGAACGCCTTGTCCCGCAAAGAGGCGGCCATCGTCTCGCCCGTGCCGGGCACCACGCGCGACGCCATCGAGGTGCCTTTGGACCTTGGCGGCTATCCCGTCATTCTGACCGATACGGCGGGGCTTCGCGCCGAAGGCGACGCCATCGAGCAAGAAGGCATGCGCCGCGCCCTGGATCATGCCGATCGCGCCGATCTGGTCTTGCGCTTGATGGATCCCCTGGCCCCCGAGGCCCCTTTGACGGCGGGGAACGGTTTGATCGTCGTGACCAAGCGCGATATCGGCCCGCCCGATCCTCCCTTACACGGCCCGCATGTGCATTATGTGTCGGCGGTGACCGGAGCGGGGCTGGACGATCTGACATCGGCCATCGTGGCGCATATCAAACAGGCGGCGGAGACCGGCCTGGCCCAAGAATCGCCCGTGCTGACGCGCCACAGGCACCGCCTGGCCCTGCAAGACGCCATCGAGGGCCTCACCCGCTCATTATCCGCCCCCGCCGCCGAGCTGGCCGCCGAAGACCTGCGCCTATCCGCCCGCGCCCTGGAACGCCTGATAGGCCGCATCGATGTCGAGGATATCCTGGACGCTGTGTTCCGCGAATTCTGTATCGGAAAATAGGGGTCTGATTTTGGAACGCCCCACTATCAAACTACGTGGTCATCATTTGCTGTGTATGCTGACCTATATCGGTCAAGGATATACGCAGGTTTTCTCGGATTCTTTTTCAAACAAGATGAAGGGAATCAGCGAGGGTACGACAGAGATTGAAATTGTTTACGGGGCAAAAGACGATTTATGCCAAGTCCTGCAATGTGATCCGAGTTGCCCAGCGGATATCGCGAGGCATTGTTTAGAGGGAGATGCGGCGCGCCGCGATGACATGGCCCTGGCCACACTGAGCGCGTTTTTGCGCCTCCCTCTAAAATCCGGGTATAGACTGCGTTTAACGCCAGAGTATGTCAGAATTCTACGCCAAGAATTCGCCGCAGGGACTATCCGCCAAGCATGCGCCGGTTGCGAATGGTTCGATCTATGCACCGCCGTGGCGCGTGAGGGATATCGCAGCGTCAAACTTTTTCCCCCAAAATACCCATCGCTGACGATTTCATAGATGCGCTGTCTGAGAAACGCCCTTGAAGCCTCAATAACAATGATTTTCTTGTGCCCTATCTCTTACAGGAAGGCTTGAGGTCGGGCCGGGCTTGTGCTACCAAGATCATCTACACCTGCGAAAGGATTTTCCCATGCCGCCACGCCAGGACGGAGGAAGCATGTTCCAGCGCCGACCCAATCCCGCCACGCCCCAAATGCGGCAGCCTTCGTTGCGCGCTCCGGTGGCCGTGCGTCAGCCGGGAACGACCGAGGCGATGGTGGCTCCTGCGCCGACGGCGGTGCAAGGTCCGCGCAATTTGCGCGAGGCAGCGCGGCGTTTAGAGATGACCACCCAGCAGATGAGCCAACGCGGCATGGCCGATCGCGCCGGCAGCGCGGTGACGGCGGATATGCGCCGCTTGATCGTGGGTCCCAGCATCACCCTGGCGGGTGAGATTTCCGCATGCGACGCCCTGGTCGTCGAAGGCACGGTCGAGGCGCGCTTGCGCGACGGCCAGTTGATCGAAGTGGCGCAATCGGGCGTTTTTCGCGGCAGCGTCGAGATCGAAGACGCCGATATCGCCGGAACTTTTGAAGGCGAGCTGAGCGTGCGGCATAAATTGCGCGTGCGTTCCACCGGCCGCGTCACCGGCACGATCCGCTATGGCGAGATCGAGGTGCAAGCGGGTGGCCAGTTGGTCGGACAAATCCAAGTCATGAGCCGCACGGCAGCGCAGGCCTATAAGGAAGCGGCGCGTCAGGCGATGGACGAAGGCGTCGATGGCGCCCCCGGTGTCCTGGAAGGCGAGGTCATCACGCCAGATTATGACGAGGCCGTCGGCCAATAGCCTTGCACGGCCTCTTTTTTAAAAGAGGATCGAGAGAGAGATGAGTATTCAGCCGCGCCTGTGGGCGTTGATTGTTGCCGGTGGCACGGGCACACGTTTTGGCGGACAGGTCCCCAAGCAATATGTCGATCTGGCTGGAAAACCCACGATCCGCTGGTCGATCGAGGCTTTTTTGGCGTTGGAGGAAACCGCCGGGGTCATGGTTGCCATCGGCGCTGGCCAGGATGCGCCATTTGCCCAAGCAACGGCAGGTCTGGCCGATGTCATGACCACGTCCGGGGGCGCGACGCGCCAAGAATCCGTGCACAGAGGTCTTGAGGCTTTGGCCAAAGCCGGAGCGACGCCCGAAGATGTGGTGATGATCCACGATGCCGCGCGGCCCTTGATCCACTCTCGGGACATTCATCAAGTCTATGCGGCGCTGCTGCGCGATTCCGCGCGGGGCTATGCCTTGGGCTTTCCGCAAAGCGATGCCCTGAAGCATGCGGGTGCCGATGGTCTGGTGCAAGGCGAGCGCATCCGTAAAGAGACATGGGCCGTGCAGACGCCCCAGGGCTTTGCCCTGGGCGTTATCTTGGTCGCACATCGCGCTTTGGCCACGCAGGGCCTAACCCCGGGCGAGGATTCGCCCTCGGATGATCTGGCGGTGGCTACGCGCGGCGGGGTCGCTTGCGCCCTTATTCGTCCTGCCCATGTCAATATCAAGCTGACCGAGCAAACCGACACCGTGGCGATTGAAGAGCTGCTGCGCGTGCGCGCCACCGATAGCGCGATGTCGGGCCTGGCTCGACGCATGAAAGCCGCCTAAATTGAGCTTGGCTGCTTGTGCCTTGACGCCAAACGCGCCGAATGACGTTCTCGTTCATCTGATCGACTCGCTTTCTCCGGGCCAAGCGCCTGACCCTGATTTGCGCCGCTTCTATGATGTGGTCGAGCTGACCGAAGGCATGTACAACGCCACACTGCGCGCCACGGTGGACGGGCAATCATGGGTGATCCAGCGCCTGCATGTCGATTACCCGCCTGACCGCATCGAAGATTTTGCCTCGATTTCGAATGCGCTGGGACAAAAGGGCCTGGTGACTCCGCAATATCGACTGTTCAACGGCCTGCCCTGGCTGCGTCGACATGGTCATTATTATCGTTGCTATCCCTTTATCGAGGGGCAGAGCGGCTGTCCCGCGCCATCCGCCGCCACGGCGGGGGAATTGGGGCGGTTTTTACGTGTCTATCACCGGGCAGCGCGTGATTTGCACCCCTCTTTGTGGCCGCGCAGCGTGATCCCGCATTTCCACGATTTTGATCACTATATGGTTCGACTGGCCGAGTTGACCTATGCCGCGCCCAGCACTCAATGGGAGCATTTGGCGAGCCAAGCCCTCGACGCGCATGATGTCTATCGTGTCTGGCCGACGGCGGAGAAGCAACTGATCCATGGCGATCCGCGCGTCAACAACATCGTTTTCCGCGACGATCTACCCTATGCACTGGTGGATTTCGACACTTTCATGCCCGCCCATCCGGGAACGGATCTGGGCGATATGCTGCGTTCCTTATGCTGTCCGGCAGGTCCCGACAATCCGGTGGCTCAACACGATGCAGTGTTGGCCTGTGCCCAGGGCTATGACGCCCAATATCCAGATGCCGCCTTATGGGCCATGGCGCGCATCTCGTGGGAGCTGACGGCGCGCTTTCTGATCGATGCCGTGGAAGACCGGTATTTTGGCTGGGATGCAGCGCGTTATACATCGCGCGTGGCCTCGGACATGGCTTGCGCCACCGCCCAGGCCCAAGTGGCGCGATGGGCGCAGGAATGGCGCGTTTCCTAACGCTCCATTCCTCGGTCCTCACACGAGTCCTCTATTCGCCACGGGCGTAACGAGGCCAAGGTCGAGCATTTCACGCTCACCGGATAGGCTTACCTCACCCCCGTCCTGAAAAAACGAAGAGCCTTCTCTCAATTCCCTCGCGACTTGCTCCTTACGGGTAATATGGAATTGGAATGACTGCAGATTAGGTGCGAAAATTTTTCTAGGCATGGGAATCCTCCGTCTGCAGAGGATATATTGTTCCGCATATATGTTTCTGCGCCAAAATTAGATGGCGGTATTTGTTTCATTTTCTCTTCAACATATTAGAGGCATATCGAGCATGTATTCCCTGGTTCTTTTGAAGCCATGATTGACAATTCGGCCCCGGACATGAAAGCTTGGCCCAGCTACCATGGACAGAGGTCGTTTTGAATGAGCAACTGGTTGACGAATTTGGTGCGCCCGCGTATTCAGGCTTTGGTCAGCAAGCGCGAGGTGCCCGATAATCTGTGGGAGAAATGCCCCGGATGCGCCACCATGCTGTTTCACCGCGAACTGGCCGACAATGCGCGGGTTTGTCGCCATTGCGGACATCATCTGCGTTTGCCGGTCCTGCAGCGTTTGCAGATGCTGTTCGACGAGGGCCGTTATGCGTTGATCGACGTTCCGCAGGTGACGGCCGATCCGCTGCGCTTCCGGGATCAAAAGCGTTATATCGACCGGATCAAGGAATCGCGCGCCCGTACAGGACGCAACGACGCCATCTTGGTGGCCCAAGGGCTGATCGACGGTCAGGGCGTGGTGGTGGCGGCGTTTGATTTCAGCTTTATGGGCGGCTCGATGGGCATGGCGGTGGGCGAGGGCATCTTGACCGCCGCCGGCAAGGCCGTGGCCAATCGCATGTCTTTGCTGCTTATTCCCGCCTCGGGCGGCGCGCGCATGCAAGAGGGCGCCTTATCGCTGATGCAGATGCCGCGCACGGTGATCGCCGTGCAGATGGTCAAAGAGGCCGGCTTACCGGTCGTGGTGCTGTTCACCGACCCCACGACGGGCGGAGTCAGCGCCTCTTTTGCCATGCTGGGCGATATTCATATCAGCGAGCCGGGCGCGCAGATCGGTTTTGCCGGGGCGCGGGTGATCGAAAGCACGATCCGCGAGACCTTGCCTC